>NZ_LT907982.1:961500-1282000 GCF_900230215.1 Jatrophihabitans sp. GAS493 | reverse complement strand
CGCCGACGTCGAGTGCCGTGAGGGCGATGACCGGGGCGATCGCCCCGTTGCCGATCTCGTAGACCAGAGCCGGCAGAAACGCCGACGGTGCGATGGAACGAAGGGTGACGGCGCGCACCTTCGGTTCGGTCTGCAGCGCCATGACTTTCAGTATGCCGAAATAGCGAAACGCACGCTTTCCAGGACTGGGGGTTCCCGGACGGCGTGCGTCTCGTACTGCTTTTCAGTTTTGATCGTTCAGGCTGGGGGCTCGGGGGTGCCCTCAACGTTGCTTGAACGACTTCTGCAAAGAGACTGTCTGTCGGACTCGGGGGAATCCGCGATGACACTCACATGAATCTCGATCGTCGATCCGCTCGGGGGTGCTTCTCTTCGATCGCTGCATAAGCATGACACAACATCCGAATAGATGTGAAGTAGTGATGACCCTATAGTCGCCTGTCAGGTGACAGGCCAGCAAACATGGCGACTTTTACGCAGAAACGCGGCTCCGGGCTACGAAGATCGTAGCCCGACGCCGCGTCGCTGCTGCATAACGCATTGTATGTAATTTGCCTGACCGGCTCCCCCGAGCTGGTCTGTCAGCGTCGTGATCCCCCCAGAGGACCGTTGGAACTGCGCCGACCGCCACAGCCGTTTGGATCCCCCGATCCTCTCGACTGCTGTTACTCCACTGCGTTGTGTTGCTGTACCCCCCGGTACCAACAAGAAGAATGTTTCCTTGGAAACTATTCGACGTCAACTTGAAACCGGAATTGCCCGAGTGACGCGGCGCACTATTCGTTCAGCGGTGGGTCGACGGCCGCTTTTGGCGCCGTCTCCTTGGCCTCAGACCAGCGGTTCACGATGCTGACGTCGGCCACGAAGCGCACCGGCCGATCGGGTTTGAAGCGCGAGGCGGTCTCGGCCAGGCAGCTGACGAGCAGGTCGGCGACCGCGCTGCCCTGCTCGATCGGGGTGTGTACGAGCAGCTCGTCATGCAGGCAGAGCACGATCCGGGCGCCGAGGGGCGCCGCCCGCGCCCGCAGGGTTACCGCCCAGGCCTTGAAGAACTCAGCGGCCGCGCCTTGAACGACGGCGTTGCGGGCGAATCGGCCACGGGCGGCCAATGCCGCGCGCAGCTGGGCCTCCGGCAGGCCGGTCGGCGGAGCCCCGATGCGAACCAGCCGGCCGCCGTAGGTTCGCACCGGACGCCCGGCCTTGCCGGCGTCGCTCGCCGCGCGCAGGTAGCGCATCGCGACCGGGTAGGCCGACTCCATGCCCTTCAACGCCTCACCGGCCACCCCGGAGGTCTGCCCGTACATCGCGGCCAGGATCGCCACCTTGGCCACCGGTCGCTCGACGCCGAGGCGGGCCGCAACCGGCGCGTAGAGGTCGTCCTCGTCGCTGGCCCGGATGAGCGCCGAGTCACCCGACACGGCGGCCAGCACCCGCGGCTCGATCTGCCCGAGGTCGGCTCGGACGAAGACGTATCCGGCCTCCGCGGCGATCGCCGGACGGAGCTCGGCCGGGAGGTTGTGCAGCCCGGCCTGGGCCGTCATCCGGCCGGCCGCTCCGTCACAACCGGACCAGGCACCCCGGAGCCGATCGTCGGGGCCGACATTGGTGTCCAGCCAGCGGTAGCCGTAAGTGGTCGCGATCCGCTCGTTCTTGCGCCAGGCCAGCAGTGCCTCGACAACCGGGTGCGCACCGACGAAGGGCTGCAGGCGCCAGGACCGGGTGTCCGGTACGTCGATTCCGGTCTCGGCCAGCATCCGGCGGACCTGGGCCGGGTTTCGGAGGTCGGTCTCCTCGCTGCCGCTTCTCACGTGCTGCAGTACCCCCCGGTCGCGACGGGCTCGGATCGCCAGCTCCTCGGCGGTGTCGGTCGGGCGGTTGCCGGCCGCCGCCGCGATCAATTCCTCGGCGCGTCGCCGGTCGACCGGCAGACCATCGGTGGCGAGCTCGGCGCAGAGCAGCTCAGCGGCCGACTCCGACCGTGCCGTAGCCAGCGCGTCGCCGCCGGTGTGCAGGTTCTCCAGGCGCGTTCTCTGCTGGATCGCTGCTTGGAGCGCGCAGGCGCTCCAGGCGGCCAGTCTGGCTGGGGTCGTGGCCCAACCGCCGCCGGCCCACTCCGGCCGGAGGTAGCCGTCCGGGCGGGTCGGGGTCTCCCGGTCACCGCCGTCGGCCTCCTGGTCAGCCACTCCGGCTAAGAGGCTTAACTGGCCGAGCTCCGGGATCGCACTGAGATCGAGGTCCCGTAGCGTGGCCCAGACGAGGGCCGGGTCGGCTTGCCAACCGCCGAAGAGCAGGCGATGGACGGCGGCGACGTCCCAGCAGGTCGCGACCCGCAGGCCGGCCCGGACCAATGCCTCGGGAGTCTCGATAGACCACCAGACCCAGCGCGGGCGGAGTGCAGCCTCAATTGCGGCAACGAGGTTGATCAAGTTGGGCTGGCCGGTGACGGATGAACTTCCCGGTAAGGGGTCAGCGGCGACGCTCCACTGCTGCGGCTTGCCGTCGGCATTGGTCACGGCGATTCCGAGACCGCGCCCCACGGCGATGCTGAGCGCGATCAGGTCCCCACGGCGAATCTCTGCCGACTGCAAGGCGGGGAGCAGCTCGCTCGCCGCTACCGAGATCACCTGTCCATCACAGCCCTATCCTGCCTGGTTGGTCGGACAAGGCCGTCGGACAAGGCCGTCGGACAAAGCGGTGTCGGGCAGGTGCCGTCCGGCAAGGTGCCGTCCGGCAACGCATCGGGTTGGACGCCTATTGGGATCGATCCTGATCGCTACGTGGGCTCCTCGTTGACCGTCGTACTCGGCACCACGGCTACTTCGGCACCACGGCTACTTCGCCCCACGGCTTCCTCGACTCCCGGCTTCTCGTCGCTCCGTTCCCGACACCGCAGTTTCCGTCGCCGCAGTTTCCGTCGCCGCGATGCAGCCCGTGATGAGCGGAGTCTCGGTCCGATCCACGTCTCATTCGAACCTCCTGTGGACAACCATCGCCGATTGTCGGTGGGGTGTTGTAGGTTCGCGGCGGGACCACTCCAGCCTTCTTTGATTGTGCGAATCACCTTAGTTTTATTGATGATTCCGGTTGTCATCGCTCACGTGTTCGAGTAGTGTCGGGGGCATGGTTGGAGGGCCTGAAGTCGACGCATCACCGAAAGTGGCTGCCCTGTTCGCGGCGGTCACGGCGGCGCTCGACACCCTGCTCGACGCCCCGTTGCCGTCGCTGACCTCCACGGAGCTGCTGGAACTGCTGCAAGGCTGGGAGACGCACCGCCGCCGGGAGGTCGCGGTGGAGCATCTGCTGCTGTCGGCGGTGATGGGACGAGGACTGGCCGGTGAATATGGGTTCGCGTCCCCGCAGGCGTTGTTGGTGGGGGTGTTGCGGGTCGATCCAGGGGAGGCGAAGGCCCGGGTCAGAGCGGCGCAGGACCTCGGTCCGCGGACCGGTCTGACCGGGGAACAACTGGAACCGGTGTTCGGTGAGACCGCGGCCGCGCAGAAGACGGGGGTGATCTCGCCCGGGCATGCGAAGGTCATCACCACCACGCTGGACGGGTTGAGCGAGGACCTGGACTTCGCCCACGGGGCCCGGGTCCAGGCCGAGCTGGTGGCCCAGGCCCGCTGGTTCACCCCCCGAGACCTCGCGAAACTCGCCACCCGGATCGTGGCCCATCTCGACCCTGACGGCACCGCACCGTCTGACACCCGTCAGCAGCAGAACCGGGGGTTCACGTTGGCCCGGCGCCAGGATGGGATGGTCATCCCGACCGGGGCGCTGACCCCGGCCTGCGGCGCTGCGTTGGAAGCTGTCCTCGACTGTCTCAGCGCACCCACCCCCGCGACCCCCGCCCCGGCCAGCGACACCGATGCCGGTGCCGGCCAGACCGGCACGACGGGCGGCGCGGCCGGCGACAGCGGCGGTGTCGGTGACGGGGTGGTGGAACGTGACTCCCGGACCCCGGCGCAACGCCGTCATGACGCGTTGCTGGACTCCTCCCTCCGGCTGCTGGCCGACGGTGGACTCCCACCCAGCGGCGGGGTGCCGACGACGCTGCTGATCACTATGAGCGACGAGCAACTGCGGACCGGCGAGGGTTACGCGTGCACCCCGCACGGGGACCTGATCTCGGTGGACGAGGCGCTGGGCTTAGCTGATCAGACCGAAATCATCACCACGACCCTGAGCCGCACCGGTGGAGTGCTGGACGTCGGACGAACGAAACGCTGCGCCACCCCCACGATGCGGCTGGCGTTGTTCGCCCGCGACCGGGGCTGCTGTTTCCCCGGCTGCACCATGCCCGCGACCTGGACGCAGGCCCACCACGTCACACCCTGGCAAGACGGCGGCATCACCGCAGTCGCCAACACCTGCCTGCTCTGCGGATTCCACCACCGGACGTTCCAGAAAATGGGCTGGCAGGTCTACATCAACGACGGCATCCCCTACTGGATCCCACCACCCTGGATCGACCCGACCCAACAACCCACCCGAAACACCCAACACCACCCACCAGCCGTACCACTCGACTCTGCGCCTATCCGCGCGGACCGCGACGACGGCAATGAATCGAGGAGCACTCCGACAAGCACAGCACCCCTCTGATCTGCGCCCGTTGCGCTGTAACTTAACGAGCCGGTGATCCGGCCGTACCTGAGCTATCGAAGGGATGTGTGCAGCGTGATCGTGCCTTCGACTGTGGTCACACCGTCACGTCGCACCGCCCGCACACGCACCGGTACCTCGCCCGGCTCCAACCAGTCCTCCGGTGAAGTCTCCGCGACTGCGGTCAGAGAGGAGGTCGACAGGGCAACGTAGTCCAGCTGCATTCCCTTGGGAATCCACCGCAAATGTGAAGGAATCGTCGCCTCCGCCAGCACGCCCATCGCCATCTCCAGGCCGTTCGCCGCCGCGATGGCGTGCACGGTGCCGATGTGATTGTGGGTGCCCCACCAGCTGCGTACCCGCACCTCGGCGTAGTTCGGACGCAACTCGAGCACGGTGGGTGCGATGCTGAGAAAGTACGGCGCCTTTGCCGCCGCTGCCAGCGAGAAGGCTGCGCGACCGACAAGCGGAACCCGCAGTGACCGTTCATAGAGTTGCTGCACGCGCATCCGCCGAGACTACCGACCGGCCCGAGCGGCTACCCACCGCCCGCCGCAACCAGCGTCGGCCGAGCCGGCATTCCCGACGACACTCCCGACGACACTGCCGACGACACTGCCGACGACACTGCCGCCGCCGAGCCGCTTAGCCCCAGCTTCGCGCGCGGTGGCGTAGGTTCGAAGGGTCGTATCCATACCAACAGTATTGACGGAACGTCCAACAAATTTGGGCACAATGCATCAGTTACACAATGTCATCAACTAACACAATGTCGTCAAGTAAGGAGTTCCGGCATGCTTGCCGAGCCGGTAACCGTCCAGACGGACGGCCCCGTCACCACGATCAGTCTCAACCGGCCGGAGGTGCGTAACGCGGTCGATCGGCCGACGGCCGAGGCGCTCGCGGCGGCGTTTCGGCAGTTCGACTCTGATGAGACGGCCGCGGTAGCGGTCCTGCATGGAATCGGCGGCAACTTCTGCGCCGGCGCCGACCTGAAGGCAGTCAGCACCGAGAACGTCAACCGCGTCGCTGCCGATGGTGATGCGCCGATGGGCCTAGCCCGCCTGCGTCTCGGCAAGCCGGTCATCGCCGCCATCAACGGCTATGCAGTAGCCGGCGGCCTCGAACTCGCCCTCTGGGCCGATCTGCGGGTGGCCGACGATGACGCCGTGCTGGGAGTCTTCTGCCGCCGCTGGGGCGTTCCACTGGTCGACGGTGGAACAGTCAATCTTCCACGGCTGATCGGCCTCTCCCGAGCCATGGACCTCATCCTCACCGGACGGGCGGTCGGCGCTGCGGAGGCCCACGACATCGGGCTGGTCAACCGCGTTGTGCCGAGCGGGACCGCACTGGCGGCCGCGCAGCAACTGGCCCGCAAGCTCGCCAGCTTCCCGCAGATCTGCCTACGCAACGATCGCCTCTCCGCTCTCGAACAGAGCGGCCTCGACAACACGGCGGCACTGGCCAACGAGTTCGTTCACGGGATGGCCTCGGCCGCCGAGGCCATCCAAGGAGCCGCGAAGTTCACCGAGGGTGCCGGCCGGCACGGATCATTCGGCGACTGACGCACTCCCCCGGGCGCACGCGGGGAATACCCGTTGCGAAGCGGTGTGTTCTGCCCACATGACATCAAAGATCTGGTTCATCACCGGCACTTCCCGAGGCTTCGGCCGCGAATGGGCGATCGCTGCCCTGGAACGCGGTGACAAGGTAGTGGCGACCGCCCGAGACACGGCAAGCGTCAAGGACCTCGTCGAACAGTTCGGCGAGAACATCCTCCCGATTGACCTCGACGTCACCGACCGTACCGCCGTCTTCGCCGCGGTCACGCAGGCCCACGACCATTTCGGCCGACTCGACATCGTGGTGAACAACGCCGGCTATGGGCAGTTCGGCATGATTGAGGAGCTGAGCGAGCAGGAGGCCCGCCACCAGCTCGAGACGAATGTATTCGGTGCTCTCTGGGTCACCCAGGCCGCATTGCCATATCTACGCGAGCAGGGCAGCGGGCACATTGTGCAGGTCTCCTCGATCGGTGGCATCTCGGCCTTCCCGAACATCGGGATGTATCACGCGTCGAAGTGGGCGCTCGAGGGATTCAGCCAGTCGCTGGCCCAAGAGGTCGCGCCCTTCGGGATCAAGGTGACGCTCATCGAACCGGCGGGATACTCGACCGACTGGGGCGGCGCATCCTCCAAGCACACCACACCGATCGCCGCCTATGACGACCTGCGGACCGCGGTCGCCGAGCAGCGAAAGGCTCGGACGGGCATCGCCGGCGACCCGACTGCCACTCGCGAGGCTGTGTTGACGGTCGTCGACTCGCCGAACCCCCCGCTTCGAATCTTCTTCGGCGACGGCGTGCTCGGCATCGCCCAGCGTGACTACGAATCCCGATTGGCAACGTGGCGCGAGTGGGAGCCGACCTCGATCGCCGCCCACGGCAAGAAGGACTGACCTCAGATCACGAGCCAAAGCCCGGCGCCGGACCGACCGGGCTCGGTGTCGGGCTCGGCCCGGGCGACGGCACTGGGTCGGGCGACGGCACTGGGTCGGGCGAGGGCATCGGCTCGGGTGACGGCATCGGCTCGGGTGACGGCATCGGTTCCGGTGACGGCATCGGCTCAGGCATCGGCGACGGCGCGGGCTGGGGGACGGGCGTCGGCTCAGGCATCGGCGACGGCGACGGCGACGGCGACGGCTGGGGGACGGGCGTCGGGCTCGGCTCCGGGTTGGGGATAGGTTCCGGAGTGATCGGTGGGAAGACGTCCGCGCGTGGGCTCGTCATCGTTGACCTCCTCGTCATTGCGGCTATACCTCAAACCTTCCCCGGCACGGACCCCGCTAAACGAACCGCCACTTCCCAGTAGCGCGTGGCACCGCGACCGAGCGTGATCAGGAGTCCAGCGCCGCCTGCTCACTCGGTGCGTCGGTGGTGCCGTCAGTGGGTGCGGCGTAGGCGTGGCGCAGGGTGAGCATCGTCAGGCTGGCCTGGACCTGGGACCGGGAACTCTGCCGACGAATCTCCAGCGGCAATCGTCCCCAGACCGCATCCACAATCTCCTCGACCGTGACGTTCGCCGGCACCTCACCGCGCTCACGGGCATCCCGATCCTGACGCGTCAATGCGTCTTCGATCCAGGTCCGCAACTCAGCCGTCTTCACAGCGTAAGTCTGCCCCGTCGAGACGGCCGCGGTTAGCCGAGTCGGCGTCTGGACTGCGGATGAGCCGAGCGACGCTGTCCGGCCCGATCGGGTCGATGCCGACGAGCCGACCGGCAGGTGGCCGACGGACGGTGCCCACCCTCGGGAATCGCGATGAGAGCAGAGTGGGCGATGCAGCTCTGCGCTGCGGTAGCGGCCAGCATCTGCAGATTGACCGGGCCGGGCCCAGAGGCGGCGCTGCTCATCACGGCCAACCGCTCGGGCCTCGGTTCAGGATCGGCCGAAGCGGCGGGAGCAACCAACGGCATCGGGGATGGCTGGAAGGCCCCGGGAGTCAGCGCCTCGAGCATCATCGCATCGACGGTGACCCGGTTGGCCTTACGGCGGTCGATGGCCCACCATGCTGTCCACATCACCCAACCGAGCGCCACGATGAAGATGACACTCACCAGCCGGTAGAGCAGCACACCAGAGGTCGCGGTGACGGCACTGAGCCCACCATGACTCAGGGTGAGGATCATCGCCGTGTCCACGACTCCGAACCCGCCCGGCAGCAGTGAAACGCTGGAGGCGGTGGTGCCCGCGAGGTAGGCGACGACGGCCAGCGTGATCGAGGCGCTGTGAATCCCAACCGCATGGCAGCAGGCGATCAGGCAGGCCAGGTCGGCCAGCCAGTTGATCGCGGCGAAGGCACCGCCGGCCGCCCAATCCCGTCGGCGCGGCTTGATCTGCCGCAATTCATTGATGATTCCACGAACCCGGTCATGCCCGGCCAGTGGCTCCCGGCGCAGCAGCCGGTTGACCAGCACAAGCATCCGCTCAATGGAGTGGATCACCGCTTCGGGGTTGCGCAGCAGGCGGCGGAGCGCGACCACGACGAGGACTGCGATCGGCAGGCCGATGAGGATGAGCTCCGGACTCCCCTGCCGAGCTCCGGCGAAGGCCCCGGCGAAGAGCGCGAGAACCCCGAACGACAGGGTGCTCAACACACCGGAGGCGATCAGCGTGAAGGTGGCCAGCGGAATGTTCGCGCCCCAGCCGCGCAGCCGCTTGAAGGTGTAGCCGGTAGAGAGGGCCGAGCCGGCTGGCAGTGACACGCTCACCGCGTTGGCGGCGTAGGTGAGGGCCACCATCTTGCGAGCCGGAACCCGCACGCCCCCGGCCTTCAACAGGCCCAACTGCAGGAAGGCGAAGGCTGCCATCGAAGCGAGCTCAGCCAGCACCGCAATGATCAACCAGACGGGCTTGGGGTGGGAGATCGCGCCAGCGGCATGGACGATGTAGGGGCGCATCGCGATCGCGGCAACCGTGAGCAGGACAAGCACCATCGCCAGTCGTTTGGTCATCGCGTCAGCCCACCCTCAGACCCTGCTCGTCGCGAGTCTCGTGCCGGCTGCCGCCGCCTTGGCGTGCTCGTCGAGCCACTGGACGGTGAGGCGGTACCCCTGCTCGATCATGTTGGCCGTATCGCCGAAGTCAATGGGGTTGGTGTTCGGGCTGGTGACGGTTGGCAGTACGTGCACCGCGCCCTGAGCCGCCTCGACATCGCGGCGGATGGTCGCGGCGACCACGTGGTCGAGGGCGTGCAGCGCGATCTGCAGCGGGCCGTGCAGCAGGTCGGTTCCCTGGGTCGGCTCGGCCGACGGGAAGACGTAGCTCTCCTGCGCGCCGAGCTGCTCGGCCTGCAGGATCGGCACGTCGGCGGCGACCCCGCCGTCAACCAGGCGCCGCCCGTCGATCTCCACCGGCGGGTAGAACCCGGGGATGGCGCAGGAGGCGAGTAGCGCCGACACTGTGTCGCCCTGGCCGAGGACCACCGGCTCGCCGGTGCTGACATCGGTGGTGACGACATAGGCCGGGATGGCGGTGGCATCGAGGTCGGCCGGCACCATGCCGGTCATCAGCAGGTTCCGTAGCGGTGCGTTGGAGATGAGACCGTCCGCCCGGCCGAGGAGGGCGCCGGCCAGCGCGCGCAGCGACCAGGGGGCGACATGCTTACGCCGCAGCAGCATCCACAGCTGCTCGAGACGATCGAGGCCGGCCAGCGTCGGATCATTGGCGAAGGAGACGGCGTTCAACGCGCCGGCCGAAGACCCGATGACAAAATCCGGGCGAATCCCGGCTTCGGTCAGGGCCCGCAGCATTCCTACCTGCGGTGCGGTGAGGCTTCCACCGCCTTGGAAAACAAAGGCAACGCCACCACTGGGACGGGTCTCCACTCGAGTGGCGGCCGGAATATCCCAAGTGGGAAGGGGCTGCCGCTTCATGCGCCAGCGCATCACCTGGCTGAGCAGGGTCGAGTTACGCAGACCCCGAAGACGTCGCAGCACCGGACTGTCGGTTGAGACTGAGCGGCGGGTACTGAGGAACGTCATTCGCTCTCCTCCGTCCGTCTCACCGTTCGTACACCTTTTTGCATCGGCTGACCAGCCAATTTCGCTCGTCCCGCCGCCTATCAGACAGCGCCAAACGGATTACTCGCTCCGCTTCGCGCCTCACCGTAACACCAACTGGCTAGATCTATCCAGTTATCTATGTCAGCAGAACACCGGCGACGTCCGTTTCATTTCGCCGCTGGCGTAGAACCTTGCGCGACCTGCCTACCTATTCTTCCCGCGTCCCGCGCCTGTCAAACGATCCGGACAGCATGATCCAGATCGGGCTACACTCGGAACCGTGAGCCGCCCAGTAGCCGATCCACCGCCGTCGGTGCGACCGGACTGCCTGCGCTCGGACGGGCTTCGCTCGGACGCCAAGAGCAACCGTGAGCGGATCCTGGCCGCGGCCGCTCAGGCCTTCGCCGACGAGGGGCTCAGCATCAGCCTCGTCGAGATCGCCCGCCGGGCCGGCGTGGGAAACGCCACGCTGCACCGTAACTTCACCAAGGAGCAGCTCGTCCAGGAGCTCTTCGAGGGGTGGTTCGCCCGCCGCCAGGCCGTCGCCGAGCAGGCGCTGACCGACCCGGACGCCTGGCATGGACTGGTGAGCTTCCTGGAGGACGTCCTCGTCGTCGGCACCCGAAATCACGCGATCCGCCCGCTCTTCGCGATCCGACCGCAGTGGCGCGAGCGCTTCCGGGCGCTGATCGGCGAACTGCTACAGCGCGCTCAGCAGGCCGGACAGGCCCGCCCCGACCTCACCGCGGAGGACGTCTTCCTGGTGATGCTCGGCATCCTGCGCACGATGGGGATCACCGCGGAGACCGCGCCCGAGCAGTGGCGCCGCCATCTCGCCATCGCGTTGGACGGGATGAAGGCTCGCAATCCCGATCGCCTCCCCGGACTCTCGGTGTCGGCGGCCCAACTCGACGGCGAACTGGTGCAGTGGAGCGACACGGTGCTGCGCACCGGACTCTGCTGACTCACCCCCTACCCCGGCGCGGCTACCGCCTGCGCCGCGACGATGATGGTGCGCTCCAACCGCCGGGCCGCGTCCAGGTGGTCACCGGTCCAGATCATCCGAACGGCGGTGGCACTGGCCCGGCCGTCCTCACCACGTAGGTCATGACGTACCGCTTCGACCAGCCGTCCGTCGGCCACCTTGTCGTGCGCGGAGGGTTCACGTAGGGCGCCGCCGTCGACGAGCATCACCGCGAGGTCGGCGTACCAGCCCCGCACGGAGGCGGCGAAGGCCAGCAACTCGGCCCGGGCTGCCACCCGGTCGCCGACCGCGGTGCCGTCGTCTCGCTGCCAGAGCTGGGTGACCGCATCCGCGGCCAGGCGGAGCCCGGCCACACCGGTGACCATCGTGGTCACCTCAGCCAGCGGGACGGGTTTCGCACCGCGCTCGGCCAGGAAATTGCGAAAGGTGTCGTCCAGCCGCCGCGACGCCGCAGCCGCCCGCACCGCGCTCTCGCTGGCCGAGACGGACGGTGGCGGGGCGCCGGAGTCACAGCGCAGCATGCCGACTTCCACCGCGCCGGCCAGATATTCGGCGCTGTCGACGTAGGCCTCGGCCAGCGCCCGGCGAAGCGCCGCCCCGGCCCCGCGCGGCCAGAAGAGCGCCCCGACCAGCAGGCTGACGATGCAGCCGATCGCGATGTCCTCCACCCGGACCAGCCCGATCTGCCAACCGGTCGGCTGGATGATGTTGAAGAGGATCACCAGCGTCAGTGTGAAGGCGGCCTGTCCGGCGGCGAAGGAGATCGCAGCTGGGGCCACCCCGGCGAGCAGAATCACCGGCGGCAGCAGCCACCAGAGCAGCGTCGTGTTCGTACCGATCACCGCGAGCAGAAGGGCGCCGATGACGAAGCCGATGACCGTTCCGATGAGTGCGCGGAGAATGTTCTGTCCGGTGTTCAGGGCGTTCGAGCGGAGCACCGAGAGCGTGCCGAGGACCACCCAGAAGGAGTGCTGCACCCCGGTCAGGTTGGCCACCAGGACCGCGAGCCCCAGGCCGGCCGCACCGCGCAGGCTGTTGTGCAGCCAGACGGAGTGCCGCTCGACGTGAGCTCCGGCGCGCTCGCGGGCGGCCCCGAAGGTGCTCAGCAGGTTCCCCGGCTGCCGCCCGAGTAGCCGCTCGAGCCAGCTTCGTCGCTCGGCGGCCGCCGTCAGGTCGATGTTGGCCGCAATCACCGACGCGGCGAAGCTGAGTTCCTGGGCCCGGAAACTGGGATCCAGCGAGGTGAGGAACTCGACCAAGCCGTCGTCGCGCACCGGCAACTGATGGGTGGCGTCACGCTCCATCCGCTCCAGTGCGGCGCCCAGCTCGGCCTGCGCCGCCGCCAGCTGCTTCGGGTCGCCGCCGCTCACATCGAGCAGGTCAGCCCCCCGCTCGAGAACGTTGGCCGCCGCCCCCTTCACCGCGCAGGCGGCCGGGTTCGCTGGCCGACTCGAGGGCCACTGGCCGGACTGCACGACGATCGTGTCGAGCCAGGTGAGTTCATCGACCAGCCGGACGATCGTGCGGTTCGAGGTGCTCAAGCCGGTGGGTCGGTACGGCGTGGCCAGGAAGCCGGTGTGCAGGGCGTGCACGGCGGCCTGGGCCTGCTCGATCGCCTGCTGGTGCTCCTGGGCGAAGGTCTCGTCCCGGTTGCTGAGCAGGTAGGCGACCTCGGTCCGCAGCCGAGCGGCCAGCGCCCGGCAGGCGGCGCTGGCCCCCCGACGCAGCGGTTCGCGGATCGGCGCCGGCCACAGCACGGTTATCGCGATCAGCGACGCCGCTCCGGCCAGACCCCAACCGGCCAGCCGGTCAGGGATCTGTGACGGCGGACCGGAGAGCGTCACCGGCAGGATGAAGGCCAGCAGCAGCGAGGTGGTCGCGCTGGCCAGCACCGAACTGACGACCCCGGCGAAGAGGACGGCGAACCCGACCACCGCCATCGCCACGGCGGAGAGCCAGACAACCTGGGAGCAGAGCGTGCCGACACAGACGAATACCGCTCCGGTCACGATCAACGCGACCTGCGCCTGCAGGCGATCTCGCATGGGCCCGCCGAAGTCGACGAAGATCAGCATCGCGAAGGAGCCGAAGGCGGCGAAGGTCGCCAGCGCGGCGTTGTCGAAGACCTTGTCGCCGAGGGCGAACATCAGCGGCATCACGATCGCGGTGCGACCGGCCCGGCGTAACGCAACGAAGTCCCGATCGTGCGCGGCCAGCCACCGCAGAGGAGTCACCGGCTCATGATTTATCGCGGGCCACCCCGGCGGCAAGTTCGCCCCGCCGCCCAGCGCGCGTCGTGGGATTCCGCGCGGCGTTAGAGTCTCGGGCATGCAGCCGGAACCGAACGACGAGGCGCTCAGCATCCAGGAGCAGTTCTACCCAGAACTGCCCTGCTTCGGCTGTGGGCCGGTGAATGAGCAGGGTCTGCAGCTGCGCAGCTATGCCGCTGACGGTGGGGTCTCGGCCTCCTTCGTCCCGTGGCCGGAGCACAACAACGGCCTCGGCTACCTCAACGGCGGCATCATCTCGACCGTGCTGGACTGTCACAGCGCGGCCGCCGTCGTGCTGGAGGCCCATCGACGCGGGTGGCCGGCCCTCGGCGGGGCGGCGCTGCCGTACGTCACTGCCGGCCTTGACGTCCGCTACCTGCGCCCGGCGCCACTCACCGAACCGGTAGAGCTCTGGGCCGAGGTGATCGAGGCCAGCGAATTCGAGATCACCGCCACCGTGGAACTGCGCTGGGAGGAGAAGCCGCGCGCCACCGCGACGGCGCTCTGGAAACGCTGGCGCCCCCGCTGACTTCGGCGCGGAGACCGGGTGTGAATCGGTTTAACAAACGGGCGACATAATGAGCGAATGTCGACCCCGGTCACCCTCCCGCCCCGGCCCGGGCCGACGACACGGGTCGTCGTCCCGCTGCCCCGGCTCTCGCCCGGGGTCCGCCGCTTCCTGCAGACCGAGGCCGGCAGTGCGATGCTGCTGCTCGTGGCCACGGTGGCCGCCCTGATCTGGGCGAACCTGCCGCAGTGGCACTCCTACATCTCCTTCTGGTCCACCCCGATCTCCATCGAGGTGGGCAATCACGGGCTCTCCCTGGACCTGCAGCACTGGATCAACGATGCCGCGATGGCCATATTTTTCCTGGTCGTTGGCCTGGAGATCAGCCGCGAGGTGACGGTCGGGGACCTGCGCACGGTCAAGTCGGTGGCCGCACCCGCACTCGGCGCGATCGGTGGGCTCGCCGTCCCGGCGCTGCTGTATCTGCTGATCAATCACGGTGGCCCGGGGGCGCATGGGTGGGGCATCCCGATGTCGACCGACACCGCCTTCCTGGTCGGCATCCTGGCCCTCTTCGGGCCGCGCTGCCCGGATCGGCTGCGGCTCTTCCTACTTACCTTGGCCATCGTCGACGACATCGGGGCCATCGCGGTGCTCGGGATCTTCTACACCAAGGACGTCTCGATGGTGGCGTTGCTGATCTCGGCGCTGCTCGTCGGGGTGCTGGCGCTGCTGCGCTGGCTGGGGGTGTGGCGGCTGACCCCATACGTCGGCGTCGGCATCCTGCTCTGGCTCGCCGTCTATGCCAGCGGGGTGCACCCGACGCTGGCCGGTGTGCTCGTCGGCCTGCTCGTGCCGGCCAAGACCGTCGATTCGGTGGAGCGTGAACGGCTGCGCTACTTCGGTCAGGCCCTGATCGAACGGGCCTCGCCCGGACGGGCCCGGCTGGCCGTCTCGGCTGCGCGGGCCGCCGTACCGGCCAACGACCGGCTACAGGAGGCGCTGCATCCGGTGAGCGCCTTCATCGTGGTGCCGCTCTTCGGGTTGGCCAACGCCGGCGTGCACCTCAACGCGGACGTCCTGCAGGACGCGCTGACCTCACGCGTGACCATCGGGATCATCCTCGCTCTGCTGGTCGGGAACACCGTGGGGATCACCCTCGGGGCGACGATCGCCCTGCAGACCGGGCTCGGGCGGCTGCCGGGCGGGGTGCGCTACGGGCACGTGATCGGTGGCGCGGTGCTGGCCGGGATCGGTTTCACCATCTCCCTCTTCGTCACCGATCTGGCCTTCGACAGCCCACACCTCCGGGATCTGGCCAAGATCGGCGTCCTCACCGGGTCGCTGCTGGCCGCCGTGCTCGGTTCATTCCTGCTGCGCTACCTCGGTGAACGGCTCCCGATGTGCACCCTCGACGACGAGACGGTGATCCCGATGCTGCCGCCGCTACCCTGGCGCGACCCGGCCGCGGTCGGTGTCGCGTAGCGCCCGAGCGACCGTGGTTCGCAGCGTCGCCAGGTCGAGGCGGCCGGTGTAGGCGTCTCCATTGACGAAGATCGTCGGAGTGCCGTGGACGCCCATCTCGGCCCCGGCGGCATAGTCGGTCTGAATGGCCGGCCCGAAGCGCTGAGCCGCCTCGCCGACCATGGCGCTCGTGTCCAGGCCCAGGCGCTCGCCGTAACGAACCAGGTCAGCGTCACCGAGGTGGGCCTGGTGGCCGAAGAGCTCGTCGTGCATCTGCCAGAACGCGCCCTGTTCGCCGGCGGCCTCGGCGGCCAGCGCCGCGATGAGGGCGTGCGGGTGCGGCTCGAATAGCGGAAAGTGCCGGAAAACAAGGCGGGTCTGCCCTTCGGAGCCGTCAACCAGGTCGCGCAGGATCGGCGCGGCCCCGGCGCAGTAGGGGCACTCGAAGTCACCGAACTCCAGCAGCGTCACCGGCGCATCAGGCTGCCCGTAGACATGCCGGGTAGCAAACTCAGCGTCTTCCACTAGGACTCCTCTGGTTGTCGGCCGGCCCACTTGACGGCGGGGACCCCTGAGGCGAATCTAGTCGAAGCTGCCGGCCGAACTCGTCGCTTGAGCTCCTCGCTCATCCCCAGAAGGCGCACGAAGTCGGTTCGGTGTAACTGATCGTCCGCTGCTCGTCGGTCGCGGTCCCGACATCATGTTCAACGAACTCTGCACGATGCGTACCGTGCCGTCGGCGTATCGAAACTGGTAGGAGCAACCGCCATAGTTGGTCGACGAAGACGGATCAGCGGACTTCGGCCGGCCGCGGAACGTGGCGATCCCATGAACTGGCAGGCGAGACCGGTTGTCCGGGGATCCGCGTGCTCGCCGGCGCGAGCATCAGTGTCTGGGACAGCCGTGTCGCCCCGATCAACCAAGGTTTTCGCGTGCCTCACACCAGGTAATAGTCCTCGCACGGCAAAACGGTTGGGTGGAGCCGACAAAATTACGGGATCGTTCGCCCGAGCGACGCTGCACTAAAAATCCCCGGCAGCATCAGGCTTGAAGCCCAGCAGTTCCGGGGATTTTGTGGCGGTGGCGGTGGGATTTGAACCCACGGAGGGATTAACCTCACACGATTTCGAGGACTGTCTTCGCTTGTTCGGGCGTCTTCGGTCCCCCGATTCGCCGTACTTCGGACCGTCTGATGAACGTCTCGGACGGTCTTGACGAAGGTGAACTGAGACCGAAACTGAGACCGCCCGCTCGTGATCTACACCGGCCCGCTGCCGGCCTCGCTGCTTGACAACTACACAGAGCCCGAAGTACGAACGCGCGCCTTAGAGGCCTGGGCGGAACCAGCGTCCGCTCGGCCCGGGCCGGCAAATCGAGGCTGTAGGTGGAGCCGCCTCGGAGAATCGAACTCCGGACAAACCTCATTTCGAGTCCCATCCGGTGCGCGTTTTGGTGCGCTCCCCCAATGTTTCATTGCTGGTTGGTGCAGTATGAGGTGGACTCGACGGGGACGTTTGGGCGAGTCCGGGGACATCTCGGGGGCATGGGCAACATTGCACCTGATGCACTGCCCCCTCGACGATCGTTCTGCTTGGCGGTTACGGAATGCCGGACTCGCCCCGAATAGTTCGAACTCGGCGTGCAAGTCTGGTGCGCCAGGAAACCCTCGGCTCGGGCGTTGGCTCGGATCCCATGGCCGCGGCATTCGCGGCGAACTGGTCACGCATCGCCTTGGGCAAGCTCCCGTTCTCCGGGTCGGCGTGCACTCGTTCGATTGGCTCGACCAAGTGTCGTCGCCACCATGTGCCGCTTGAATCACGGAATACGATCGTGCTCCCAAGACTCGGTTGCCCGGGGGCCTGCGTCCAGGGAAATGTGAATGTGACCGACTCTTCGGAGGTAGGGCGGATCGACGCAAATACAAAGGCGAAGTCCTCCAAGACCTCCCTCAGACCATTGTTCACCACACGGACCTTTACAGGCCCGACAAGTTCTGGGCTGCCGTTGTAGATCGTGATCGTCATCTGCACGGCTGGTTTCAGGGTGAATTCTGACGCCAGGGTTGTCATGGTCCCCGGGGGCACTATCGCCGCCGTCCCCGAGACGATCAGCCCCGGCGTTTTGATGGGCAGGGCAACCCCTTGCTCGTGAAATGTCACATCGGTCATCCGCGAGTACACCAAGCGCGCCTGCGCCTCTCGTCGAATGATGACGCTGCGACGGTACGAGACTGCCGCGACAAGGAACGCAAGTGTTGATCCGACAGCAGAGATCCACGCCGGCCACGTACCGAGCGTGATGCTGTCTGACATGGCGGCCACGCTGCGACGATATCCGAGGGTCGGCCTGGTGGCGGAGCGCGGGGAGCGGGCGTCGGCTGGCGGGCCCGCAGCGAAGCGAGGACACAAGCCAGCCGACGCGAGAGCGACCAGCTCTGCCGCCAGGCCGACCACCCCCCGGCGGCGGAGCCGCCGGGTTTAAACCAGTAAAGAAAGTTCTCACGATGCGGAAATCGAACGAATGTCGGACTCCGCTTGATGGGTGACACGCTGGCTTCAGTTGATGGGTAACACGACCGACTCGGTGTCGGCTTCGGGTGATGTTTGTTGTCGCTTGGAGGAGGCCCGGGTTGATGCTCGTGGAGTTGAGTGTTGTGGAGCAGCGGTATCACGCAGTGATGGAAGTGTTGGCCGGGTCGCCGGTCACGGAGGTCGCGGCCCGGTATGGGGTGTCGCGGAAGTCGGTGCATTCGTGGTTGAACCGGTATGGCGAGTCGGGTCTGGGTGGGTTGGTGGATCGTTCGCATCGGCCGCGGTCGCATCCGGGGCAGGTGTCGGCTCGGGTCGAGGCGATGGTGGTGCAGCTGCGGATCGAGCATCCGCGGTGGGGGGCGCGGCGGTTGTTGTTCGAGCTGGGCCGGGCCGGTGTGGATCCGGTGCCGTCGCGGTCGACGGTGTATCGGGTGTTGGTGCGACACCGGCTGGTCGCGGCGACACCGCGTAAACGGCGGCGGGAGGATTACCGCCGGTGGGAGCGGCCCGCGCCGATGCAGTTGTGGCAGATGGATGTGATGGGCTCGGTCCGGATGGTCGACGGGTCGGAGGCGAAGCTGATCTCGGGGGTGGATGACCATTCCCGGTTCTCGGTGATCGCCTCGGTGACAGCGCGGGCGACGAGTCGGGCGGTGTGTTCGGCGTTGACTTCGGCGTTGGGTGTGTATGGGGTGCCGGATCAGATCTTGACCGACAATGGCAAGCAATTCACGGGTAAATACACTCGCCCGAAGCCGGCGGAGGTGCTGTTCGATCGGATCTGCCGGTTGAATGGCGTCGAGCATCTGCTCACGAAGATCCGCTCGCCGACGACGACGGGGAAGGTCGAGCGGTGGCATCAGACGATTCAGCGGGAGCTGCTCGATGATCACCCGCCGTTCGCGACGATCGCCGCCGCGCAGGCCGCGGTCGATGCCTGGCGGGAGGAATACAACACGACCCGCCCGCATCAAGCACTGGACATGGCCTCGCCCGCCGACCGGTTCCAGCCCCGCACCGCCGAGGAACGAGCCACGATGGTGTTGTGGGTGCCGCCCGGGCTGCAACCAAGCATCGACGAGGAGACCACCCCTGCAGATGCGGCGGTCCCACCGACAGCCGACCCCAGCCCCCGGCCCGACACCGACACCGACACCGACACCGACGATGGCGGGGTGGCGTGGGAGATCGAGCGGGCGGTCCCGCCGTCGGGGAATGTGTCCATGGGTCCGCAGCAGTTCTGGTTCGGACCGCAGCGGGCCGGGGAGGTGTTGACGTTCTGGATCGATGACACCACCGTGCACATCAGCTCGGGTGGACTGCTGCTGAAGACGCTGCCGTCACGGTTCAGCAGTATTGATCTGGCTCGCCTGCCGCGGGCCGGAGCCCGACCAGCTGGTCCGCCGCCAGCTCGGCGGTTGCCTGCGCTCACCCCGGGTGGGGCGGTGGAGATCGATCGGACCGTGACCGCCAACGGCCTGGTCAGCATCGCCGACAAGCATCTGCCGGTCGGATCGCCGCTGGCCGGGCAGCGGGTCACCATCCGCCTCGACGGACGGACTGCGGTCGTGATGCTCCGCGACGCGACGCTGTGGAAGACACTGCCCTACCCGATCTCGGCGGCCGCCAGGCGCCGGCTTCCCGGTCACCGCCCAGCGACGACCAGCGGTCGACCGTCGGTTGGGCCGCAGCGAGTGCAGCGGGTCGTGTCTTCCCGCGGCGGAATCCAGGTGAACAAGCAACGCGTGCAGGTCGGGATGTCCCACGCCCGGGCGATCGTCACTGTCGAGGTCGGCGAGACGATCCTGATCATCCGCAACGAGGCCGGCGACATCATCGCCGAAACCCCCAGGACCAACACTGAGGAGGTCACCAGGCACAAGGCCTACAGTCGCACTGTCAATCAAACCTAGGAACTGTTACCCATCACCTGAACCCGATCCGTTACCCATCATCTGGCACTAGACACCGTGCCGGAGAGACATGCCGGAGAGACACGTGCCGGAGAGACACGTGCCGGAGAGCACTGTATTCCGGCAGTTGATGCGCGACGGTGGCTTATTCGGTCACGCTGTGTTGGACGTCTCCGTCCGCCCACGTTTCGTCGGAATCAAGGTGAAGCTCCGCCACTGATTCGGACGATGCTTCGGGCTGCGCGCCACTGTGTCACCGTGTAGTCGGCGCTGGTCGGCCCAATTGCAAGCAGTAGAACATTGATCACCGACCAAAGTGCGATCCGTGTCGGTGTTGCCCTGTTAACATAGTCGTCCGCCCAAGTAAGCGAGAGCGACGCGACGCCTGGATCTGGGTGCAATCGACCCTCCCTGGCAAGGTCGAACACTTCTTGCTTGGTGCGCGTTGGAAGTTTGTCGAAGCTACCAAACCGTGTCATTGCTCCCTCCTCTGAAGGGCTTACGGGTTCTTTGACTCACCATGCGTGTCGCGGCTTATACCGGTAGGCAGGCAGGAGGTTCTTCTTGAGGTAGGCTCCGCCGCCCTTTGTGATAAGGCCCTTAATCGCTCCTATGCCCGTGGACCGCGCCAGGCCCAACATCCAATGATTGCTGCCGAGATCTCTGTCGTTGCGATGATTGTACGAATACTGAAGCCCGTTGCCGACTCCGCCTGCGATAAAGCCCACGACGAAGGCACATGCGACGCCGGCTGATCCGAAGCATGCGGCTGCACCGGCCGCCGCGAACGTCAGGGCTACAGCGTGCTTCCTCACATATTTTGTTGCGTAGTGCGTTGCGGACTTGAACGCGTGACCAATGCTACAAAACATGCACTGTCCGGTGAGGTCCATCTGATTGATGGGGTCCAGTGGGTAGGTGTAGGTGTTGGGGTTGTGTTGCTAAGGTGTCCAGCCCGCGGGGCGGGCCGAGGACGCTCGGGCTAAAGGACGGCCGCAAGTTCTGATGCCCCGCTGAGGAGCGATTTGTCAGCAGTCGCTAGATCCTACGACGATAGCGTCTTGACCAAGCGGTCATGCGGATTGCGAATAGAAGGCCACCGATGTATAGAAGCACTGCCACGGACGCACCGCAAAAAATAGCAGCCCCCCAAAGACCCGAATACGGCCCAGAGGAAACCAGTGCACCGGATATTAAAACCACTGTCCCGATTCCGGTTATTAGGGCAGCGGGAAGCCTGCTTTTCAAGTCGTCAGCCCATCGGAGAACATGTGGGACGTCCTCATCAGCTATTCGTCCCCCAAACATTACGGCGCGACGAATTCGCCAACGTGCACGCGACCGTTTCCGCCGGGAAGTACGATTTGCCGTCCGGCCCGAATTGCTTAAGTGCCTAGCCTCGCTCTGAATCACCGACTCCTTCACCACCAACGCCGCCGCGATGTGTGACTTGCCCATAGCCAGCTCGAGGAAGCGACAGACTCAAGGCCGCCTATCGCCGAGAAGCCGCGGGACATACCCGCGAATCTGAAGCCGTGCGCGGCGTGGCGACCGATGGACAGTCCCTTATAGAGCATACCGGCGCCGGCGGCCGCACCTCCGAAAGCGTCCATCGCCGCCCCGAAACAGTTCGCAAACCTCGCGCCTCGGCTCCCGCCGCCCCCGTAGCAGAGCGCGCCACCTCCCGCTGCACTCACACCTGTGGCGGCGAGACCGATCGCGCCAACGAGCATCGAGCCCTCGGCGATCATTCCGACGCCCGTTGCCGCAAGAGCGACAATGCCAGCGACAGCGACCACGCGGCCGATCACCTTTGAGTGCTTCTTTATCCACTTCCTAAAGCCCCATTGGCCCGTGAGGTCGAGTTGGTTGATGGGGTCGAGGGGGTAGGTGTAGGTGTTGGGGTTGCCGCCGGGGATGGGGTCGGTTGTGAGGAATCGTCCTGTGGCGGGGTTGTAGAGGCGGGCGCCCATGAGGGTGAGGCCGCCGAGGGCGTTTTGGGAGCGTTGTTTGGTGCCGAGCCATCCGTAGTCGGTGAATGCGGTGGTGGTGTCGCGGGGTAGGCCGTATTCGGTGGATTCGGTGTAGCTGCTCACCGCGGTCGCGGTGGTGGTGTCGGCGCAGGTGGCGATGATGTCACCGTGGAGGTTGGTGAGTTGCAGGGTGACGGTGCCGGTGTGGTCGGCGGTGGCGGCGAAGTCGCCGTCGGTGCCGGTGAGGTTCCTTGTCCATGCGGTGGGGGTGGTGCTGGTCCAGTCCGGTGAGTCGTCGTCGCCGGTGTAGTGGTTGGTGGTCGTGGTTGTGTTGTTGGTCGTGGTGGCGATGCGGTTACGGTTCGGGTCGAGGGTGGTGGTGACCGATCCGGTGCCCTGGGTTTGGGTGGCGACCATGTCGTTGGTGTAGTAGCCCACGGTCAGGTTGCCGACGGCGGCGGTGTTGGCGCCGGTGGAGACCGCGTCGGTGGCGGGGACGGTGAGGGTGCGGCCGAGGGTGTCGTAGGTGTAACCGGCGTTGGTGATCCGGTCGGCGGCGTCGACGGTGTTTGACCTGGTCGTGGGGTTGCTCGATGCCTGGCAGGCGCCGCCGGTCCCGGCTGGGTAGGACACGAGCGCGGTGCGGTTGGAGTCTGTGTCGAAGGTGTAGGCCCGCACGACGCAGGAGGTGCTGCTACCGGTGCCGTTGACGGCGTCAGAGACCGAGACCAGCCGGTCGGCGTAGTCGTAGACGTAGGTCTGAGCCGATTGTGGGCTGGTTTGGGCTCGGATCTTCCCGTCGACGTCGGTGGCTGCCGCGAACCCCATCCACTGGGTGCCGTCTTTGGTGTAGTTCAGCGCGAAACGGTTTCCGTCGTTGTCGTATCGGCTGGTGGCGACAAGGCCGTTGGGGTAGGTCTGGGTGGCGAGGTCACCGCCGGCGTTGTAGGTCGCGGTGAACGTCGATGGGGCACCGGCCACGCCGATATCTTCACTCGTCACGACACCCCGATGCTCCGACGATGAGTCATAAGCCCAGGTGGTCGTGCCCTTGCCGTCGTTCAGGCTGGTCTTGCGGCCCAGGAGGTCATACCCAGTGGTCGAGGTGGTTCCGTTGGCGTCGGTGTAGGAGGTTTGTTGTGCTTCAGACTTTCTTGGACACACTTGGGTCATAGGTCGTCTGAGGGGTGGCAGAGCATGGGGCGGAAGGCGATTCATAGCGCTGAGGAGAAGCTGTCGGTTGTTCTGGCGGTCCTGAAGGGCGAGATGACCCAAGTCGAGATCGCTCGCCGGTTGGAGATCTCGCAGACCACAGTGTCGAAGTGGTTGAAGATCTTCACCCAATCCGGGCTCGAGGGCCTGGCCCGCGGGGAGAACCCGCGGGCGCCGGCTAGCCGGCGCGAAGGCGAGCTCCAAGCCCAAATTGAAGACCTGACGACCGCCCTCGGCGAGGCCTACGTGGAACTTCGCGTGTGGCGAAAAGGGGGGGCTCTCTACCCGCCTTCGCGGACCTCGAGGTAATCCGCGCCGACACGAAAGTGAGCGTGGAACGGTTCTGCATCCGCCTCGGGATCCCCCGCTCAACCTGGTACGCGTGGCGTGCGGCTGAGTTGTCTGGACGGCCGACGAGACGTTGGCCTGCCCCCGTCGTCGACGAGCTTGTCGAACCGGCCGCCCAACAGGCCCACAGATGGTCAGCATGGGGCCACCGCAAAATCTGGGCGATGCTGCGCGCAGACGGCGTTCAAGTGTCCCAATCGAGCGTTTACCGAGCAATGAAAAGGGAGAACCTGCTCCAACCGGCCCGCTACCACGCCGAACGCCGAGAGATGGCCGCGGCCCGCAAGAAAGCATTCATCGAAGCCCCAACCCGACGCAACCGGGTCTGGCAAACCGACTTCACCCGCATCGAGATCAGCTCCGGCAGCGCCTGGTGGATCGGCCCGGTAACCGACTACGCCGCAAAAGTCTGTCTGGCCGCGCCAGTGTCCACACGTATCGCGGCCCGTGACGCGATCGTGTGTCTGCAAGCCGCTATCGCCAACGCCGAAGCCCTCCTCGGCGCCTCGCTCCTGTCTGACTGCACCAATCCTGCGACCGGTGAAATCACCCCTCTGATCATCGTCACCGACAACGGACCAGCCTACAAATCCGCCGACTTCGCCCGCTTCATCGCCAGCCGACCCGAGCTCATCCACGTCCGAACCCGGCACTACGCACCCCAGACCAACGGCGTCGTCGAACGCTTCAACCAGTCCCTCAAATACGAGCACCTCTACCGGTTCGACATCACCGACGGACAAAACCTCGTCGAGCACATCGAAACCTACCGCGACGTCTACAACCGCATCCGACCACACGAAACACTCGGTCAAACAACGCCACTCAGCGCCTACCAACGAGCCCCCGACCATGACCTAAAAATACCTCGAACTGTCCAAAAACCTTGACACGGGACAAACCCCGCCGGCCCCACCCTCGGTGTCTGCCAGCCCGGGCCAGCGGTGAACGACTGCCACATCACAGGGTTCGACTGCTCCGGCCTCGTCCAGTACGCCTACGCCCACGCCGGGCTGACGCTGCCCCACTCCGCCGCCGCGCAATACAACTCCGGCCCCCACATCGACCGGGCCGACCTGCAACCCGGCGACCTGCTGTTCCTCTCCACTGACCCATCGGTGCCGCAGCTGATACATCACGTCGTCATCTGGCTCGGCAACGACTCAATTATCCAAGCCCCCGAATCCGGGCAACTCATCGACATCGTCACCCACCCGTTTACCCAACCGGGATTCGCCCGCCAGTACGCCGGCGCGACCCGACCGACCCTCCTCGGAGCCTGACATGCCCAAGATCTCCGTCCGACGCCCGCTCATCACCGCGGTCTCCTGCGCAGTGGTGCTGTCCGTCGTGTGGCTCTGGCCCAACCACCACCACAACAGCCGACCGGCGGCAAGCCACCCCTCGACCCGGTCGAAGATCGTCACGTCCCCGGCGCCGGCGAACACGCCTGCTCCCACGCCCGTCGCGACACCGGTCGCCACGGTGACCGGCACGCCCTCGGCACCGCGTGGCGTGAACTTCGGGGACCCCACCGCCGTCGCCGCCGCCTATGTCACCCACGCCCAGAGCCTGGACTGGCACTGGAACGGCGCCGCCGGCTACCTCCCCGCCATCCGCCCGCTCTCCACGCCGCTGCACTGGGCCCACGACTTGGCGCCGATGATCAACGCCCCCTCTGGCGCGACCTGGGAGGAAGCGAAAGCCGACCACGTCACCTGGGCGGTCACCGTTTCGGACTCCTTCGTCAACCCCGAAGCCCCGCGAACAGCGGCGAGTTGCTGGGTCCGGGTGGTCTATGACGTCCTGCTCACCGCTGATGACCAGCACGGCCGCCCCGGCGGAGTACCAGAGATCGGGTACCTCAACGTCGCCCTGCAGCACATGAACGGCCGCTGGCTCGTCGCGCAGACCTCCACCGACGGCGGCTAACCCACCAAACCCGGTGGAGCACGTGACGGACCGACTCGACAAGAAAAGGGAGGTGACATTCGATGGCAACAACGTTTGAGGATCTGGACCTTGGCCCGGTGTCGGCCGGCACCGTCGAGCAGATCACCACCCGACTACTGTCCCCGGACTTTCCTGAGTGGTCGGATGCGGTCGCCCGGGTCGGGAACTGCGCCCACCCGATCCGCCTTATCGGCTCCTCCCAAACGATCAACACGGCGACCGGTGAAGTGATCGGGGCGTACTCCTCCGAGCATGACTGGAACCGGGTCACCCGCATCGCGTGCGGCAACCGCCGCGCCTCGGTCTGCCCGGCCTGCTCGCGGGTATATGCCGCCGACACCTGGCAGCTGATCTCCGCCGGCGCCGCCGGAGGCAAGAAAGGCGTCCCCGAATCGGTCAGTGCCCATCCGATGGTCTTCGCGACCGCCACCGCACCCTCGTTCGGCGCTGTCCACACCTCCAGCAAAGACGGTGCTTCACGGTGCCGGCCGCGTCGGACCCGGTCGTTCTGCAAACACGGGAAGCCGAAATTCTGCGACCGCACCCACCCGGTCGAGGACCCAGCGGTCGGGCAACCTCTCTGCGTCTCCTGCTACGACTACGACTCCCAGGTGCTGTGGCAGTGGCATGCCCCGGAACTATGGCGGCGCTTCACCATCGCGCTGACCCGCGGCCTCGCTGGCCTCCTCGGGGTCACCGATGCCGGGCTACGGAAAGTGGCGTCCGTGCAGTTCGCGAAAGTCGCCGAATACCAACGCCGTGGCGTCATCCACTACCACGCCCTGATCCGCCTCGACGGCCCGAAAATCCCGGACACCCCAATCCAACCGCCGCCGGCCAATGTGAGCGTTGAGCAGTTCGCGCAACTGATCCACGACGCCCTCGCCGCGGTGAGCGTGGTGACCGACCCCGTCGACGCCGACGACACCCCCAGGCGAATCGGGTTCGGTACCCAGCTCGACACCCGCCCCGTCCGAAACACCGCGGGGTTGGAAGGGGACGGGTTGTCGGCGGAGCAGGTCGCCGGTTACATCGCCAAGTACGCGACCAAGACGATCACCGACCCCGACGTCGCTGAGGCGAACTCACCGCACTTCGCTCGGCTGCGGGCCACTGTCCGCGACCTCTACACCCGCAGCCTGAAGACCTATCCGGTGGAGGAGAATCCGTTCGCCACGTTGGGGAAATGGGAGTCCGCTCTCGGGTTTCGAGGGCACTTCTCGACCAAATCCCGCCGCTACTCCACCACCCTTGGTGCGCTGCGCGGCGCCCGCCGCAAATTCCGGGCAGCGCTGGCCCGGACCCGGCACACCGAGCAGATCCGGGACCTCACCGAACTCGACCTCGACCAGGCCGACGACGAGGAAACCACTCTCGTCATCGGGGCGTGGCAGTTCGCCGGTCAAGGCTGGACCAATCAAGGCGAAACCGCCCTAGCGACCGCCGCGGCCGTCCGAGCCCGAGAGCATCAGCAGCACCGCGCCGCCACCCGCGTCCGCTGTGGGCCTGCGGGCTCCGGTCCCGTCAAGACCGCATTGACAGCCTGAGCCGCAGCGCAAGCAGACCACCACACCTGCCCGGCCTCCCGATAACTGCCGCTGTTCGGGCCAGACGGTGCCGGTCAAGGGTGAGCGACAGCGAATCACGCAGTGACGCCGCAGGCGCCCTTTACCGGCGCCGGCTGGCTTGAACCCCCTCGCGATATCGGGGGGACGACGAACGCAAGCAGATGTACCCAACTATCTGAGGGAGTGTTGTTGATGAATGCGGTTGAGATTTTCCCGGGTGTCGCCGCGGCGGAGGACACGAGTGCTGAGGTGTCCTATCAGTTGTTGCTGAGCATCGAGCAGGCGGCTCAGAGGCTCGGGGTCGGCAGGTCGTTGATGTATGCCTTAGTTGCTGCCGGCGAGGTGGAGTCGGTACGTATCGGTCGCCTTCGCCGCGTGCCGAACGATGCGCTCGCGACCTACGTCTCGCAGCTTCGGAAGACGGCCCAGGCGTCCTGATGGCTAAGCGCAAGCCGAATGGTGCGTCGTCGATCTATCAGAGCTCAGACGGTTGGCACGGTCGGGTGACCGTCGGGGTGAAGGGTGATGGAAGTCCTGATCGGCGCCACGTCCGCGCTCAGTCGGAGGCGGAGATCATCAAGAAGGTCCGCAAGCTTGAGCGCGATCGCGAGTCAGGTTCGGTGGTTCGCGCTGGCGAGAAGTGGACGGTTGAGCAGTGGTTGGAGCACTGGTTGGAGAACATCGCTGGTCCTTTCGTTCGTCCGAATACTTTGTCGGGGTATCGGGCTGCCGTTCGCGTGCATTTGGTCCCCGGTATTGGCAAGCACAAGTTGGTGACGTTGCGTCCAGAGCATTTGGAGCTGATGTACGTCGCGATGCTGAAGCGCAAGACGCCGGCTGGCACGTTGACGAAGCCGGCGACGGTGCATCACGCGCATCGGACGCTGCGTGCCGCGTTGAACGAGGCGGTGAAACGCGGCTACTTGGCTAGCAATCCGGCGTTGCTCGCTCGGGCGCCAGTTGGTGATGACGACGAGGTGGTGCCGTACTCGGTGGAGGAGGTGCAGACGATATTGCGGGCGGGTTTGGCGCTGCGAAATGGCGCGCGGTGGGCGGTCGCTCTTGCTCTGGGTCTTCGGCAGGGTGAGGCGTTGGCGTTGAAGTGGGCCGATGTCGATTTTGAGTCAGGCACGTTGACCGTCCGGCGGAACAGGCTTCGCCCTCGGTTCGAGCACGGTTGTGGGGCCGCGTCGTGCGGGAAGGCACAGGCGGGGTATTGCCCGCAGCGGGTGCAAATCCGTCCTGATGCAGACGAGACGAAGTCTCGGGCCGGCAAGCGCTTGGTTGGCCTGCCTAACTCGTTGGTGGAGCTTCTAGTGCTCCACCGGTCAGCTCAAGATCTGGAGCGTCGCCGCGCTGCGCAGTTGTGGCAGGAGGATGACTGGGTTTTCACGGATGTGCTTGGTCGGCCGGTGAACCCGAGGACGGATTGGTCGAACTGGAAGGACCTTCTGAGTCGGGCCGGGGTGCGTGATGGTCGCCTCCACGACGCTCGCCATACGGCGGCGACGGTCTTGCTGCTACTCGGGGTTCCCGAGCGGGCAGTGATGGGCGTGATGGGGTGGTCCGACTCTGGAATGGTGAGCCGGTACGCGCATATCGTGGCGCCGATTCGTCGCGACATTGCGGATCGGGTCGGTGGCCTGATCTGGGACGAGCTACCTGGCCGCGCGAAGGAGTCTGGAACTAAATGAGACCGAAACTGAGACCGGTGGGATTTGGGATCCAAAAATCCCCGGCAGCATCAGGCGTGAAGCCCAGCAGTTCCGGGGATTTTGTGGCGGTGGCGGTGGGATTTGAACCCACGGAGGGATTAACCTCACACGATTTCGAGTCGTGCTCCTTCGGCCGCTCGGACACGCCACCGTCGATGAGACTACAGCAGCGCCGGGGCCACTCATAAATGAGTGATCAGTGCTGGTCGCGACGATCTAGGAAGAACTTCTCCAGCAGCGTGGAGCACTCCTCCTCGCGCAGACCGCCGATAACCTCCGGCCGGTGGTTCAGACGTCGGTCACGGACCACGTCCCACAGCGACCCCACCGCGCCCGCCTTCGGATCCCACGCACCGAAGACCAGTCGCTTGACCCGGGCCAGCACCACCGCGCCGGCACACATCGAGCAGGGCTCCAGCGTGACGACCAGCGTGCACCCCTCCAGGTGCCAGGAACCGAGGGCCTCGCCGGCCCGGCGCAGGGCCAGGATCTCCGCGTGCGCCGTCGGATCGGTGAGCAGGCCGCGCTCGTTGTGCGCCTCGGCCACCGGCACCCCGGACGGGTCCAGCACCACCGCGCCGATCGGCACCTCGCCGATCACCGCCGCCGCTTCGGCCCGGGCCAGGGCCGCCACCATCGCCTCGTCGATATTCACGGGCGAACTCCGGTCAGTGGCGCACGGAGCGAGTCGCCGCGGCGTACTCGTCCTCGAGGCCGATGGCCTCGACGATCGCCTCCAGCATCTCGTCCGGGTAGGCATCCGGATCTTCCAGGATCTGCTCGAGCTCCTCTTCCTGCAGCTTCAGGTCGGAGAAGAGATCCAGGTCGCCGATCGGCCACACCTCGTCGAGCTCATCATCCTCCGGCGGGTCCTCGCCGAGACGCTCCAGAACCTGGGCGGCCAGCGGGTACTCCACCGAGGCCGTCATGTCGCTGAGCAGCAACGAGATCCGCACACCATCCGACCGCGCGATCAGAAAGAACTCGTCGTCCACGCTGGCCACCACGAACGGGCCACCCTCGGCCGGCTGGGAGCGCAGCGCAGCAATCAACACACCAAGATCGTCGAGCACTGTCGGCGGCAGCATGGAGCACTGCCACTGCCCGCCGTCGCGGTAGGCCGCGACAGCGAATCCGGTTCCAGGCATGGCGTGCACCAATCTTGCGGTTTGCGGGCCGTCGTAAATGCTCGAGAACGCCCGTGTTGCATGGGTTGTGGCAGGTCGTGCTGTATTAACCTAGTCGTGCGGGTCGTCACGATGGTAGTGCTGGCCCGATCTCGGCTGCTCCGGTATCAAGAACGTCTCGATCTTGGCACGTTCCGTACCTAAGTCTCTAGTCCCGCACGGGCAGCGATACCGTTCGTCGATGAGCTCGTACACCCCTGCGCGTAGCGCCGACGATTCGACGTCCCGCGCGACGCCTCGATTCAGCCGGTTCGCCGTGCTCGGTCTGGGCTTGATCGGCGGCTCGATGCTGCGGGCCGCCGGCGGCGGCGGGGTGAACGTGGTCGGGTTCGACCCCGACGAGACCAACGCCGAAGCCGCCCGGATGGCCGGTTTCGAGGTCGCCGCCAATGAGGCCGAAGCGGTCCGCGACGCCGACCTGGTGCTGCTGGCGATGCCGCTGACGCAGATGCCGGAGGCGCTCGCCGCGATCGCCCCGGCCATCGCGGCGGATGCTGTGGTCACCGACGTCGGCACCCTGAAGGCGCCCGTCCACGAGCTGGTCCGCAAGTTCCTCCCCGACTCACACTTCGTCGGCGGCCACCCACTGGCCGGAACCGAGGAGAGCGGCTTCGCGGCCGCCGACCCGCTGCTCTTCCGCAGCGCCCCCTGGGCCCTGACGCTGGAGTTCGACACCGAGATCGAGACGTGGCTGCGGCTGGCCGAACTCATCTGCGATCTCGGCGCCAAGCCGGTACCCACCACCGTCGCCGCCCATGACGCCGCGATCGCCCGGGTTATCGGACTGCCGCATGTGCTGGCCGAGGCACTGGCCCTCACCGGGCTCGCCGGCGGCCCGCTCGGCCTTAGTTTGGCGGCCGGTTCCTACATGTCCGGCTCCCGGGTGGCCCGCACCCGCCCGGAGCTGGTCGCGACCTGGTGCGACGGCAACCCGTCGTTGGTGACCGCCCTGGACGACGCCATCGCTCACCTCACCGCGGCCCGCGAGACCCTGGCCAACGACGGGTCGGTGTTGGAGCTGGCGATCGCCGGCCACGACGCCCGCATCGACTGGGAGCACCGCGAGTTCGAGCCGGTGGAGCTGCGCGACTCGATCGCCGACCTCCTCGAGCACGGACGCCTCGGCGGCTGGATCACCGCGATACTGCCCAACGAGCCGCACGGTGTGCGCCTGCTCGGGATGCGTCCGCGCAAGTGAGCCGGCCGCGCAGCGAGTCGGCCGCGCCAGCCCACCGATAGGCCCCAAGCTCTAGGGTTGGCCGCATGATCCGTCTCTCATCCGGCGTCCCCCTGGTCGAGGTCGAACGCTCCGGAGTCGTCGAGTCCGTCCACACCGGGCACCTGGTCGTCCTGGCGCCGGACGGATCGGTGCGAGCAGCCTTCGGCGATCCGACCCAGCCGTTCTTCCCCCGGTCGGCCAACAAACCGATGCAGGCGGCCGGGCTACAGCGATTGGGGCTGGAGCTGACGACGCCGCATCGGGCCCTGAGCAGCGCGTCTCACTCGGGCGAGGCCAAGCACGTCGAACAGGTGGAGCAGATACTGGGTCTCGGCGGCCTCACCCCCGACGACCTCGGCTGCCCGCCGGACTGGCCGCTCGGCGAGGCGGCGCACGACGAGTGGCTGATCAGTGGGGGCGGCCCGACCCGCATCCGGATGAATTGTTCAGGAAAACACAGTGCAATGTTGCTGACCTGCCAGCAGCACGGCTGGCCGCTGGAGGGGTACCTCGACCCGGCCCATCCGCTGCAGGTCGCCCTGGCCGAGACCGTTGCCGAGTTGGCCGGTGAGCCGATCGCCGGCGTCGGGGTCGACGGCTGCGGGGCGCCCGTCTTCGCGTTGAGTCTGGTCGCGGTCGCCCGCGCCTTCGCTCGGATCGCCACCGCCGCGAGCGACTCGCCCGAGTACCGCGTCGCCGAGGCGATTCGCAGCCGACCGGACCTGATCGCCGGCACCGGCCGGTCGGCGACCCGGCTGATGGAAGGCATCCCGGCGCTGATCGCCAAGGACGGTGCCGAGGCGATCTTCGCAGCGGCACTGCCGGACGGCACGGCGATCGCACTGAAGATCGACGACGGCGCACCACGGGCCGCTGATCGCGCCGTGGTGACGGCACTACGGCTGGCCGGAGTGGAGGCGGCCGTACTGGACGAGCTGGAGCGCGTCCCGCTACTCGGCGGCGGCCTGCCGGTCGGTGAGATTCGGGCGATCGCCCTGCGCTGAGCAACCGGCCGCAGGTCACACCGCCTCGCTTTGGAGGTATGACCGGTTGTCCCCTATGCTGAAGCAGCCTTCGAAGGGGGCTAGGATCGTAGGGTTGCTCCGGCCCAGTCTTGAATCGTGCATCACCCAAGACCGAGTCGTGGTTTCTGAGCAAGTCAGGGCCCCCATCGTCTAGTGGCCCAGGACGCCGCCCTTTCACGGCGGTAGCACGGGTTCGAATCCCGTTGGGGGTACGCAGTACAGTGTGCAAGGTTGAGCTTTGCTTGCACGCAGATGTTCGCAAGTTTCGTAAGATGGTTTCGCGAGCCTGAACAGTCAGGTTCCACGAGGCCCCGTAGCGCAGTTGGTTAGCGCGCCGCCCTGTCACGGCGGAGGTCGCGGGTTCGAGTCCCGTCGGGGTCGCACAGTTTCTACTGGCGGCAGCATCGTCCTAGGCACAGCATCGCTTTAGGCACAGCATCGTATTTGGTGCGGCATTCGCACCGCCTCGCGACACCTGAGTGCGCCGACGTAACAAACTACTCCGCCCGAGCCCGCACGGTCGTAGAGTCGCCCTCAAATGAGCTCGCCATCCCGCTCCGGCCAATCGCCGGTCTCGGCTGACCCGGTTGACGCGGTTGGCTCGGTCGACCCGGTTGGCTTTGCCACCCGCCGCCACGCCGGGCGGGCGCTGCTCGCGGCGCTGATGCTCCTCAGCCTGACCGTGGTGCTGATTTTGCTGCGCAAGCAGGTGAGCCTGCCGAGCGACGTCACGCTCTACCTGCTCGTCGTGGTCGTGACCAGCCTGATCGGTGGATTCTGGACGGCGATCGGCAGCGCCGTTGCGGCTGTGCTGCTACTGAACTACTACTTCACCCCGCCGCTGCACACGCTGACCGTGGCTGACGCCCAGGGGGTCGTCGACCTCGTGGTCTTCGTGGTCGTTGCGATCCTGGTGTCGCGCGTCGTCTACCTGGCCGCGCACCGCTCGACGCTCGTCTCCCGGGTCGAGCACCGGGCCGCCACCCTCTCGATGTACGACCAGCAGCGCACGGCCCTGCTGAACGCCGTCGGCCACGATCTGCGCGCGCCGCTGGCCCGGGCCAAGGCGGCGGTGTCGAGCCTGCAGGCCAGCGACGTGCAGTGGAGCGACGACGATCGCCTGGAACTGCTGGCCTCAGCCGACCTGGCCCTGGATCAGCTCACCGATCTGGTGACGAACCTGCTCGACCTCTCGCGGCTGCAGGTCGGTGCCGTCTCGGTGCTGGCCGGCCCGGTCGGGCTCGACGACGTGGTCTCCGGCGCGCTGGCCCACGTCGCGACCGGCCGCACCGTCGAGCTGAGCATCCCCGACGATCTTCCCGCGGTGCAGGCCGACGCCGCACTGCTGGAGCGGGTCGTGGCGAACCTGCTGCAGAACGCGCTTCGCTACGCCCCGACCCAGCGGCCGCCGCAGGTGACCGGCGAACAGCGGGGCGAGCACGTCCGGCTGAGCATCATCGACCACGGCCCCGGGTTGCCGCGCGATTCGCACGAGTCGATCTTCGCGCCGTTCCAGCGCACCGACGACGCCCCGGTCGACGGAGCCGGCGTGGGGCTCGGGCTGGCGATCGCCCGCGGCTTCACCGAGGCGATGGGGGGCCGCGTCGACGTGGAGGAGACGCCCGGCGGCGGCGCCACGTTCGTCGTGACGCTGAGCCGCGCGCACGAAAGCCTCGGCGACGACCCGGCGGCGGAACGAAGCCACGGGGAGCCGGCGTGACCGGCGTGCTGCTCGTCGAGGACGACGAGTCGCTGCGCCGGGCGATGAGCATGAACCTCACCGCGCGGGAGTACCTCGTCACCGAGGCCGGGTCGGTGACGGCCGGACTCGCCGCGGCCAACGACGAGGCGCCGGACGTCGTCGTCCTCGACCTGGGGCTGCCCGACCGCGACGGTCTGGACTTCATCCGGGAGTTTCGGCGGCGCTCCGCGGTGCCGATCATCGTCCTCTCCGGCCGGTTGGGGAGCGCAGCTCGGGTTGAGGCGCTCGACCTCGGGGCCGACGACTACCTGACCAAGCCGTTCAGCATGGCTGAACTGCTGGCGCGCATCCGGGCCAGCATCCGACGCCACGGGGCCGAGGAGCAGCGGTCGGCCCGCATCGGCGACGTCACCATCGACCTGCTGGCGACGACAGCCACCCGCGACAACGGTGATGCGGTGCATCTCACGCCGACAGAGTGGACGCTGTTGGAGGCCCTGCTGCGTCAGCCCGGACGCCTGGTGAGCCGGCAGTCGCTGCTCACCGCGACCCGCGGGCCGGCCGGGCAGGCCGATGCCAGCTACCTGCGCATCTACATGGCCCAACTGCGTCGCAAGCTGGAAGCCGACCCGCAGCGTCCGCGTCATCTACTCACCGAATCGGGAATGGGGTACCGGTACCAGCCTTAGCCGCCTCGGGGTGATCGAGGTAACCAAGCTCTGCGTGAGGAGCCCGTGAGGATTGGGCCAATCGGGGTCTCCGCGGTTCTACCGTCGAGGCTGAAGATCGCCACGATTTTAGGACCAATCACCCCGATGACTGCCACCCTCTCCACCTCCGAGACTGCTGCCACCCGAACCGAACCGCAGTCGGACCCACGGCCCGGCCCACGGCCCGACCCACGGCCTGATCTCGACAGCACGGGGCTGCCCGAGCGCCTCGGTTACCGGATCAAGCGCAGGCTGCTGGGCGCGCCGTTGGTGAGCGCCAACCTGCATGAGGAGAAGCTCTCCAAGAAGGCGGCCCTGGGCGTTCTCTCCAGTGACTGCATCTCCTCCTCCGCCTACGGGACCGAGGAGATGCTGCTGGTCCTGCTCGGCGCCTTCGGACTGAGCGGCTTCCACATCTTGATGCCGCTCACCGCGGTCGTGCTGGTGGTGCTGCTGTTGATGACCCTCTCCTACCGAGAGGTGGTGATGGTCTACACGAAGGCCGGCGGCTCCTACGTGGTGGCCCGGGAGAATTTCGGGCCGAAGGTGGCCCAGATCGCCTCGGTGGCCCTGCTCATCGACTACATCGTGACGGTGGCGGTGCAGGCAGCCGCCGGAACCGCCGCCATCACCTCGCTCGTCCCGGCGCTCAACGGCGAGACGACGAGCCTGGCGATCACCGTCGGGGTGATCCTGCTGCTGGCCTTCGGCAACCTGCGCGGCATTCGCGAGGCCGGGAAGGCTTTCGCCGCACCGACTTACCTCTTCATCGGGATGGCCGGGTTGGTCGTCGTGGTGGGGATTGTGCGCGAGATCTTCGGCGATCTACCCAAGTTCGCGACCGATACGCACGGCATGATGCCGATCGTCGACTCGCACAATTCCATCATCTCCGGCGCGGCCATCTTCGTGCTGCTGCGTGCCTTCGCCAACGGTGGCTCGTCGCTGACCGGGCTGGAGGCGATCTCCAACGGGGTGAGCGCCTTCAAGAAGCCGGAGGGCGTCAACGCCCGGCGCACCCTGTCGATCATGAGCCTGCTGCTGGGCAGTCTGGTGCTCGGCATCTCCTATCTCGCCTTCGAAACGCACGCGACGCCGTACGAGACGGGCTCGCCGACGGTGATCAGCCAGGTCGCGCGGGCGGCGTTCGGCGGATCGCTGATCGGGCACGTCGGATTCATCGCCGTGCAGATCACCACCGCACTGATCCTCTTCACCGGCGCCAACACACCCTTCACCGGTTTCCCGTTCCTGGCCAACTTCATCGCCGAGGACTCCTTCCTGCCCCGGCAACTCACCCGGCGCGGGCATCGGCTGGCCTTCAGCAACGGCATCATCGTGCTCACCGTCGCCTCGCTCGCCCTGCTGGTCGGCGTGGGGGCGAACGTCAACCGGCTGGTGCCGTTCTATGCCATCGGTGTCTTCACCGGATTCACGATGGCCGGTCTCGGCATGGCCAAGTACCACCGGACGCACCGCGAGGAGAACTGGCGGGTGAAGTTCGCCATCAACCTCTCCGGCGGAGTCGTCTCGGCCTTCGTCGTGCTCATCTTCGCGGTGGTCAAGTTCACCGAGGGCGCCTGGCTGGTCGTCATCCTCTTCCCGCTCATGTGGGTGGTGCTGATGCGGCTCAACCGGCGCTACCGACGGGAGGCCCGGGCCCTGCAGTTGGTCACCGCGGCCGCGGCGGCGAACCGGACCACCCAGTCGGCGCACTACGCCCGGCACACCGTGCTGGTGATGGTCGATCGCCTCGATCTCGCGGTGATGCGTGGGCTGCGTTACGCGGGCAGCCTTCGTCCCACCGACGTCCGGGCGGTGCACCTCTCGGTGGACGAGCAGGTCTCGACCCAGCTGCAGACGGAGTGGCTGGAACTCGGAATCCAGGTGCCGTTGCAGGTGATCGAATGCTCCGACCGTCGTCTGGTTCGCGGTACGGTCGAGCTGGCCTACCGCAGCGTCGTCGACGATCGTGCCGAGGTGACCGTACTGCTGCCTAGACGTACTTTCCGCCGACTTTCACAGCGTCTTCTGCACGATCGCACGGCCGACCGGATCGCCGAGGCGGTCGGGCGGCTGCCCCACGTGGCGGCGACGATCGTTCCCTTCGACACCACCCTGGATGCCCGCACGGAGCTCCGTCTGGAGACTGAGCAGCAGCGGGCCGAACTCTACGGCGAGCCCGCGATCGAAAGTGGTCTGCAGATGCGGGGAGTCTGCGTGCCGCGCCCGGACGGGACGACGGCCATCGCCGACGCGTCGGTGCGCGACAAGGTGACCGTGCAGGGCCGGATCAAGATGGTGCAGCTCGGCACCTCGGCCGGCAAGACGCTGGAGGCGCAGCTCTTCGACGAGTCGGGTGGGATGCGGCTGCTCTTCCTCGGCCGTACCCAGATCCCCGGGATCGTCCCCGGGCAACTGCTGCGAGCCACCGGCCGGGTCGGCGAGTTCAACGGTCACTTGGGGCTGGCCAATCCGCGCTACGAGCTGGTGAGCGACGCCGCAGTGGGCCCTCAACACGGCGGCAAGCCAACCAAGTCGGTCGCAGCGACGGTCGCGGGGTAGGCCCAGCCAACAACGACGGCTCCGTACTCCAAACCGGCGTGAGGCTACTGCTCCGACAGCTTCCCGTCCTCGACCTGCCAGTGGCGATTGGTCGATACCGTGCTCAGCATCCGGCGATCGTGCGTCACGAGTAGCAACGTCCCGTGAAAATCAGCCAATGCCTGCTCCAGCTGCTCGATCGCCGGCAGGTCGAGGTGGTTCGTCGGCTCGTCCAGGACCAGCAGATTGACTCCCCTCGCCTGCAGCAACGCCAGCGAAGCCCGGGTCCGCTCCCCCGGCGAGAGGGTCGCCGCCGGGCGATTCACGTGGTCGGCGCGGAGGCCGAATTTGGCCAGCAGGGTGCGGAGATCCGCCGTCTCCAGTTCCGGCAACTCGCGCCCGACGACATCGATCAGCGGCGAAGGCACCGTAAAAAGCTGACGAACCTGATCGACCTCACCCACCAACACCCCCGACCCGAGTGCGGCGGTGCCGGCCGTCGGCACCAGTTGGCCGAGCAGCAATCCGAGCAGCGTGGACTTCCCGCCGCCGTTCGGGCCCGTGATGATCACCCGATCCGCCCAGTCGAGTTGCACCGTGACGGGGCCGAAGGTGAAGTCGCCGCGCCGGATCGAGGCCTCCTGCAGGGAGGCCACCACCGCGCCCGCCCGGGGCGCCTGCGCGATCTGAAGCTGCAGCTGCCACTCCTTGCGAGGTTCGGCGACCTCCTCCATCCGCTCCAGAAGTCGCTGCGTCTGCCGCGCCTTCGCCGCCTGCTTCTCCGACGACTCAGCCCGGAAGTTCTTCACGAACTTGTCGGGATCGGTCGCCTTTCTACGGGCGTTCCGCACTCCCTGGGCCATCCAGTTTCGCTGCGTCTGGGCGCGGTCGACGAGCGCCGAGCGCTTGTCGGCGTACTCGTCGTAGGCCTCGCGGGCGTGCTGGCGCAGCAGTTCCCGCTCGGCCAGGTAGGCGTCATAGCCGCCGCCGAAGAGATTCACCTGCTGCTGGGCCAGGTCGAGTTCCAGCACTGAGGTCACGGTTCGAGCCAGGAACTCACGATCGTGACTGACGATCACCGCCGCGCCGCGCAGGCCCTGCACGAACCGCTCAAGGCGATCCAGCCCGTCCAGATCCAGGTCGTTGGTCGGCTCGTCCAGCAGAAATATGTCGAATCTACTCAGCAGCAGCACCGCGAGGCCGGCCCGGGCCGCCTGCCCACCCGACAGCGAAGCCATCGTGGCATCCAGGTCGACGCCGAGCCCGACCTCAGCGGCCACGGCCGGGATCCGGTCGTCCACGTCGGCGCCGCCGAGGGCCAGCCAGCGCTCCATCGCCTGCGAGTACACGTCGCCGCTGGCGTCGGAGCCGTCGGCCAGACCCTCGGCCGCCGCATCCATGGCCACGGTCGCGTCGGTGACTCCGACTCGGCGGGTGAGGAACTCACGCACCGTCTCCCCGGGCAGCCGCTCCTGCTCCTGCGTCAGATAGCCGATCGTCGCCGTCGACGGGTTGAGCGAGACGCTGCCCTCCTCCGGGGGGATGAGCCCGGAGAGGATGCGCAGCAGTGTCGACTTGCCGGCGCCGTTCGCCCCGACCAGCCCGATGACGTCGCCTGGGGCGACGACGAGGTCAAGCTCGGAGAAGAGTTGCCGGGCCCCGAAACCGGCCGCCAGGCCGCGGGCCACCAGTGTTGAACTCACAGCACGAAGTTACCCGCCGGCCGGTAGTGAATTTCGACCCGCGGCGCAGAAGCCCCGACTGGGGCCCCACGGAGGGCCGCGCGCCGTCGGTAGGCTGGACCGATGTCGGGCCCTACCCTCGTCGCCGCCGCGCACGGCACCGCGTCGCTGGCTGGGCAGGCGACGATCAGGCGGCTGGTCGACCTCATCCTGACGCAGCGGCCCGACCTCGGCCTGTCGCTCTGCTTCCTCGACGTGCTGCAGCCCGACCTGGAGAGCACCCTGGCCGAGCACCCAGAGGCGGTGGTCGTGCCGATGCTCCTCTCCACCGGCTATCACGTCCTCAAAGACATCCCGGCGATCGTGGCCGGCCACCCCGGGGTCTCGGTCACCGGGCATCTCGGGCCCGATCGCGGGCTCAGTCAAGCCCTGTCGACGCGCCTGCAGCAGGCCGAGACGAGCCAATCGCCGAGGTCGATCGCGCTGGTCGCCGGCGGCTCGACCATCCCGGCCGCCGCCGACGACCTCACCGCCGCGGCCGCGGATCTCGAGGCGGTGACCGGCCTGCCGGTTCACGGGCTGACCCTGGGTGAGGGGTTGGCGGCCGCCGTGGCGGCGCTGGATCAGCCCGTGGTGGCCACCTATCTGCTCGCCGAGGGCTTCTTCTTCACCCGATTACAGGCGGTCTGCAGCGGCCTGGCCCCGGTGGCGCCGGTTATCGGGGCTCACCCGGAGGTGGCCTCGCTGGTCCTGCGGCGATATGACGCGGAAGTCTCGGCTAGACTCTGACAGGTTCAACGCCTGAATGGCTCCGCCCGGCCCGCCCGGAGCGCGGCCAACGCAACGTTGAGCGCGGCCAGGTAGCTCAGATGGTACGAGCATCCGCCTGAAAAGCGGAGGGTCGGCGGTTCGATCCCGCCCCTGGCCACCAGAACTGGCGAGAAGCGCGGCCGCTCAGGGTCGGCGCAGGCTGAGCAGGGCCGCCGCTGCGCGGCGCCAAGCCGGATTGGTGCACGCCGTGTAGTTCGTCCAGGTCGCGCCCTCCAACCGGGCGACGCAGTCGGCCGCGTACTCGATCGTGCGCTCGCCGGCATTACCGAAGCGCGCTCGCAGTCCGGCGATCGCCCGGGACATGTTTCCGTAGAGGCGCCCCTGAATCACGTGCGCGTACTCGTGCACGACGATCGAGTAGAGGTAGGCCACCGGGGCGCGCGGCGCTATGTAGACCGTCCCGGTACTGAGATTCGTCGCCCCCCAGGCGCCCTTGTCGGCGACCACGAAGTGGACCCACTGTGGGTGCAGGTTCGGGATCCGCGCGATCGCCGAATTCAACGCGGCCCACGATGTGTAGGCCGGGACGGCTGACCTGCGCACGGCCGGCTTCGCCACGGCCTTCTTGGCCGGCTTCTTGACGACCTTCTTGACGACCTTCTTCACGACCTTCTTGACGGCCTTCTTCGCCGCCTTCTTCGCCGTCGGCTTTGCCGCCTTCTTCACGGTCTTCTTCGCGGTCTTCTTCGCGGTGGGCTTCGCCACTTGCTTGATCGTGGGGAGTACCTGCACGAGTGAGGCCGGCCGTACCTGGGGCGCGGTCCGGTCGGCTGCATCGGTTGCCGGAGACGGGCCGGCCAGCGGCGCGATGGGTACAACCGGCGCCGTGGAGGAGTCGCCGAACGGGCTCGCTGATGCGCTGAACGTCAATGAATCATTGGCCGATGGCACCGAGATCGGCACCGAAGTGGTCGGTGCAACCGTGGCCTGCCGGGCACTCAGCGCGGAGACCCGATGGGCCACCACACCGCCCGACGGGCCACTGGTCGCTAGCACCAACAGGTTGGTTACACCCAGTCCAGCAACCAGAGAGAGCAGGCCGAGACGCCGGAGCGTCCGGGGCGACTTCCCATTCGGTCTCGAGGCATGCGTGTACACAACTAGGCTCTCCTTGCCTATCTCGACCGAGATCCGTCTCGGTCACATGTTCTGTATCGGCGCGCGGCTAGAGATCCTTAGACAGGCAGCAGTTTGGGGCCATGATCTGCCGCGCTCCAGCGCAAAGGCAGACGGGGCCGCCAGCCCAGCGGACGGGTCGCCTTTGTTTGACGCGGGCCTTGGTCTTTACGCAGACGGAATGCGGCTCAGAATTCGGGCCAGCTCGGCCAGCTCCGTCGCGGGCAGCGAGCGCAGCGCCGGTGGTGGGGTGCTGAGGATCTCGTCGGCCCGAGCAGCCAACTGGGCCCCGGCCGGGGTGACACTCACCAGCCGGCAGCGCCGATCGGCCGGATCCACCCTCCGCTCAACCAGACCCCGCTGCTCCAGGTCGTCGACGATGACCGTCGTGTAGGGCGCGTCGATAGCCAGCGCGACGGCCAGGTCGCGCAGCCGCGCCGGCTGATGGGCCAGGCGGCGCAGCGCCTTCGCGCGGCCGAAGCTCATACCGAGTTCCTCGGCGACCCGGGCCCGGGCGTCGTTGCCGTCGAGCACCAGATTGCGCATCACGGCAAACGCGGCCGCCGCGGCCGTCACCGCAGATTCAGTGCCGTTCACCGGCTCACTCATCCCGTCGACGCGCCGGCGGCGGCGAGGGCGTTCTCCCGCCGCTCCTCGTCCACCAGCTTGGCCGCGGTGCCACGAGCCCACTCACTGGAGCTGAGCGCGCCGATCACCAGCACCCCCAGCCCGCCGGCCACGACGATCCACCACGCGGCGTGACTGGCCTGGACGAACTCGCCCTGCATGGACGCGTGCACGCCGGAGGCGACCACCGCGCCGACGATGGCGACCCCGAGCGTGGCGCCGACCTGGCGGCTGGTCGAGGCGATTCCGGCGGCGACCCCGGCCTGTTCACGCGGCATGCCGGAGACCGCGGTGTTGGTGATCGGCGCGTTGAGCCAACCGAAGCCGAAGGAGAAGACGAAGTAACTGGCCAGCAGCCACCACAGCGGCGTCGCGGCGGTGATCCCGGTGAGCATCAACGCCCCGAGGATCATCGCCACGCCGGCGATGAGTAGCGATGGCCGGGGACCCCGCGCGCCGACGACCCGTCCGGAGATGGGCGCGAAGATCGTCGCCATCAGCGCCATCGGCAGCGTGCACAGGCCGGCGGCGAATGCTGAATAGCCACGGACGTCCTGTAGGTAAAGGGTATTCAGGAAGAGGAAGCCGCTGAAGGCACCGAAGCCGCAGACCGCGATGAGGGTGGCGCCGCTGAACGGGGCACTACGGAAGAAGCGGAGTTCGATGAGCGGGTCGGTCCGTCGCGGCTCGTAGATGAGCAGGCCGACGAGCGCGATCACCGCCAGCCCCAGGAAGCCAAGGATCTCGGCCGAACGGAACCCGGCCCGGGGCGCCTCGATGATGGCATAGGTGACGCTCGCCAGCAGGACAATCACCAGCACCTGCCCGATCGCATCGACGCGGCGTGGGCGCAGTGCCTTCGACTCCGGGATGAAGATCGCGGCCAGGATGAAGGCGGCCACGCCGATCGGGACGTTCACCCAGAAGATTGCTCGCCAATCGATCACCTGGATCAGCAGACCGCCGACCACCGGGCCGAGGCCGAGACTGATGCCGACGACCCCGCCCCAGACGCCGATGGCGCGCGCCCGCTCGCGGGGATCGGTGAAGACGTTGGTGATGATCGACATGGCAACCGGGTTGAGCATCGATCCGCCGGCCGCCTGGACCATCCGGAAGGCGATCAGCCAACCGAGGCCCGGGGCCACACTGCACAGCAGCGACCCGAGGGTGAAGAGCACCAGGCCGAACTGGAAGACCCGCCGGCGCCCCAGTCGGTCGGCGGTCGATCCGGAGAGGATGAGCAGACTGGCCAGCACCACGGTGTACGCGTCGATCGTCCACTGCAGGCCGGCGACGGAGGCGTTCAGATCGGTGCGGATGGACGGCAGCGCGACGTTCACGATGGTGGCGTCCATGCCGACGATGAGCAGGCTCATACAGCAGATGGCCAGCACCAGCCGGCGGCGCCCGGCGGTCAACTCGGTCATCGCGAACTCGGGCTCGGCACAGCGTTCCGGATGGTCACGAAGTTTCGGATGCTCACGAAATCGATTGTAGCGACACAACTATTAGCCAGGCAAACCAATATTCACACCAACGCGAAATGGGGAGTTCCCAGTCCGGATTCCGGACCGAAAACTCCCCAATCGCTGAGAGGTACTACTGAGAGGTACTACTTGTGGGTGGCTCCACCCGGGTCGGCACCGGTGGTGGCGGCGAGGGCTTCGAGCTGCTCCTCCTCGGCCTGCAGCGCGGCGTCGATGACGGCCATTCGATCCTCGGGAGCGACGGTGCTGGCGAGCTCCGCGGCGATCTGCTCCTCGGCGCGAGCGGCCTGCGCTCCGGACATCGTGCGCAGCGGAACCTCCTTCAGGAAGCTCACCACGATCACCGCGAAGACCAGGACGATGGCGCCGACCAGGAAGACCAGGTCCATCGCGTTGGAGAAGCCGACCAGGAACGGGTGGGCCAGCGCGGAGTCGAGGTGGTTGAGGAATGCCGTGTCAGACAGGCTTCCCGTTCCCGACATGATCGCCTTGACCTGGTCCGGGTGGGCCTGCGCCGCAGCCTGGAAGGCCGGGTCGGTCGCCGCCTCCTTGTACTGCGCGGCGATCTTCGCCGGGGCGGTGCTGAAGAGAATCGACAGGAAGATCGCGGCACCCAGCGTGCCACCGACCTGACGGAAGAACGTGCTGGACGAAGTGGTGACACCGATGTCGCGCGGCGGTACCGAGTTCTGCATGGCCAGCACGATCGTCTGCATGTTCAGGCCCAGACCGACACCGAAGAGCAGCATGTACAGGTCAGTGATCCACAGCGTGGTGTCGGCGCCGACCGTCGTGAGCAGCAGCATCGCGGCGACGAGGGCGATCGAGCCGATGACCGGGAAGATCTTGTAGCGGCCGGTACGTGACGTGATCTGGCCGGCGGCGAGCGCCGAGACCATGATGCCCGCCACCAGCGGCAGGATCAGCAGCCCGGCCTGCGTCGGCGAGGCACCCTTGACGATCTGCAGGTACAGCGGGATCGAGGCGATACCGCCGAACATCCCGACACCGAGCAGCGTGGACTGGGTTGCCCCGATGGAGAAGGTGCGTCCCTTGAACAGACGAAGCGGAATGAGGGCGTCCTCGCCCATCATGCGCTCGGCGAAGACGAAGGCGACGAGTCCGAGCACCCCGACCAGGTAGCAGGCCAGCGCCCAGCCCGAGCCCCAGCCCCATTCGCGACCCTGCTCGGCCACGATGAGCAGCGGCACCAGACCAACGATGATCGTGCCGGCGCCCCACCAGTCGATGCGGGATTCGCGGCGGACGAAAGGCATCTTCAGTACCTTGGCGACGACAGTCAGCGCAACGATGCCGATCGGCACGTTGACCCAGAAGATCCAGCGCCAGCCGGCGATGCCGAAGATGCTGGACTGGCCGGAGAGGAACCCGCCGACGACCGGGCCGAGGACGCTCGAGGTCGCGAAGGTGGCCATGAAGTAACCCATGTACTTCGGGCGATCCTTCGGCGAGACGATGTCGGCCAGAATGGCCAGCGCCAGCGAGAAGAGACCACCGGCGCCGAGGCCCTGGAAGGCGCGGAACGCGGCGAGCATGTACATCGAGGTCGCGAGTCCACACAGCGCGGACCCGGTCACGAAGATCGTGATCGCAACCATGAACAACGGCTTGCGGCCGTAGATGTCACTCAGCTTGCCGTACACCAACGTCGAGATGGTCGAGGTGATGAGGAAGGCGGTGGTGACCCAGGCCTGGACATTGAGGCCATGCAGGTCGTCACCGATGGTGCGGATAGCCGTCGACACGATGTTCTGATCGAGCGCGGCGAGGAACATACCCAGCAGCAGGCCGCTGAGGATGGTCATCACCTGCCGATGCGAGAGCTCACCGGACGGCGGAGCTGCCACCTCGGGGGTAGCGGTAGCGGATGACATTAGTTCTCCTCGAGTTCCGACGGGTGCGCTGTCGGCGCATCGTCTTGTAGCGGTGCCGAGCTCGCCGATCGGGCGGCTTCGGCAACAAATGTGGGGCCGCGGAGTTCGAAGGCGGCCGAGAGACGGTCGAGATAGTCGCTGAACTGCAGGCACTCCTCGTCGGTCCAGCCTTCGAGCATGGCCTGAAAACGGGTGTTGCGGATACGGGCGTGCTTGTCACAGACACCCCGTCCGCGCTCGGTCGCCGCGAGCAGGCTGGCCCGGCCGTCGCGGGGATCGATCTGACGCTCGACCAGTCCGTCCTTGATCAGACCTGCGACCTGGCGGCTCACGGTGGACGGGTCGGAGTGCACCAGCTCGGCCAGCGCGCTAGCGCGCATCGGACCGTCGTTCATGAGCGTGGCGATGAGTATGTAGGCCGAGAACTCGACTTCGGATCGGGCCGCCGTCATGATCTGGTGCTTCATCCGGCCGGCGCTGCGCATCACCTGCCCGAAACTGCGGGTGAGCGGCTCGATCGCCGCCATCGACGGTGACACCTCAGTCTCGGCTGCAGCAGGACCCGAGGCGCGGACCGGGGCCGTCACTGATGGGGCCGTCATCGATTCAGTCATTGGACACCTCGCCTCGGAGAATTGCTTGACGCATGCAACTGCATGTATGTAGCAAGCATCTACCTGGCGGCATTATTCCGCAAACTGCGCCGAGGACGGTGAGGTGGCTCTCACCCACGTACCAAGTCACGCAGTGCCCTGGGTGCAGACACAACGATGCCGTCAGGCCTGACCAGACCTGACGGCATCGGGAAGCAATTGCGCGGAATCTGCAGCGACCGCAGCGAACTGCCGGTCGCTCTTTCGATCGAACGAGAAGCCCGGAGGTGAAGCAGCCCCGGAACTAGCCGAGGGTGTGGTTGGTGTTCCCCTCGAGCAACGAGCGGACCTCGGACTCGCGGTAGCGGCGGTGCCCGCCGAGGGTGCGAATCGAGGTCAGCTTGCCGGCCTTGGCCCAGCGCGTCACGGTCTTAGGGTCAACCCGAAAGAGCGTGGCCACTTCGGACGGCGTGAGGAGTTGTTCGTTGTCGGTACGGTGACGGGGATTTGTCATCCTGTCGACCCCTTTCTGAGCAACCGATGACACAGGTCCTGTTCTGTGTCATGGACCAGTATCCCGAAGATCGGGCATTTCAACCATGGGAAAAGTCCCACGTGTCCACTTTTTGCCATGCGTACTACCTGCAACACGCTACCGTTCCGCCAGGTATATCGCTACATATACGGACACACTGGTATTTGTCGTTCTCATCGCTCAAACCCCACCGCAAGCGGACCATCCGGACCCAAGCCACTCCTCGACTGTGGTCTCCACGACTCACGGGCCGGTGAACGCCCTCCGATGTGCGCCTTTCCAGCCGGACGGAGTACGCTACGTCCACGACGATGACAACATTCCCGGCGCAGGTATGCACCGCCCACACTCTGGTTAGCTAGATACTCGCAACCAAGTGAGAGCAAGGTGCCATCGCAGCCCGGCTGACCGTGTGAGCGAGGGGGTCGAGCCATGGGGCGCGGCCGTGCAAAAGCCAAGCAGCAAAAAGTGGCGCGCGATCTGAAGTACAACACTTCCCAATTCACTGATCTCGACGCACTGCGTCGCGAGTTGGGATCGACGCCCTCTGCACCTGAGCGTGAGTCCACGCCCACGTCGTGGGATGACGACGAAGACGAAGAGGGCTGGGCCAGCGCGACCCGCTGATCCAGCCGCCTGCTCAGCGCCAGCTAGCTGCCGGGCCCGAGTAGTCACCGGTCATCCGCACCACACCGGTACCTTCGACGACCTCGCCGAGCCGCCAGGCCGGCACGCCGCGCTCGGCCAACAGGGCCAGTGCCGTCCTCTCCTGCCCGGCCGCAACCACGGCGATCATGCCCACGCCCAGGTTGAAGGTCAGCTCTAGTTGCTCGCGCGGGATCGATCCGGCCGTGGCCAGCAAGGTGAAGATCGGCTGCGGACTCCAGGTGGATCGATCGACCACGGCGTCGAGGTGTGGTGGCAGGACGCGCACCAGATTGCCGGCCAGCCCTCCGCCGGTGATGTGCGAGAAGGCGTGCGCCCCAGCCCCGGCGGCCAGGGCTAGGCAATTCTTGGCGTAGATGCGCGTCGGGGTGAGCAGTTCGTCGCCGAGACTTGCCCCGTCCAGCTCGTCGTACTTGGCGTCGAGCTGTAGGCCAGCGGCGGCGATGACGTGGCGCACCAGTGAGTAGCCATTGGAGTGCACACCACTGGACCCCATCCCGATGAGGACGTCGCCGGTCGTAACCCGCTCCGAGCCGAGAACGGCGTCGGCGTTGACGACGCCCACACCGGTCCCCGAGATGTCGTACTCGTCCGGGCGCATCACGCCTGGGTGCTCAGCGGTCTCGCCACCGATCAGCGCACAGCCGGCCTGCACGCACCCCTCGGCGATCCCGCTGACGATGGCCGCGATGCGCTCCGGCACAACCTTGCCGGTGGCGATGTAATCGCTCAGGAAGAGCGGCTCGGCCCCGACGACGACCAGATCGTCGACGACCATCGCCACCAGGTCGATGCCGATGGTGTCGTGCTTACCCAGCTCCTGGGCGATCGCGATCTTGGTGCCGACGCCATCGGTCGAGCTCGCCATGATCGGCTGCGGGTACTTCTGCAGGTCCAACGAGAAGAGACCGGCGAAGCCGCCGAGACCACCGATCACCTCAGGGCGATTGGTCCGGGCCACCTGTGACTTCATCAGTTCGACCGCTCGATCGCCGGCCTCGATGTCAACGCCGGCGGCGGCGTAGGAGGCAGTGGGCGAAGCAGTTGGAGCAGGTGGGGTGGAGGTCACGGAAGGGGCACGCTCTCTTGGTTCAGTTCGTCGGCGGTCAGTTCGTCGGCGGTCAGTTCGTCGGCGGTCACGAAGGCACCGGCGGCGGCCGCCGCCACCTCCTCAGCTGTGGCGGCCTCGGCGGCGGCCGCACTGACGTCGGTGATCGAGAGGTTGACGTTGCGCTCGATGCCTTCCAGGACGTGCTTGCCGACCATGTCCGAGAGCGGGATCGGGTACTCGCCGGTGAAGCAGGCGTGGCAGAGCCGCGTCTTGGGCTGCTCGCTGGAGCTGATCAACGCACCGAGGGAGACGTAGCCGAGCGAGTCGGCGCCGATCGACTGGCGGATGCCTTCGACGTCCAGGCCATTGGCCACCAGCTCGGCCTTGGACGCGAAGTCGATGCCGTAGAAGCAGGGCCACTTCACCGGCGGCGAGGAGATCCGTACGTGCACCTCGAGGGCACCGGCTTCCCGCAGCATCCGCACCAGAGCGCGCTGGGTGTTGCCGCGCACGATCGAGTCGTCGACCACGATCAGCCGCTTGCCCCGCACGACGTCGCGCAGCGGGTTGAGCTTCAGCCGGATACCGAGCTGGCGAATGGTCTGCGACGGCTGGATGAAGGTGCGTCCCACGTAGGCGTTCTTGACCAGGCCGGTGCCGTAGGGGATGCCGGACTCCTGCGCGTAGCCGATGGCGGCAGGGGTGCCGGACTCCGGAGTGGGCATGACCAGATCGGCCTCGACCGGGTGCTCACGAGCCAGCCGCCGGCCGATCTCCACGCGCGTCGAGTGCACACCGCGGCCGGAGATGGTGGTGTCCGGGCGGGCCAGATACACGTACTCGAAGAGACAGCCCTTCGGGTCGGGGTTGGCGAAGCGCTGCGAGCGCAGACCGTCCTCGTCGATGGTGATGAGCTCACCGGGTTCGATCTCGCGCACGAAGGAGGCTCCGACGATGTCCAGGGCCGCGGTCTCGCTGGTGACCACCCAGCCCCGCTCCAACCGGCCGAGCACGAGCGGGCGGACACCCTGCGGATCGCGCGCGGCGTAGAGGGTGTGCTCGTCCATGAAGACCAGCGAGAAGGCGCCGCGCAGCTTCGGCAGGACGTCCATCGCCGCCTGCTCGACCGAGACGTCCGGGCGGGAGGCGAGCAGAGCGGTCAGCAGGTCGGAGTCGGTGGTCGCCCCGTAACGGGTCAGGTCGCCGAGACCGGCCGCCTTCGCCTCGGCCGCCAGCTCCATCGTGTTGACCAGGTTGCCGTTGTGCCCCAGCGCGAGCCCGCTGCCTGTCGGGGTGGTGCGGAAACTGGGCTGAGCGTTCTCCCAGGTGGTGGAGCCGGTGGTCGAGTAGCGGGTGTGCCCGACGGCGATGTGCCCCTGCAGGGTATTGAGGGTCGCCTCGTCGAAGACCTGCGATACCAGGCCCAGATCCTTGTAGACGAGTAGCGAGGAGCCGTCGCTGACCGCGATGCCGGCCGCCTCCTGGCCCCGGTGCTGCAGGGCGTAGAGGGCGAAGAAGGCGAGTTTCGCCACTTCCTCGCCGGTGGCCCAGACACCGAAGACTCCGCAAGCGTCTTGCGGGCCCTTCTCGCCGGGCATGAGGTCATGTGAGAGTCGTCCGTCGCCGCGAGCCACGTGACCGAGTGTACGGACGTATTCGGATGCCGGTAACCCGAACGGTGGCTACGCGCCGGTGATTCGCGTCGCGAATCCGGCGCGGCTCCGGATCGGGACGAGCTCCGCGGTGAGCGTGGTGGCGGCGGCTACGTAGCCCGGCGGCGCGTCCAGCCGCTGCACGGTGGCCTGCGCCTGCGGCCGGAAGCCGAGTTCAACGCGGCCCCAGCTCTGCGACAGCGGCATCACGGCCACCGCCTTCATCGGCTGCCCCAACCCGTCGCCGGTCGCCTTCAGCACCGACTCCTTGGCGACCCAGTAGTTGAAGAAGCGGCGGACGTCGAACTCGTCGGCGGGCCCGTCCGGGCCGCTGCGGACGTCGGCCAACTCACCGCGGGTGAGGACGTTCTGAGCCACCGACGGCAGGTCCGGGGCGTCGGTGAGCTCCTCGACGTCGATCCCGACGCGCATCCCGCGGCCGATCAGCAGCGCGATCCACTCACCGGAATGGGAGAGCGAGAAGTCCAGTCGCTGGGCCGGATCGGGGTCGGCGTCTATCCGCTCATGGTCCAGCCGATGCTGGTCCAGCCGCTCGTCCAGCCGCTCGTAGTCCAGCCGCGGCCGCCCGTGCGGACGTCCACAGTCGGCGCACTCACGATCCAGCGGCACCTCGGCCGCCGGCACGCGCAGGATGCCGGCGAGAACGCTGCGAGTCATCGCCACCCCGAGGATGAACCGCCGGCGGTCGGCGTCGCGAAGGTAGCGGTCGGCCCTCTCCCGTTCGACCGGGTCGAGGAGCGTCCCGTGCGCCGGCTGGAGGTCGGCCAGCGAAGCCCACCAGAGGTCAGCCCGGCCCGGGCCTGGACCGTGGGCGTCGATCACCTGATCAAAGAGGGATATTTCCATGCTTCTTCGCGGGAAGGTGATCGACCTTGGTTCGCAGCGTGCGCAGTGCGCGGGTCACATAGCCACGGGTCGACGAGGGACGGATCACGGCGTCGACGAAGCCTCGCTCGGCCGCGATGTAGGGCGTGGCCAATGTATCGCGGTACTCCGCGATCAGCTTGGCCCGGACCTCCTTCAGGGTGCCGTCGGCCTCAGCCCGGGCCAGCTCAGCCCGGTAGAGCACGCTCACCGCGCCCTCACCGCCCATCACTGCGATCTCGGCGGTCGGCCAGGCGAAGTTGAGGTCGGCCCCGAGGTGCTTGGACCCCATCGTCGCGTAGCCTCCGCCGTAGGCCTTGCGCACCACCACCGTCACCATCGGCACGGTCGCCTCGCTGTAGGCGTAGAGCAACTTCGCACCGCGGCGGATGATGCCGTTGCGCTCCTGCTCCAGGCCGGGCATGTAACCCGGGACGTCGACGAAGGTGAGGATCGGCAGGTTGAAGGCGTCGCAGAACCGGATGAAACGCGCCGCCTTCTCCGAGGCGTTGATGTCGATGGTGCCGGCCATGTACCGGGGTTGATTCCCGACCATGCCGACCGTGCGACCCTCGACGCGGGCGAAGGCACAGAGCATCTGCGGTGCGAATCGTGGGGAAATCTCGAGGTAATCACCATCGTCGGCGACGGCGGCGAAGACCTCGAGCATGTCGTAGCTGGCGTTCGCCGCGTCCGGGACGAGCACGTCCAGGGCGTGGTCCTGAGCGGTGAGGTCGAGGTCAGCCGTCTCGTCGACATTCATCGAGTCGTCCAGGTTGTTGCTGGGCAGGAAGGCCAGCAGCGCCCGAACCCACTCGAAGGCGTCCTCCTCGTCGGCGGCGACGTAGTGGGTGTTGCCACTGACTTCGGCGTGCATGTCGGCGCCGCCGAGGTCGGCAAAGGTCGTACGTTCGCCGGTCACGGCGTAGACGACGTCCGGACCGGTGACGAACATCTGCGACGTCTCGGCCGTCATGACGGTGAAGTCGGTCATCGCCGGGGAGTAGACCGCGCCGCCGGCGCATGGCCCGAGAATCATGGAGATCTGCGGGATGACGCCGGAGAGGCGAGCGTTGCGACGGCCGATCTGGGCGTAGTAGGCCAGTGCCGAGACACCCTCTTGGATGCGCGCGCCGCCGGAGTCGTTGATGCCGACGATCGGGCAGCCGATCTTCGCCGCCAGGTCCATGATCTTGACGATCTTCTCACCGTACGTCTGCCCGAGGCTGCCGCCGAAGACGGTGAAGTCTTGAGAAAACAAGCAGATCGTTCGACCGTCGACGGTCCCCTGGCCGGTGACCACACCGTCGCCGAGTGGCCGGTTGGCCTCCATCCCGAAGTCGGTCGACTGATGGCGGGCCATCGCGTCGAACTCGACGAAGGAGCCCGGGTCGACCAGCAGATCGATCCGCTCGCGCGCGGTGAGTTTCCCCTTGGCGTGCTGACGCTCCACCGCCCGGGCCGAGCCGACGTTGCGGGTCTGCGCCTCGAGCTTGTCGAAGTGCGCCAGCTTGAGCGCGGTGGTGCTCAGGCCGGGCGTCCCGTCCGCCGAAGCGGACGAGCCATCGTCGGAGACGAATTCGGCGCTCACAGCACCCGCGCAGCGAGATCTGCGAGGACGCCGTCGAAGTGGGCGGCGATGGCGTCGACGTTCGGCCGGTCGATCATCGAGATGTGGTCACCGGGCACCCGGATCACCTCGATGTTCGTGCTGTATTCGTCCCAGCCGAGCTTCTCGTCGGTGCGTCGGTAGCGCGGGTCGATCGTCGCGGCGATCGCCTCGTGCAGGGAGGCGCGGTAGAGAATCATCCGTCCGTGGAAGAGCTTCGGCTGGTAACGCTCGGCGATGCGCGCGTCGACGTAGGAGGTGTACTGGTGCTCCAGAACGCCCGGCGGCATCCCCACGCCGACGCTGGTGAGCGCGTCGCGGAAGATCGCGATGTGCTCCTGCTCGGTCATGTTCGGCAGGTCGTCGTAGGGGATCTCGAGCACCTTGTCATAGGTCTCCAGGATGTACTCGGCGAAGCGCTGGTAGCGCCCGACAAGTAGCTCATGCAGCTCCTGATCCGGGTCGACGAGCGGGATGATCGTGTCGATGCGCGCCAGCACATCGACCTCCTCGCCGGCCTCGACGAGCTGGTGCGCGGTCTCGCCGGCGAGCACGCCGCCGAACGACCAGCCCATCAGACGGTACGGCCCGTGCGGTTGGATCTCACGAATCAACGGGATGTAGCGAGCCACCTTGGCCTCGATGGTGTCCGCGTCGTCGATCCGCTCGAACCCGTAGACGGGCTGCTCGGGGTCGAGCATCGACACCAGCGGCTGGTAGACGCTGGTCGGTCCGCCGGCCGGGTGGAACATGAACACCGGCGTCCGCGAGCCGGTGCCGCGCAGCACCCGCACCGGCGAGCCGCCATTCCCCTCCAGCTGCTCACGAATCAAGTCGGACATCTCGGCGATGGTCGGTCCGGCGAAGAGTGCCTCGGCCGAGGGCGCAGTCCCGAGCCGTTCGGTGATCAGCTGGGCCACTTCGAGCGCCGATTCGGCCGTTCCGCCGAGGTCGTAGAAGTTCTCGTTCACACCGACCGGCCTGCGCTGCAGTACGTCCTGCCAGACCAGCACGAGGAAGCGCTCGGTCGGGTCACGCGGCGGCATGTAGGCGGTGGTCGCGCCGTCCGGCCGCAGCTGCAGCGGGTTGTTGTTACCCGGCATCGAGGCGTTGGCCGAGACGAACGACTGCCCGCCGTCGGTGACCGCGGACATGTCCACGCCGAGCTCGTTGCCGATGTGCACCGCCAATTCGAGCAGCGTCGCGCCCTGTAGGACCAGGCGGATCGGCAGCGTCAGACCGAGATCATGTTCGACCGCGTTCTTGGCCCGGGTCGCCATCAGGGAATCGAAGCCCATGTCGATGAGCGGAGTGTTGACGTCGAGGTTCTCCGGCTGGGAGCCCATCACCGCCGCCACCCGTTCCCGCAGTCGCGCGGTGAGCATGGTGGCCGCGACCGTGGGGTCGGCATCGCGGATCGCCGCCGCACCCTGCCACTCGCTCTCCACCTCACTCTGCGCATCCACATCACGCAACAGGGTCGAGAAGAACGGCATATCCAGCAACCCGGGCAGGAGCGAGATCGCCCGCGGCGGATCGAGCAGGGCGATGGTGGCCCGGGTCTGACCGCTGGAGAGGACGACGTCCAGGGCCTGCAGCGCCTCGGTCGGGGTGATCGGGTCGAGGAGGACGTTCTTGATCGCCGCCGCCCCGCCCACCTTCAGCCAGGCGCCCCAGTTGATCGAGTAGCCGGGGACGCCGTGCGCGTTCTGCCAGGCCGAGAAGGCGTCCAGCCACGCGTTGGCGGTGGCGTAACTGACCTGTCCCGGGGAACCCACCACGGCCGCCATCGACGAGAAGGAGATGAACCAGTCGAGCTGGTGCCCGATCGCCGCCGCGTGCAGGTTCCAGGCTCCGATGATCTTCGTCTGCCAGATCGAGCCCAGTGCCTCGACGGTGAGGTCACCGTAGAGCTGATCGTTGAGACGGGCCGCCGCCAAGTGGGCCACGCCGCGTAGCGGGGTGCCGTCGGAGGTCGCCGCCGCCACGGCGGCCACCGCCACCTCGGGGTCGGTGATGTCGCCCGGCACGAAGACGATCTCGGCCGGCCACGCATTCAGCTCATCGAGGGCTTCCGGGCTCGGTGTCCGCCGGGAGGTGAGCACGATACGGCTCGCTCCGTTGTCCGACAGCCAGCGGGCGAAGACCAGGCCGATGCCGCCCGTTCCGCCACTGAGCACGTAGGCCCCGGCGCGGACCGGCGTCGCACCGACCGGACGCGCCGCCGCCGCCTCGAGACGGGAACTGAACCGTTCTCCGTCGCGCCAGACGACCTCATCGTCGACGTGGTCGGCCAGCAGCTCACGCAGCAGGTCGCCGCCGTTGGCCAGTGGATCGACGTCGACCAGGGTGGCCCGGGCACCGGGCTGCTCCAGCGCCAGCACTCGCACCGCTGCGCGCAGCGCGGCCTGACCGGGGCGTCCGGCCTCACCCGGGGCCACGCCGGCGGCACCGGAGGTGGCGATCCACAGGCGGGTCCGCTTGGTGGAGATCTGGTCGGTGAGCGTCGCCGCCACCTGCCCGACGGTGAGGACGAAGCCCTCGTCGCGCGGCAGCGAACTCATCGGAGCCGAGATCTCCTCCGGCGACGGCTGGGCGGCGAAGAGGATGACCGACCCGACCTCACTCCCCTCGTCGTGGAGACCGGCCAGGGTGGCGCTCAGCTCACCGGCCGGAGCACGGCGCACATCATGACCGAGCTCGCGCAGCCCATCGGTCACCTGGGCGGAGAGCAGGGGCGCGGACTCGGCGTCCAGCAGCAGCCAGATGGCGGAGTTGGACGCGGCGGTGGAGGCAGGCTGAGCGGGGAGTGGAGTCGGCACGAACGACGTGCGGTAGAGCAGTCTCGACGCCGGAACCACGACATCGAGCCGGTCGATGGTGCGCGACTGCCAGCCCCGGACGAAGGCGGTGATCTCTCCGGAGTCGTCTAGGAGCCAGAGGCAGCGGTCTGCGTCGAGTTCCGCGGTGACCACCCGCCCACCGGCGTCGATGTCACCGACGACCCGTAGCGAGGCGATCGTGGTGACAATCGCCGGCGATTCATCCGACTCGTCGGCGGTCGTCGCCTGCTCCGCGGAGGCCGTCTGAAGCAGTTCATCGAGTACCGCTGCGCGCGGGCTGAAGACCGGACTGTGCGAGGGGTTCTGCGCCGCCGCGACGGCAGCGCTTGTCGCGTCGGCCGGCACCGGTGGCGGTGCTGTGACGGAGGAGGTCACCCGGGCGCTGGCGTTGAGCACCCACGCGGCGTGCTTGCTGCCGCGGCTGAAGATCTCCACGGCGCCGGTGACGCTGCTGAACGAGGTGGTGATCTCGGTCTGCTCGCTTCGGGTCAGCGGCGCGTCCAGGGCGAAATCGGTGACGACGACCTCGCTCGAGGGGACGTCCAGACCGGCTGCGCCGGCGCTGAGGATCGCCTCCAGGAAGAAGGCGGCGGGCACGACGGTGACGGCGAACGCCTTCACCTCGACGATTCCGGCTAGTTCCTGCGCGCCGAGCTGGTTGCTCCACAGGTGCCGACCGCCTTCAGGCAGTTCAACGTGTGCGCCGAGGAAGGGATCACCGAGCGGGGCGATGGCCCGGGCCGGCGGGGTGAACCAGAACCGCTCGTGGCGCCAGACGGTGCGCGGCAGGTCGACGAAGCGACCGGTCGCACCGGCCGGAAGCAGCAGAACCGGGTGGCCGTGCACGTGCAGCTTGGCGGCGTTGGCGGCGAAGGCCAGCGCGTCGTCGTTGTCGCGGCGCAGGCTGCCGACGATCACGCCCTCGACATTCGCTCCCTGCAGCGACTTGCTGATGGCGGCCGAGGCGACCGGATGCGGGGAGACCTCGATGAAGGTGGTGAAGCCGTCGGCCGCCGCGGCGGCGACGGCCTGCGTGAAGCGGACCGCCTGCCGGGCATTGGCGACCCAGTAGGCGTTGTCGAAGGTCGGCGTCTCGCGTGGATCGAGTAGCACCGAGCTGTAGACGGGCACGGTGGCCGGTCGCGGCGCGATGCCGGCCAGACTCTGGGCCAGGTCCTCGAGGATCGGATCGACCGCGGCCGAATGCCCGGCCCCGGCCACCTTCAACGGCCAGGCGTCGCGCCCCAGTGACTCGACGCGCGCCACCAGGGCGGCCACCGCGTCTCGCGGTCCGGCGACGGTGCACTGGGTCGGCGCGCCGTAGACGGCGATGGTGACTCCGGCGAGCTCAACCGGGGATTCCGTGCTCCACCGGGAGAACTCGTCGGCCGTCATGTCGACGACCGCCATCGCACCGGCACCGGCCGAGTCGATGCTGGACAGCAGCGCCGAGCGCACCGCCATCACTCGCACCCCGTCGGCCAACGAGAGCGCGCCGGAGACGACCGCCGCCGACACCTCACCCATGGAATGGCCGATAATTGCTGCTGGTTCCACCCCGCGCGAGCGCCAGAGCGCGGCGAGGGCGATCTGCACGCAGAAGATCGCAACCTGGTTCTGGGCCACGGTCTCGAAGGCCGTGGCACTCTGCAGGCCGGCCATGACGTCCAGCCCGGCCGCTGTGTCGACGAGGAAGGAGACCTCCTCCATCGCGGCCGCGAAGACCGGCTCGTCGGCGATCAACCGGGCCGACATGCCGGCCCACTGTGAGCCGTAGCCGGAGAAGACCCAGACCGGTCCCCTTGTTCCGGCACTGGCGCTGCCGGTGACGACGCGGGCATCGTCGCTGCCGACGACCCGCAGTGCCGCGATGAGCTCGTCGCGGCTGCGCCCGACCACGGCCGCCCGCTGGGCACCGTGCCCGCGGTGGTCGTTCAAGCTGGCCGCGACGTCGACCAGCGCCTCGTCCGAGGTGGCCAGCCACTCCGCCAGCCGGGAGGCGGTGTCACTGAGCCGAGGCGTCGAGATGGCGGAGATGCTCAACGCGATGACGGCATTGTCGGCGACGTCGGCCTTCGCCGGCGCCGGTTCCAGCGCCTCGGTGAAGACAACGTGCGCGTTCGTGCCGCCGAAGCCGAAGCCGGAGACGCCGGCCACGGCCCGGCCGGAGTAGCGCGGCCACTCTGCGGCCGCGCTGGCCACCTGGAGACGATCGCGCTCGAAACGGATGTGCGGGTTGGTCTGCTCGGCGTGCAGGCTGGCCGGGATCCGACCGTTGGCCAGTGAGAGAACCACCTTGATAATCCCGGCGATTCCGGCGGCCGCTTCGAGATGCCCGAGGTTCGACTTGGCCGAACCGATGAGCAGTGGGCGCGACGGGTCGCGGTCGCGGCCGAGCACGGTGCCCAACGCCCCAGCCTCGATCGGGTCGCCCAGCAGGGTGCCGGTGCCGTGAGCCTCGACGTAGTCGACCTCGGTCGGGTTGACCCCGGCGCGGGCGTAGGCGGTGCGCAGGAGCGCTTCCTGGGCCTGCGGGTTCGGGGCCATCAGGCCGTTGCTGCGCCCGTCGGAGTTGACGGCCGAACCGCGGATCACCGCGAGCACGCGGTCGCCGTCGCGGCGGGCGTCGGCCAGTCGCTTGATGACGACCGCACCACAGCCTTCACCGCGGACGATGCCGTCGGCGTCGGCGCCGAAGGACTTGCAGCGACCGTCCGCGGCCAGCACGCCACCGAGGTCGAAGTTGGCCGTGATCGTCGGGGCCAGCAGCAGGTTCACGCCACCGACGATGGCGGTGTTGCTCTCTCGGGTGCGCAGGCTGGTGCAGGCGTTGTGCAGCGCGACCAGCGAGGATGAGCAGGCGGTGTCGATGGCCATGCTCGGACCGCGCAGGTCGAGCAGGTAGGAGAGCCGGTTGGCGGCGATACTCAGCGCCGAACCGGTCGAGGTCCAGGCGTCGATGGCGGTGATGTCCCGCGCGGTGAGGTGGCTGTATTCGCTGACACTGATGCCGACGAAGACACCGGTGGCGCTGCCGCGCAGCTCGTCCGGGTTGACACCGGCGTGCTCCAGCGCCTCCCAGGCGACCTCGAGCAGCAGTCGCTGCTGCGGGTCGGTGACCTCGGCCTCGCGCGGGGAGATGCCGAAGAACTCGGCGTCGAATCCCGCTACGTCGTCGAGGAATCCGCCCCAGCGGGTGGTACGGGCCAGCACCGCGTCGTTGGCCGGGGTGGATTCGATGAACTGGCCCCAGCGCCCCTCGGGCACCGTGGCGATCGCGTCCCGTCCGTGCGTCAGCAGGTCCCAATAGCTGTCCGGACCGTCGACGCCGCCGGGGAGCCGGCAGCCGACGCCGATGACCGCGATGAGGTCGTCGTCATCGGAGTCACTGTCGGCGCCGCCGGTGGCCTCGGCGGCGAGCGCCTCGGCGGCCGCCATGGCGTCGGCGTTGGCCGCGCGGGCCTCCGAATCGTCGGCCAGCAGCGTGTTGACGATCTTGTTGATGGTCGGAACTTCCCAGGCCAGCGTCGGCGAGATGTTCTCGTCTAGTAGGTCCTCCAGGTCACCGACCAGCGAGACCGCGTCGCGGGAGGAGAGACCGAGCTCCTCCAGTGGGCGGTCGGGATCGGCTCCGCCCAGTTCGGCAACGGAGGCGATGTTGGTGTTCACCCAGTCGACGAGCCAGCCCCGCAGCTGTTCCGGTGTGAGGTCCGAGCTCATTCCGTGGAACCGGCGAGAACGAGCTGGCCGTCGAGGTAACGCTGGCGCGTGGCGGCCCGCGCGATCTTGCCACTCGAGGTACGCGGAACGTCGTTCGGGACGACCAGCACGACATCCAGCGCCGAGACGCTGTGCCGCTGCGACAGCGACTTGCGGATCGCCCGCGACACCGTCTCGGAGTCCCAGGCGTCAGCACTGGCGTGCCGTGAGATCTCGGCGACGACGACGACGCCCTCGCCGTCACTCGACGGCACCGAGAAGGCCGCGGTGCGGTGGCGACCGATCGTCTCGTGGGCGCCCTCGACGGTGGCCTCGAGATCCTGCGGGTAGTGATTGCGCCCGGCGACGATGATCAGATCCTTCATGCGTCCGGTGATGTACAGCTCGCCCTCGACCATGACACCGAGGTCACCCGAACGCAGCCAGGGCCCGCTCGGAACCGCGGTGCGCGGGTTGACGAGGGTCTGTCCGAAGACCTCAGCGCTGAGTTCGGGCTTGTTCCAGTAACCGGTGCTGACGTTCGGCCCGTGGATCCAGATCTCGCCGATGAGCCCGTCTTCCAGGTGCTCACCGCTATCCGGGTTGGCGATGACCGCGACCTGGTCGAACGGAGCCCCGACCGAGACCATCCGCACGGTGTTCTCCGTGTCGGAGACCTCGGTGGTGGCGATGCCCTGCGAGAGCTTGCCGAAGTCGAAGACCGCCTCGGTGGCCGGCTCCGGCTTGGTGCTGCCGGCGACGTAGACGGTCGCCTCGGCCAGGCCGTAGGAGGGGCGGATGACGTTGTCGCGCAGGCCGCAGCCAGCGAAGGCGGCGTTGAACTTGGCCAGCGTGTCCGGACGGACGGGCTCCGCGCCGTTGGCCAGGGCCCGCACGTTCTGCAGGCTGAGCGTCTCCTTCTCGGCCTCGGTGACCTTGGCTGAGCAGTAGTCGAAGGCGAAGTTCGGAGCCGGGCTGATGGTGTTCGGGTAGGCGGAGAGCGCCCGCAGCCAGCGCAGCGGCTTGATCAGGAAGGCGATCGGGTCCATGAAGATCGAGTGCAGTCCACCGACCACGCAGCCACCGACCACGAAGACCAGGCCCATGTCGTGGAAGAGCGGCAACCAGCTAACGAGGTTCACCGGGTCGCCCTCGCCCTGCAGGGCGAGGATGGCCTGGCTGGCGTTGGCCACGACGTTGCCCTGCGAGATGAGCACACCGGCCGGCAGTCGCGTCGAGCCGGAGGTGTACTGCAGGTAGGCCAGATCAGTGGCCTGTAGTGGGACCGGCGTGAAATCGGCGCCCAGCTCCAGGGAGAGTTCGTCGATGTTGACGATCGGGATGTCGCCACCGGCCGGCTGGGCGCTGAGGAAGTCGACGACGACCTGCTGGTTGACGTTGCTGGCGAGCGCAGCCACCGGAGCGCAGTCGCCGAAGATCGACGCGAGACGGTCGGAGTGGCCGGGCAGGTCAGGCGAGAAGAGCGGCACCGCGACGATGCCGGCACGGAGTGCGCCGAGGAAGAAGACGAGGTACTGCATGCCCTGCGGAGCGAGAATGGTTACTCTCTCGCCCTGCTTGGCTACAGACTGTAGGCGCGCCGCGGCGGCGGTCACTCGCTGGTCCAGCTCGGCATAGGTCAGCGTCTCGTTGACGCCTGCGCGCTCCACCGAATAGTCGACGAAAGTAAGGGCTTCTCGATCAGGCATCACCTGGGCCCAGTGACTCAAATGCTCGCTGATCAAACTGCGTTGCATGGCCTGTCCGGCCTCACTTACCTGGAAGTAAGTTTCCGCTGTGCTGGACATGGAACCCCCGTTCACGATTTTTCAGTTGCTGCCGGTACTTAGTAACCGATGTCACGCAATTCTGGCTACTGGGCAGTAAACTACGGCGCGGCGACAAACCTGTCAATCGTTGACGAGTCGGCTTATTCGACGCCTTCACATTGGGCACACGACGGCGCAAAACGCTCACCCACGGTGCCCTGAATGCCATCAAATCTGGACAAAAGCCGGGGGATGCCGGGGGTTAGATACGTGCTAGTTTTTATCCGCACCAATTGACAAGAACGCTTATCAGTTAGTAACTGTAAGTAAGTTATAGTTAATTACGTAAATAGCGGCAGGTGCTCAGCCAGCGACGCCCGCGAGCCGCTGGCCCGAACCGCTCCAGAGGCGGCGACCGCGTCCCAGCCGATACGGCCGGCGGCCAATCGCATCCATACCAAGGGTGACATCTCGACTACATTAGGTGGCGTCCCGCGCGTGTGCCTCGGTCCGCTGATGGCCTGCACCGCGACGAACGGGGGCACCCGCACCTCCACCGATCGTCCGGGAGCCTCTCGCACCAGCATCTCGGCCAGCGTCCGGGTGACCGTCGCCAGGGCACTGCGCTGCAGTTGGATGGGCGGCAGCCCGGGCAGCGACTGGGAGAGATCGTCACTGTGCACGACCAGCTCGATCAGCCGGGTCAGCAGCCAATCGTCGGCTCGGATTGGGCCGCGACCGCCCCGCAGCACGGTAGCCGGACCGACCTCGGAGAGCTGCGGGCGGGGATCGGGAGCCGAACGAAGCTCGGTCAGCAGGTCTTGCGGCGTGCGGTCGTCGGCGACCGCGTCCGTCCGCGCCCCGATATGCCCCGCCGCATCCTGGTAACGGCGCAGGTAAGCGGGCAACGGTGTCGGTGCCTCGTCGCTGCGTGAGGTGAGCCGCTCGACGAGACCGCGTCGCACCAGTATGAGGTGCGCGGTGAGCTGCCGCACGTCCCACTCCGGCAGTACCGAGGCGACCGAGAACGACTCGGGCGCGAGCCGCTCAAGCCACTGCAGGGTCAGCTCCCACTGGGCGACGAAGGCGTCGGCGGTGGCGGCGTAGGCCGATTCCGGCCGGGCCTGACCGTCCTTTCGACTCACTCAGCGCTCACGACGTTTAACGTTGGACTCACAGACGGCGGTTCCGGCTACTCGAAGAGAGCCGGGAGCGTACCGGTCCAGCTGTCGCGAAGCTCACGCAGAGAGACCGTGAACTGATCCTGCACCTCGAGTTCGCCGGAGAGCACGTCGATGACACCGATGCGGGTCGCGGGCAGGCCGCGGGCGGTGCACATGTCAGTGAACCGGATCTCCTCGCTGCGCGGGACCGAGACGATCGCCCGCCCGGCCGACTCGGAGAAGAGGAAGACGAAGGGGTCGAGCCCGTCGGGCACCACCACCCGCACGCCGTAGTCATTGGCGATGGCTGACTCGACCAGGGCCTGCGCCAGGCCGCCGTCGGAGAGGTCATGCGCCGAATCGATCAGGCCGTCTCGCGAGGAGTTGATCAGGATGTCGGCCAGCAGCCGCTCCCGCTCCAGGTCGACCGCCGGCGGCTTTCCACCGAGGAAGCCGTGCACGACCGCCATCCACTCCGAGCCGCCGAACTCGTCGCGGGTATCGCCGAGCAGGTAGACGAGGGCACCGTCGCTGTCGAACTCGGCCTTGGTGCGCCGCGTGACATCGTCGATGACCCCCAGCACGCCGATGACCGGCGTCGGGAGGATGGCCGTGGAACCGGTCTGGTTGTAGAAGCTGACGTTGCCGCCGGTCACCGGAATGCCCAACTGCTGGCAGCCGTCGGCGAGCCCGCGGACCGCTTCGCTGAACTGCCACATGACGGCCGGGTCCTCCGGCGAACCGAAGTTCAGGCAGTTGGTCACCGCCAACGGACGGGCACCGGTAGTCGCGACGTTGCGGTAGGCCTCCGACAGCGCGAGCTGTGCTCCGGCGTACGGGTCGAGGCGGGTGTAGCGGCCGTTGCCGTCGGTGGCGAGCGCGATTCCGCGCAGCGTGTCGTCACTCAGCCGCACCATGCCGGAGTCCTGTGGTTGGGCCAGCACCGTGTTGCCCCGCACGTAGCGGTCGTACTGGTCGGTGATCCAGGACTTGTCCGCCAGGTTCGGCGAGGCGACCATCCGGACCAGAGTGGCTCGCAGCTCGTCGCCGTTTCGCGGGCGGCGCAGATCGTCGCCGTGGTGCTCGGTGAGGATGTCCTGGTCGTAGGGGCGCTCGATCGGGCGGCTGTAGACCGGCCCGTCATGCGCGGCGGTACGCGGGGGTATGTCGACGATGAGGTCGCCGTGCCACTTCATCCGCAGCCGGCCGGTGTCGGTGACCGTTCCAATGACGGTGGCCAGCACATCCCACTTCTCGCAGATGGTGAGGAATGCGTCCAGCTTCTCCGGCGTGACGACGGCCATCATCCGCTCCTGCGACTCGCTCATCAGAATCTCTTCCGGAGCCAGTGTGTAGTCACGCAGGGGAGCCAGGTCGAGGTCGACGTCCATGCCGCCGGTGCCACCGGCGGCGAGTTCGGTGGTGGCGCAGGAGAGCCCGGCGGCGCCGAGGTCCTGGATACCGACGACCAGGTCAGCGGCGAAGATCTCCAGGCAGCACTCGATGAGCACCTTCTCGGCGAATGGGTCGCCCACCTGCACGGACGGGCGCTTGGTCACGCCCTCGGTGTCGAAGGTGGCGCTGGCCAGCACCGATGCGCCGCCGATCCCGTCGCCGCCGGTGCGGGCGCCGAAGAGGACCACTTTGTTGCCGACGCCGTCGGCCTTGGCCAGCTTGATGCCGCTGGCCTGCAGTACACCGACGCAGAGCGCGTTGACCAGCGGGTTGCCGATGTAGGAGTCGTCGAAGACGACCTCGCCGCCGATGTTCGGCAGGCCCAGGCAGTTGCCGTAGCTGCCGACTCCGCTGACCACGCCGGGGAGCACCCGCGCAGTGTCGGTGGCCTCAGCGCGACCGAAGCGCAGCGAGTCCATCACCGCGATCGGGCGGGCGCCCATGGTGAGGATGTCGCGCACGATGCCGCCGACGCCGGTGGCCGCGCCCTGATGCGGCTCGACGTAACTCGGGTGGTTGTGCGACTCGATCTTGAAGGTCACCGCCCAGCCGTCACCGACGTCGACCACCCCGGCGTTCTCGCCCATGCCGACCAGGAGCACGTCGGTCTCCGGGGCCTTGTCGCCGAACTGGCGCAGGTGCACCTTGGAGGATTTGTAGCTGCAGTGCTCCGACCACATGACCGAGTAGATAGCCAGCTCGCAACTGGTCGGGCGGCGGCCGAGGATCTCGCGAATCCGCGCGTACTCGTCGTCCTTCAGACCGAGTTCGGCGTAGGGCTGCGGATGCTTCGGGTTCTTCTTCGCATGCTTGACCGTGTCTATGTTCGCCGAACTCATGCTGAGACTCCGCTCTTCGCGCAAGCGCTCATCGCCGCATGAGCTCCGGTCCTCACTCGTACCTCGCTACGATCCTCACTCATGCTGAAACCTGCTCGTTCTCGCTGGGGGATTTGACGCCGACCATCGAGAGGAAGAATCCGAGTCCATCGGTGGTCGGGCCGGTGAGCGCCTCGACGGCGTGCTCGGGGTGCGGCATCAGCCCGACGACGTTGCCGGCGTCGTTGGTGATGCCGGCGATGTCGCGGTAACTGCCGTTCGGGTTGTCCTCCAGATACCGCGCGATGACCCGACCGCTGCCCTCCAGCTCGTCCAGGGTGTGCTGGTCAGCCACGTAGCCACCCTCGCCGTTCTTCAGCGGGACGACGATCTCCTGCCCGGCCTCGTAGTGCGAGGTCCAGGCGCTGGTCGCGTTCTCGATGCGCAGTCGCTGGTCGCGACAGACGAACTTGCGGCTGTCGTTGCGAATCAGCGCCCCCGGAAGCAGGTGGGACTCGCAGAGAACCTGGAACCCATTGCAGATTCCGAGGACCGGCAGACCGTCACGGGCCCCGGCGATGATCGCCTCCATCACCGGGGAGAAGCGGGCGATGGCTCCGCAACGCAGGTAGTCGCCGTAGGAGAAACCCCCCGGCAGGACCACCGCTTCGACATCGTGCAGGCTCGGGTCGGCGTGCCACAGCGGGATCGCCTCACCACCGGCTATCCGGATCGCGCGTAACGCGTCGGTATCGTCGAGACTGCCGGGAAACGTAACAACACCTACGCGCTGAGCCACCCCCCCAGATTACCTGCTCCACACACTTCGCCGCGCCGCGCCGAGAGCCGGCCCACTCGAAGTGGCCAGGGTCAGCGGCGGATGGTGAAGTCTTCGATCACCGGGTTGGCCAGCAGCGTCTGGCTGAGGTGGGCGATCGTCTCGTCGTCGACGTGGTCCTCCACGTCCAGCTCGAAGTGCTTACCCTGCCGCACCGCGACCACGCCGTTGACGCCGAGACGCCCCAGCGCACCGACGATCGCCTGCCCCTGCGGATCAAGGATCTCGGGCTTGAGAACGACGTCGACAATCACGGTGGGCACTAGCTACTCCTCGGTCTGCGGGTGGGTTCAGCTTATCTGCCGGCTGTAGGCGCTACGCCCCACACCGGCGCACTGACCGCTACTGTGCCCGCTACTGGTGCCCGCTACCGGTGCACTGGTACCAGCGCCGATTACTGGTGCCGATTACTGGTGCGCTGCGGACCAGTCGGCGAAGCGCAGCCCGGTGAGGCGCTCATAGGCCTGCAGGTAGCGCTCACGGGTGGCCAGCACGATCTCCTCGGGCAGCGGCGGTGGTTCGGCCCCACTGCGGCGGTCCCAGTTCGCGGCCGGCGAGGTGAGCCAGTCCCGCACGAACTGCTTGTCGTAGGAGGATTGCCGCTGACCCGGCTTCCACTCGTCGGCCGGCCAGAAGCGCGACGAATCCGGTGTCAGCACCTCGTCGGCGATCACCAGGCGACCGGTCGCATCCCGTCCGAGCTCGATCTTGGTGTCGGCCAGGATCACCCCGGCCTGGGCCGCGATGGCGGCGGCACGGGAGTAAACGGCCAGGGTGAGCGCACGAATCTCCTCGGCCGCGGCCGCGCCGATCAGCGCGCCGACCTCGTCAAAGGTCATCGACTCGTCGTGGTCGCCGACGGCGGCTTTCGAGGTTGGCGTGAAGATCGGTTCCGGCAGCTGGGATCCGTCAACCAGACCGGACACCAGGGGCAGACCACAGACTGAACCGGAGGCCTCGTACTCAGTCAGGCCGCCCCCGGTCAGATAACCGCGGGCGACGCACTCGACCTTCACCATCTCCAGTGATTGGCAGAGCATTGCCCGTCCCCGCCACTTCGGCGGGATCAGCGGGGAGTCGACGCTGATGAGGTGATTCGGGGCCAGGTCGGCCAGTTGCTCGAACCACCAGACCGAGAGCGCGGTGAGGATGGCCCCCTTGTCCGGGATCGGCGTCGAGAGGATGAAGTCGTAGGCCGAGATCCGGTCACTGGCCACCATCACCAGCGATCCGTCCGGCGCGCCGTAGAGGTCGCGCACCTTTCCGGTGTGCAGATGCGTCAGTTCGGTCACGGCCGCATTCTTCCATCCGAGGATCCCGGTACGGGCGCCCGGGCACGGCCCGGAGCACGTATAGCGCACATTCGCTCACACAGCGAATCGTTACATTGAGGATTCGCCGGTTTCGACGTGCGCATCGGAATCTTTACGGGAATGATTGAGGCATGACGCCAAGCGAGATCCACTACATCGCGTTCCGCAAGCCGCCTTTGGGCAAGCGTGGATACGACGAGGATGACGTCGACGACCTGCTCGAGCGACTCGAGCGCTTCTTCCGCGACCCGGCCGGTGCCTCGATGACCGCCGACGACGTGCGGAAGGCCCAGTTCCGCAAGCCGCCGATCGGCAAGCGCGGGTACGACACCGGTGACGTGGACGATTTCCTGGATCAGGTCGTCAACGAGTGGCCGCAGGTGAAGACCGATCAGTCGTTCCCGGGCAGCCACCGCTCGGCCAGCTAGCGGCGTCAGCCACCGACCCGGCCGGTCACCAGTTGACTGGGCGGGCAGATTGATTAGAGAGTGACGCATGGGCAACATCGGTCGTAAGAAGCGCCGCATCGAGGTGCTGCCCAGTGGCGACCCGAGCCACAGCGAGCCGCGGCAGGTCCCGGCCACCACTCCGTCCGAGTCGCCGTCCGAACCGGTTCGCGAACCGGCGGAACCTGCCTCAACCCCCAGCTAGCGATAGCGCCCCAGCATGCGAGGCTTCGCCGCCGACACCGTCGAACCGCTGGTCGGCGAGATCCACGCGGTTCGCTCCTTCGGGCTCAGCGACGACGGCAATCTCTTTCCGGTAGGCGGATCGGACGCGCCATGGAGTCCGGGGAAGAACACCGCCCGCTGCATACGTGGCTTCTCCCATGACGCGCCGGCGACCGACTGCACGTGCGGCTTCTACGCCTACCTCGACCCGGCCTGGATCACCCAGCGCACCGGCATCACCGGCACGGTTACCGCTGTGGTCTCCTGCTGGGGGCAGCTGATCGCCGGCTCTCGCGGGGTGCGGGCGGAGTTCTCCCGGATCGAGGCGCTCTATCTGCCGGTGGACGTGCCGCGCGAGGTGGTCGCCGAGGTCGCGTCGGTGCACCCGGAGGTCACGATCTTCCGCGATGTAGAACAGATGTACACCGAGCACCCGCTCTCGGAACTCGAGGACGTGAAGCACCCGCGTTTCCTGGCCAAGCGGCCTCCGACGGCACGCATGATCATCGTCACGCGCACGCTCTACTGGCTCCTCTTCGTCGCCCTGACCTTCGGCTACCCCCAGTCGGGAGGCCGGCTTATTGCGGTGACCGTCTGGTCGGTGGTCGCGATTCTGCTGGCGGTCCGGCTGACCCCGATGGACGGGCCGGGACGCAGTTGGCGGGCGTTTCTACTTCCGAGCACGCCGCAGCTGCTGGCGATCGCGCTGGTGCCGCTGATTGCGCCGGTGGGCGGCGACCTGCTGCCGAACCTCGGCCTGGCGATAGCTACGGTCGTCGGGCTGCGGGCGGTGCCCCGGTGGCAGCAGGCCCGCGAGGTGACCCTTATCAGCCCGAACCGGCAGGCCCGCGAACTGCTCGCCCGCTGGCATGGCCAGACCTGGCGCGTCACCCCCGTGCCGCGCGACGACTGGCGCGAGGTCCGCTCGGTCGGCAGCGACGGATCGGTCGCGACCTACTTCGCGATCGCCCTGGTTCCGTCAGTGCTGGCCGGTATCGCGCGCCTGCCGAGTCTGGTCCGTCTCGGCCTGGCCGACGTCCGGCCGCTGTACCGCAAGACCGGCCTGGTCAGCTTCGTCGAGAACGTGCCGTCAGGTGACTGGCTGCACGTCTTCCCCGGCCGCCAGCTCCCGGTCGATCACAGTGCGCCGATCCGGATGAGCGTGGAGCAGGTTATCGCGGCGCTCGGCCTGCCCCGCCCCGCGCTGGACCGCCCCACCGAGTGGACCCTCTGACCCGTTAGAAGATCGGCTCCGGCTGATACTTGGCCGCAGCTGGGTCGGTGGCCAGCACCTCATCGACGGCGGCGACGACCTCCGCCACCTGGGTCTGCGCCGCGCCGGTGAAGGAGAGCGGCTCAGCCAGCAGGGCATCCAGGTCGGCACTCGACAGCCCCAGCCGCGGATCGGCGGACAGGCGCGCGAAGAGATCGTTGGCCGGTGAACCCTGCTCGCGCATCCCGAGCGCCACGGCGACGGCGTGCTCCTTGATCGCCTCATGGGCCGCCTCCCGACCCACGCCGGCCCGCACGGCGGCGATCAGCACCTTGGTGGTGGCCAGGAAGGGCAGGTATCGGTCCAGCTCACGTTCGATGACGGCTGGGTAGGCCCCGAAGTCGTCGAGGACGGTGAGCGTGGTCTCCAGCAGTCCGTCGATGGCGAAGAAGGCATCCGGCAGGGCAACCCGCCGCACCACCGAGCAGGAGACGTCTCCCTCGTTCCACTGGTCACCCGCGAGCTCGCCGACCATGGACGAGTATCCCCTGATAATTACGGCAAATCCGTTGATCCGCTCGGCCGAACGGGTGTTCATCTTGTGCGGCATGGCGCTCGAGCCGACCTGCCCCGGACGGAACCCTTCGGTGACCAGTTCCAGGCCGGCCATGAGCCGGATCGTCTTGGCCAGCGACGAGGGACCGGCCGCCAGTTGCACCAATGCGGAGACGACGTCGAAGTCGAGTGAGCGCGGGTAGACCTGTCCAACGCTGATGAAGACCGCGCTGAAGCCGAGATGTTCGGCCACCCGCTGCTCCAGCGTGGCGAGCTTCTCCAGGTCACCGTCGAGGAGATCGAGCATGTCCTGCGCAGTGCCCACCGGCCCCTTGATACCCCGCAGCGGGTAGCGGGCGATGAGATCGTCGACGCGCTCGACGGCGATCATCAACTCCTCGGCGGCCGACGCGAAACGCTTCCCCAGCGTGGTGGCCTGGGCGGCCACATTGTGGGAGCGTCCGGCCATCACCAGCGCCTCGTACTCGCTGGCTCGCCGAGCCAAGCGCGCGAGAACAGCCAATGTTTTACTACGGATAACCTGCAGCGAGGAGAGGATCTGCAGCTGCTCGACGTTCTCGGTGAGGTCGCGACTGGTCATCCCCTTGTGGATCTGCTCGTGCCCGGCCAGCGCGGCGAACTCCTCGATGCGGGCCTTCACATCGTGCTTGGTGACCCGTTCCCGCTCGGTGATCGACGCGGTGTCGACGGCGGCCACACCCTGATCGATGACCCGCTGGTAGTCCTCGATCGCACCATCCGGAACCTCGACGCCGAGGTCCTTCTGGGCGCGCAGGACGGCCAGCCAGAGCTGCCGTTCGAGGACGATCTTCTGCTCAGGCGACCAGATCGTCGCGATCGAGGTCGATGCGTAGCGGCCGGCGAGAACATTCGAGATTTCGGGTTTCGGTGTCACGGTGTTCAATTGTCCCGCATCGCTCTACCAGGTCAGCCCCGGGTCGGCGGCGATCGCCGCCAGCTGGGCCCGGGACGGAAGGTTCTTCGCCGGCCCGATGGCTCCGACGACCACCCGCCAGCCGTCCGGCGTGACTCGGCTCAGCGCCTGCACGCGTCCGGTGCTGACGCTACGCGAGACGTAGAGCGAGCGAGCCGGCTCGTTGAACGGCGTCTCGACCGACACCACCAGCACCACCCCGCCCACCCCGTGCAGACGGACGGTGGCCGCGCAGAGCGAACTGCCGGCTTCGAAGGTCTCGCTCTGATCGAAGCTGACATAGTTGGCCAGCCGGGGGACGACGGCGACATTGACGCGGCTGGTCATCGAGTCTCCGGTGACCGGTCGGCATGATCCGTCGGCAACCCCGCGGGCGATCACCGGCTGCAGTTCGACCGGAGTTGCCGCACCCACGATCCGACTCACCAGGTCTTGCTGGGCCGCGAGTTGGGACGCCGACGGTCGAGCATGTAGACGGGCCAGCTGGATCGCCCCACCGACCAGCGCGACCGCGGCGATCAGCACGGCACCCCAGCGCAGCCGACGCGACCAGGTCGGCGAGAGCGGCCGGCGTCGGGCTCCAGCTGAGATCGTCTCGGGCGACCCCGTGAAGGGCGGCGCGACCGTGGCCAAGGCATGGTCGGGACGGCCGGGGATCGGCAGTCCCGCAGCTTCACCAGCTTCTGCGGTTAGCCATTCGACCCCATCGTCGTCACGCATAGCCTCAGACTGCCACCGCCCGGCGGGCACCGCCACAAAACCTCGGGCCGGTCGGCGAACGCGAGTCAGTTGCCGTCCAGCAGCGGGTCAGTTGCCGTAGAGGAGCGGGTCGGTCGCGAAGGCCACCAGCCGAGCCGGGGCCGGCAGTCTGGACTTGTTCAGGGAGCTCATCGACACGGTGACCTGGTAGTTGTGGGCCATGCTCGAGTGGTCGTAGGACTCTTGAAACTGACCCTGGAAGCTGCTGACGCCGGACGCCGACGAATCCTGCCCGATCCCGTAGTAGCCGGCTTGGACCGTGGCCGTTATCCCGGACGCATCGACCGCATCGACCGCGACATTGCAGACCTGGTCGTTGTCGTCGTAGCGCGAGGTGCTCAGCGAGCTGATCTGGAACGTCGGGAAGTGCCAGTGCATCGCCCGCACGAGCGGCGAGGTGGGGACGATCTCGTCGGTGGTCGCCGCTAGCCGGTCACAGGGCCCCTGGTCGGGCGACGTGAACTCATACGTCGGTAGGGGCGTCACGTCGACCGCCGCAGACGACGCGACCGGCGCACGTTCGGCCTCACCGCGGCCCGTGTGATTGCCGACCGCATAGCCGACCAGCGACGCGAGGAGCGCGGTCAGAAGCACTGCACCGGCCAGGCGCCACCGCATTCCGGTCGATTGCGTGCTGGTCGATACCGGCGGATGGCTGCCGGGTTCGACACCGACGTCTACTGAATCCTCTTCGGTAGCAGCTGTGCGCTGGGCGGGAGCGGCGAAGGCGCGGTAGACGTCCTGTTCGCCGAAGGTCTCGATAATCTCGAGGTTCTCCCATTCCCGATTGCTCACCCGACCAGTGTGTCAGGCAGCTCGGCGCACGCAATCCGGTCTCAGGCCGCCAACACCGGATCGGCGACGAAGCGCTCCAAGTCGCTGACCGAGGGCAGCGACGCGGCGGCCGGCCCGGCGATCTCGATCGAGACGACGAACCCGTTGTCGGACATGTGCGACAGCACGATGACGTGCTGGCCGGTGAGGATCCGGTTGGCCATCACGTCGTAGGGGTTGCCCGGGCCGGTATGCGCCTGCAGCCGCAGTGCGACTCCCGCGCGGTCGCTGGCCGTGAGCTCCACCCGGCAGAGCTTGAGGGTGTCCGCGTAGACGAAGCGATGCGCCGACTGCAGCACGAATCCCGGAAAGTAGGTGGCGACGGCGGCCACCGCGTCCTCGGTGCCGACTCCGGCGACCACGGTCAGCTCGTAGGCCGGACGGTCGCAGATGAGGTTCGACTCGGACGCCGACGTCACGCTGACCGCACTCGTCGGGGCAGCCAGCTTCGCCGTCACCGCTGGCACCCGCGTCACCGATGCCCGGCCGAAGACGAACGCGGCCAGCAGAAGGCCGAGCACGGCTACAACGCCTAGCCAACCTCGGGGCCGCCGCGGGCGAGGTAGGTCTGATACCAGGTCGCTGGCCCGCGCCGAATAGGCGCTTCCGTCAAGATCGTCGGCGTAGAGCTCGACGACGTCGAGAAGGCGTTCGCTCTCCTCCGGCCCGGTGGGCACACCTACAGTGTCGCGCGTCACAGTCCCTCCGGGCAAGGAGGCAGGACGGCGGCCGGCCTACTGCGGGATCTCGATCTCCTTGTAGATGGCGCGCTGGGCGATGTCGGTGCGGAACTGCCCGCCGGCCAGGTCGATGCCCGACAGCACCGTGTAGGCCTGATCCCGGGCCCCGGCCAGCGTGGATGCGGTCGCCGTCGCCGACAGCACGCGCCCACCGGAGGAGACGATCGCTCCATCCTCGCGGCGCCGGGTGCCGGCGTGGATGACACCCTCGGCCTCGGATCCGGTGATGACGTCGCCCAGCCGGGGCGTTCCCGGATAGTTCGCGGCGGCGATCACCACCGTCACCGCCGACTCGTCCCGCCAGACCAACGACGGCACCTCGGCCAGCGTGCCCACAGCGGCGGCATAGAGCAGCTGCAGCAGCGACGACTCCAGCAGCGCCAGCACGACCTGGGTCTCGGGGTCTCCGAATCGGGCGTTGAACTCGATCACCCGTGGGCCGGCCGAGGTCATCGCCAGGCCGATGTAGAGCAGGCCGGCGAACGGCACTCCGCGCGCCGCGAGTTCCTCAACCGTCGGCTGGGCCACCTCGCGCAGCACTTGGTCGACGGTCTCCGGCGGCAGCCACGGCAGCGGCGCGTAGGCCCCCATCCCGCCGGTGTTCGGTCCGGTGTCGCCGTCGCCGATGCGTTTGAAGTCCTGAGCCGGCAGCAGCGGGACGACGGTGTGGCCGTCAGTGACACAGAAGAGCGACACCTCCGGGCCGTCCAGATACTCCTCGATGACGACCCGGCCACACTCGGCCGCGTGGGCCAGCGCCTCGTCCCGATCGGAGGTGACGACGACGCCCTTGCCGGCGGCGAGCCCGTCGTCCTTCACCACGTACGGTGCGCCGAACTCGTCCAACGCCGCAGCGGCCTGAGCAGCGTCCAGGCAGAGCCGGGACCGCGCGGTCGGGACGCCGGCCGCGGCCATGACGTCCTTGGCGAAGGCCTTGCTCCCCTCCAGCTGAGCGGCGGCCTGCGACGGCCCGAAGCAGGGAATGCCGGCCGCCCGCACCGCGTCGGCCACCCCGGCGACGAGTGGCGCCTCCGGGCCGATGACGACGAACTCGGCACCGAGCTCGACGGCCAGCGCAGCCACCGCGGCCGGGTTCAGAATATCCAACGGACGCTGCTCGGCGATCGCCGCCGTACCCGCGTTGCCGGGTGCACAGATCAGCGACGTGACCCGTGAATCACCCGAAAAACTCAGGCAAATCGCGTGTTCGCGGGCCCCCGATCCGACAACCAGAACGCGCACGGTCAGCGCCCCGGGATCGGCAGTGCGGGCAGGCCGGGGAGGCGGAATCCGCCGCGTCGCGGGGCAGCGACACCGGGGCCGGCCAGCCCACGGTCGAAGAGGGCGATCATCGCGTAGAAGCTGGCCTCGGTGTCCTCGTCGGCGTCGAAGGCCCGCAGCGACTCCAATGACGCGAAGCCGGTCAGCGCGCTGCGGGCCGAACGGATGGCGTGGGTCGCCTCCGCGCCGCGCACACCGTAGTCGTCCATGATCTTGCGCAGAATCTCCTCGATGCCGCTGCCGAACTCGCTGCGCTGCTGCGCCGAGAGCGGCGCGCGCACCAAGGCCTGGAACTGCCCGGGGTGCGAGGTGGCGAAGCGGCGGTGCGCGGTGAATGCGGCCAGCAGCGCGTCACGCCCGGACTTCCCGTCCACCGCATGCCCGAGGCTGGCCAGCAGCGTCTCGGCCCCGTAGAGGGCGATCCGGACCTGCAGATCGTCCAGCCCGTCGACGTGCTTGTAGAGGCTGGGGACCCGCACACCGAGCGCGGCGGCGACGTTGGAGAGCGACGCTTCGTCGAGTCCGCCGGAGTCAGCGATCTCCGCGGCGGCAATGACCACTTTCTCGGGCGTCAATCCCATACGTGGCATCCGAAGGCCTTCCGGTCGTGTTCGGCTCGTGATCGGCCGGTCAGGATCGCTCGTGAAGGCGGAGTCGTGACCGACGTGTCTCGCGAACGGCTCACGCTACTCGCAGCAACGGCGCCCCATCCAGAGAGTTGGGTCGGATGTGTCACACATGACTTTGGGCGTTAGCCAGTTCTCAGCGCCGGCGACCGGCCCGATCACCCCGCAACCACGCCCGTCAACGCAGCAGGTCGCGGACGGCGATCGTCTCGTCGCGGCCGGGACCGACTCCGATGGCCGAGATCGGCGCCTTGATCATCTGCTCCAGCGCGGCGACGTAGCGACGCGCGTTCTCCGGCAGATCCTCCAGCGTGCGCGCCTTCGAGATGTCCTCGCTCCACCCTGGGAAGACCTCGTAGATCGGGGTCGCGCGGGCGAAGTCGCCCTGCGAGCTGGGCAGCTCATTGTGGCGCACACCGTCGATGTCGTAGGCGACACAGACCGGGATCTGCTCGATGCCGGTGAGAACGTCGAGCTTGGTCAACACGAAATCGGTGACGCCGTTGATCCGCGTGGCGTAGCGGCCGATGACCGCGTCGAACCAGCCGCAGCGGCGGGGGCGTCCCGTCGTGGTCCCGAATTCGGCGCCGACATCGCGCAGCCGCTCTCCGTCGGCGTCGAGGAGTTCGGTCGGGAACGGACCCTCCCCGACTCGCGTCGTGTACGCCTTGATCACGGCGATGACCGAGCTGATGCGCGTCGGGGGGATTCCGCTGCCGGTGCAGGCGCCGCCCGCGGTGGCGTTGGATGAGGTGACGAACGGGTAGGTGCCGTGGTCGACGTCGAGCAGCGTCGCCTGGCCGGCTTCGAGGATGACGGTGCGCCCGGCGTCGAGAAGTTGCTCCAGCAACAGTGGGGTGTCGGCCACCATCGGACGCAGCCGCTCGGCGTAGCCGAGGAGTTCGTCGACGACCGCGTCGACCTCGACCGCGCGCCGGTTGTAGACCTTGACCAGTACCTGGTTCTTGAATTCGAGGGCGCCGGAGACCTTCGCCCGCAGGATCTTCTCGTCGAAGAGATCCTGGATGCGGATGCCGACCCGGGACATCTTGTCCGCGTAGGTGGGGCCGATGCCACGGCCGGTGGTGCCGATCTTGCGGCTGCCGAGATACCGCTCGGTGACCTTGTCCAGGGTTCGGTTGTACGGCGTGATGACGTGCGCGGCGCCGCTGACGACCAGCTTCGAGGTGTCGACGCCACGAGCTTCCAGCCCGTCGATCTCACTGAAGAGAACCTCGAGGTCGATGACCACGCCGTTGCCGATGATGGGCGTGCAGCCGGGGCTGAGGATGCCTGAGGGCAGCAGGTGCAGGGCGTACTTCTCCCGCTGGCCGGCGGTGTCGATGACGATGGTGTGGCCGGCGTTGTTGCCGCCGTTGAACTTGACGACCGCCTCGACCCGGCTCCCGAGCAGGTCGGTCGCCTTGCCCTTGCCTTCATCGCCCCACTGGGCACCAACCAGAACTATCGCCGGCATGGATCACCTTTCAACAAGCCAGGCAGCGCCGAGCAATCCGACAAACTGCTTTTTGCGTGCCACCTGTATCCAGCCTGCGACTAGCACTGGAGCAGATGCCGCCCCGACACCCTACGTGCATGAATCCTAGGAGGCGGGGGGTGGATCTGCGGAATCTCGGGTGGATCTGGGTCTGGATCTGGATCTGGATCGGCGGTGGGCTCCAGCTCGGGACCGGACCCGGGCTGGCTGCTGACGCCAGTTGACCAGCGGGTCGGGCCGGCTAGCTCAGGGCTGCTTCGGCGGCCGGGTCGCTGTCGTGCAGGAAGGTCGAACAGCGGGTCGCCTCGTCGGTCTCGCCGATCGCCGCGGCGGCCTCGGCCAGCGCGTGCAGCGCCCGCAGGAAGCCCTGATTCGGCACGTGCGACCACGGGATGGGGCCGTTGCCCTTCCATCCGCTGCGGCGCAGGGCGTCCAGGCCGCGGTGGTAGCCGGTGCGGGCGTAGGCGTAGGCGGTCACCGGCTCATGGGCAGCGAGCGCCGCCTCGGCCAGCACGGCCCAGGCGGCCGATGAGGCGGGATACTTCGCGGCCACCTCGACCGCCGGCGTGCCGGCAGCGAGCAGGTCCACGGCCGGGTCGTCGCCGAGGCGGGTCGGTGAGGAGAGGAGGTCGCCGAGTTTCGTCATACCGCCATTCTGCACGGACGCCCACCCATCCCGGCAAACCTCCTGCACATTGCGTACTCCGATACCCGATGTGCAGGAGCTTCGCGCTGGCGGTGGTCGTCCCCAGGCCACTCGGTCGTCCACAGGGTCGCGTCGGCGGCTTCGCGGCCGGCAACTGACCGCGACGCTGGTGAGGTGCTGACGCGATCTGCCCTTCGCTCCGTCCCCGACGCCTACGACGAGACCGTGCAAACGCCCAGCGACCTGTACCGGCAGGGCTGGACCCGGGACTCCGTCCGCGCGCAACTGCAGGCCAGACGTTGGCAGCGGATCGGAAGGGTCGTCGTCCAGCACAACTCACTGCTCACCGCTGACGAGCGGGTGCGCGCCGTCGTCCTGCACCACGGGCCCAGATGCGTCGCGACCTCGTTCACCGCGGCCGAGCAGCACGGGCTCACCGGCTGGCATCGAGACGAGGTGCACGTGCTTGTGCCGCGCGGCGCCAGAATCCGGCCGCTGCCCGAGATTGCGGCCGTCGTCCACTTCGTCGCCGATTGGCGACGCCAGCAGCTATCCCAGACCCAACTGTTACACCGACCTGCCCCGGCGCTCATCGTGGCGGCCTCAGGCATGCGCTCTCCGCGGCACGCCTGCGCCATCCTCGCGGCGGCGGTGCAGCAGCGCGTTACCGAAACCGACGCCCTGCACCGATCCCTCGCAGCAGCACCGACGACGCGGCACCACGCTGTACTGGCTCACGCCATCGACGACATCGGCCAAGGGACCGAAGCGCTCAGCGAAATCGACTTCCTCGCGCTCTGCCGGCGGTTTCGACTTCCGCTACCCGAACATCAGGCGGTGCGCGTCGACGCCACTGGACGTCGCCGATACCTGGACGCTGAGTGGGTCCGCCGGGATGGGACACGGGTCATCGTCGAGGTGGACGGCGCGATTCACCTGAATGCACAGCACTGGATCGCCGATCAACTGCGGCAGAACGCCCTCGCCATATCAGGGTCGGTGATTCTGCGATTTCCGAGCGTGGTGGTCAGGACCGAGCCCAGGTACGTGGCCGCGCAACTGCGCGAGGCGCTACAGCTGCCAGCTTGACCCGGCGCCGGCCGCGGCGAAGGTTCTGCGCCTTGAGTACCGGGACCCCCAAATTGCAGGAGGTTCGGTGGGCAGGTCGAAGGATGCCGGCGAAGGTCCTGCACCCTGCGCACCGGGGTACGCAGTGTGCAGGACCTTCACGGACGGGTCGGACGGTCGAACGTTCGGACGGTCCCAACGGTGGCTTACGCGCCGAGGGACTTGCCGGCCGACAGGAGGTCTTCGCAGGCCGTTCCGATGCGGGCCGCCATCCCGACCTCGGCCAGCTTGAGGTACGAGCGGGGGTCGTAGGCCTTCTTGTTGCCGACCTCGCCGTCAACCTTCAGCACGCCGTCGTAGTTGGTGAACATGTGCCCGGCGATCTCACGGGTGAAGGCGTACTGGGTGTCGGTGTCGACGTTCATCTTCACCACACCGTAGGAGAGCGCGTCCCGGATATCGCTCAGGTCCGAGCCGGACCCACCGTGGAAGACGAGGTCGAACGGCTTGGAGCCGGCCGGCAACCCGAGCTTCGCCGCCGCCGCCGCCTGGCCGTCCTGCAGCACCGACGGGCGCAGCTTGACGTTGCCCGGCTTGTAGACGCCATGCACGTTGCCGAAGGTCGCAGCGAGCAGATACCGGGCACCCTGGTCGCCGGCTCCGAGCGCATCCAGCGTCTCCAGGAAGTCCTGATCGGTCGTGTAGAGCTTCTCGTTGATCTCGGCCTCGACGCCATCCTCCTCGCCGCCGACGACGCCGACCTCGATCTCGAGGATGATCTTGGCCGCCGAAGCCGCCGCCAGCAGCTCCTTGGCGATCTGCAGGTTCTCATCCAGCGGCACGGCCGAGCCGTCCCACATGTGCGACTGGAAGAGCGGCGCCTGGCCCGAGTCGACCCGCCCACGGGAGATGGCGATGAGCGGTCGGACGTAGCTGTCGAGCTTGTCCTTGGGGCAGTGATCGGTGTGCAGCGCGACCGTGATCGGGTACTTCGCGGCGACGACGTGCGCGAACTCGGCCAGCCCGACCGCGCCGGTGACCATGTCCTTCACCCCGGTACCGGAGCCGAACTCGGCCCCGCCGGTGGAGAACTGGATGATGCCGTCGCTTCCCGCGTCGGCGAACCCGCGCAGGGCCGCGTTGATGCTCTCCGATGACGTGCAGTTGATGGCCGGGTAGGCGAAGCCGCCCTGCTTGGCGCGGTCGAGCATGTCGGCGTAGGCGTCCGGGGTTGCGATCGGCATATGGCTCTCCAGAGAACTGCACGAAGGGTCAGAGGTAGGTCGGGGCATTGCTTACGCTGCAATTATCACCTGAGCTGACCCCTCCACTCACAACCGGTCGGCCAGCGCAACTCGAAACGCCACGGAATGAACCTTGACACAGTCGGCGTTGCTCCAAGGAGGGCCGATGAGGCCGAGGGATGCATCGATTGGAAGTCACATGACGGTTCGGGCAACGCTCAACGGCACGGTGATCGCACAGAGCGAGAACACCGTGATAGTCGAAGGCAATCACTACTTTCCGAAGGACGACGTCAGCGCGGATGTCCTTACTGCGTCGGACACTCATACGATCTGCCCCTGGAAGGGGACCGCGTCGTACTACTCGGTGACCGTGGACGGTACGACCTCCACCGATGCCGCCTGGTACTACCCGAGGCCCAAGGAAGCGGCCGCCGAGATCACCGATCGCATCGCATTCTGGAAGGACGTCGAGGTCAGTTCCGACTGAACGGTAACCTCGCAAAATCGGGCGGACGCCCCACGCCGATTTCACGTGCGGACGAAAAGCCGGCAGATCTTTCGTAGACTTCCAGAATGCTTTCTTTTGCTGCGCCGCTGGCCGCGCACGCTGTGACCGGTCAGACAGTGCTGGCAAACCCGATCGACCCGAGCACGCTGCTGAACAAGTTCGGGCTGATCGGGCTGGCGATCATCCTCTTCGCCGAGACTGGCCTACTGGTCGGTTTCTTCCTGCCTGGCGACACGCTGCTTCTTTCGGCGGGAATCTCGATCTCGATCGGGACCCTGAACGACCCACTCTGGAAGTTCCTGGTGGTGGCCCCGATCGCCGCGTTCATCGGCAATCTGGTCGGGTACTGGATCGGCTACCGGGCCGGCCCGAAGGTGTTCGACAAGCCCGACTCGAAGTTCTTCAGCCCCGAGTACGTGACCAAGGCCGAGCGGTTCTTCAATCGTTTCGGCAGCTGGACCATCGTGTTGGCGCGATTCGTACCCGTCGTTCGCACGGTCGCGAGCGTCATGGCCGGTGTCGGCAAGATGCGCTTCAGTCTCTATGTGCTGTATTCGGTCATCGGTGGCATTCTCTGGACCGACTCCATGTTGATCATCGGCCACCAGCTGGGCAAGTTCCAGTTCGTCCAGGACAACAAGCAGTATCTCGACTACATCATCATGGCCGTCGTCATCCTGTCCCTCCTGCCCACCCTCATCCACTACCTGCGCAACCGCAACAAGAGTCGCGTGCAGGTTGGTTCGGATGCGCCGTAGGCCTGTAGCTACGGGGCTCTCAGCCTGATGAGCGGCCGTGCGTGGTCTCTGTTCGATTGACCTGCTGCTCCTGGTGTGCTGGGATCGATGACGGGTTACCAATCCATGGGACAAGACGTCTCAGGTAACTCTGGCGGCGAAACCGCAGGCAGACACCCGTTGGGCAACTGCTGCAGTCGGTACCACGGCGGTAATGCGTGTGACTCGCCCTGACATGGCCACAGCTACATCTCGCGGTTGCCTTGCCCATGATGATCTCCCGAGCGGACAGGTTGGATGAACCAATAATTTTTGGCTACTACCCCAGCGCAGCCCCCAGTTTGTACTCGCGGACGCTACATCACGTGGTGCGTATCACGCGAGTATCCGCCACAAAGTGAGTGTTTCACCGGATGCGCGACTGCAGTTCAAGTTCTTGCAATCAAAACGAAACCGATAGGCTCTAGATTCTGTGTCAAGACGCTCTGACCAATATGGGAATGCCGCCTTCTATCAGCGCCCGCGCTCGAAGTCTAAGGGGAACGAATGAGCACGCAGCTCCGGATAGCTAAGCCGAATCCAACGATCTCGATCGTGATTCCGGCCCGCAACGAGGCCCGAAACCTAGAGATGGTTCTGCCTGAACTGCCCGAGGTCCACGAAGTCATCCTGGTCGACGGCAACTCGACGGACGGCACGATCGAGACGGCGCTGCGGGTGATGCCGAGCATTCGCGTTATTCACCAGACCCGTAAGGGCAAGGGCAATGCGCTGGTCTGTGGCTTCCGGGCCGCCACCGGCGATGTGATTGTCATGTTCGACGCCGACGGTTCGGCCGACCCAGCCGAGATCCCGGCCTACATCGAGACGCTCGTACGCGGCGCCGACTTCGCCAAGGGCAGCCGGTTCTGCGACGGCGGCGGCAGCCACGACATCACTCGCTACCGCAGCGGGGGCAACAAAGGCCTCAACATCCTGACCAATCTGCTACTCAAGACCAAGTACACCGATCTCTGCTACGGGTACAACGCCTTCTGGAGCGACATCCTCGACTCGGTGGACCTGCCGGATCCGGACATCGCGGTCACGAACGCCTCCGGGATGATGTGGGGCGATGGCTTTGAGATCGAAACGGTCCTGAACTGCCGTATCGCCGCCGCTAAGCTCGCCGTGCACGAGGTGCCGAGCGTTGAGCGCAGCCGGATCCATGGCGAGAGCAACCTGAACGCGATCCGGGACGGCCTGCGGGTCCTCAAGACGATCCTTGAGGAGAAGGGCAGCGCGCGCCGGATGGCGCGTGAGGTCGCCGCTATCCGCAAGCTGGAGACGGCTCGCCGTCGTTCGGTCGGCGCCGACAACGAGCCAGCGTCGGTCGAAGAGGCCGAAGAGATTGCCTGATCGCTGCGACTAGTCCGCAGCATTCGCACGTACGGTTCGGCCCGCTGGAGCAATTCGCTCCGGCGGGCCGAATTCATTTCTGCCACCGAGGTGACATTGATCGGCGGCATTAGCCACTCCCAGCTCCAATAGGGGACGGCTCAGCTCCAATAGCGGACGGAAACGGTCAGGGGTTCGCGACCTTGACGCACTGCGCCTTGATCTGGGGATCGGTCGGCGTCAAGTGCACGCCGAGGAATGTCGCGTCGCATTTTCGGGCCGCGGCAGCGATGTCCTCGCGCTGATGCCAGATGAACAACCCGGCGCCGACAACCAGGGCCAGGATGATGATCCGGCCGACGACCGCGGTCACGACGAAGCTGAGAAGCAGGCCGAGGAGGATCACCCCGACGATGACTCCGATACCGAGCTTCTGAGCTTGACTGGTGTCCAAGGCGTAGTTCAAGGGGCTCCTCAGGTCGCTGATGATCGGGGTAACGCTAACCGCTCGGGGCCCGGAAGATAGCCTCGACATGTGCCCAACGATCGAAAGCGCGACAAAGATGCTCCCCCGCCACTGAAACGCGGCACTCTGCGCATCGTCGCATTGGGCGGGATCGGCGAGGTCGGCCGCAACATGACCATGTTCGAGTACCAGCCGGAGAAGGGGCCCAGCCGCCTGCTGGTCGTCGACTGCGGCATGCTGCTGGGGAAGACGAACTCACCTGGCATCGACGTCACCCTGCCCGATTGGTCGTACTTTCGCGAGCGGCTGGAGGACATCGACGCCGTGGTGCTCACCCACGGCCACGAGGATCACATCGGCGCCCTGCCTTACCTGCTACGCGAGCGCAAGGACATCCCGATCATCGGCTCCCGGCTGACGCTGGCCCTGGTGGCCGCGAAGCTGGAGCAGCACCGGATTCGTCCTGTCCTGCAGCAGGTGCGCGAGACCGACCGGGAACAGATCGGCGACTGGGGGCTGGAGTTCTTCGCGGTCAACCACTCGATCCCGGACGCGCTCGCCGTCGCCATTCACGTCGGCGGCCAGGTGGTCCTGCACACCGGTGACTTCAAGATGGACCAGACGCCGCTGGACGGCCGCCTCACCGACCTCCCGGGCTTCTCCCGACTCGGCGACGAGGGGGTCGACCTGCTGCTGTCGGACTCCACCAACTCCGAGGTACCCGGCTTCATCCCGTCCGAGCTCGACGTCGGCAAGGTGGTGGCCGACGTCATCACGAAGGCCCGCGGCCGAATCATCGTCGCCTGCTTCGCCTCGCACGTGCACCGCGTCCAGCAGGTTCTCGACGCGGCGGTCTCCTCCAACCGCAAGGTGGCCCTGGTCGGGCGCTCGATGGTGCGCAACATGGGTATCGCCCGCGATCTCGGGTTGCTCAAGGTTCCCGACGGCGTCTTGATCGACATCAAGCAGATCGGCGACCTCCCGGCCTCCAAGACGCTGCTCATCTCGACCGGATCGCAGGGCGAGCCGCTCTCGGCGCTCTCCCGGATGGCCAACAATGAGCATCCGCTCATCACCGTCGTTCCCGATGACACGATCCTGCTGGCCTCCTCACTCATCCCGGGCAACGAGAACTCCGTCGGTCAGGTCATCAATGGCCTGGCCCGTCTGGGCGCGGCGGTCGTTCATAAGTCGATGGCCCTGGTGCACGTCTCCGGTCACGCCCCGGCCGGCGAGCTGCGCTACCTGCTCAACGCGGTACGTCCGAAGAACCTGATGCCGGTGCACGGCGAGTGGCGTCACCTCCGCGCGCACGCGGCGATCGGGCGCTCAACCGGGATGACCGACGAGCACATCATGATCGCCCCGGACGGCACCGTGGTCGATCTGGTCGGCGGCGTCGCCACGCTCGTCGGCACGGTACCGGTCGGCTACGTCTACGTCGACGGTCTCGCCGTCGGGGACATCACCGACGCCGCGCTCAAGGATCGCCTCATTCTCGGCGAGGAGGGGTTCATCTCCATCCTGGTGGCGGTGGACATGCTCGCCGGGAAGGTCGTCTTCGGCCCCGAGATCTACGCCCGCGGCTTCACCGACGACCCGGCCGGTCTCGATCCGATTCGGGCCGAACTGGTCAGCGTCGTCGAGAAGGCGGTGGCCGACGGAACGCGTGACTCCGAGGCGCTGGAGCGGGCCATCCGTCGAAGCGTCGGGCGCTGGGTCGACCGTACCTACCGGCGCCGGCCGATGCTCGTCCCGACCGTCATCGAGGTCTGATCGGGGCGAGCCACTCGGGCTCGGCGAACCGGGTCAGCACTGCTGTTCCTGGTCGAGCATCCAGTCGCTGTGCTCGACCACGGGGTAGCAGGCCGGACCACTATTGCCGTAATGCGCCGCGACGATCATGCCGGTGAAGACGCCGAAGAGCATTACGAAGATCATGATCGATGCCACGATGGTGCGACTCATGCGCGTCTCCCGGACGAAGTCAGACGGGCTTACGGCTCGACGTCGGCGAGACCGCGCCGCCACAGACCGATCCTAGTGCTGCCCCACCCGCTCGCACGCGGATTGCCGCCCGTCAGCGCTGGCAGAATGGGCATATGTCTGTGAGCACCCCGATCCAGCCCGCGACCATCTCACCGCGTCGCTCCGTGCCGGCCTCGATCGCGCGCCCGCACTATGTCGACCAGCTCGGCCGCACCACGACTGCTCAGCAGGATTATGACGACCCGATGGTCAAGGATGACGAGACCATCGCGGCGATGCGGATCGCCGGCCGGATCGCCGCCGACGCGTTGGTCGAGGTCGGGCGCCACGTCGCCACCGGAGTCACCACCGACGAGTTGGACCGGATTGGCCACGAATTCGTCCTGGACCACGGCGCCTACCCCTCGACGCTGGGCTACAAGCATTACCCCAAGTCGCTCTGCACCAGCGTGAACGAGGTCATCTGTCACGGCATCCCGGACTCCCGCGAGCTCAACGACGGCGATGTGGTGAAGGTGGACATCACCGCGTTCATCGGCGGCGTTCACGGCGACACCTGTGCCACCTACTTCGCCGGAACCCCGTCAGAGGAGGTGCGCCTGCTCGGCGAGCGGACCCACGAGGCGATGATGCGTGGGGTCAAAGCTGTGGCGCCGGGCCGCCCGGTCAGCGTCATCGGACGCGTGATCGAGTCCTACGCCAAGCGATTCGGCTACGGAGTGGTCCGCGACTACACCGGCCACGGAGTCGGCCCGAGCTTCCACACCAAGCCGACGATCCTGCACTACGACGAGCCACGGGCGACCACCATCCTCGAGCCCGGGATGACTTTCACGATCGAGCCGATGCTCACCCTGGGTGGCATCGACTGGATCATCTGGAACGACGACTGGACCGTCCTGACCAAGGACGGCTCCTGGGTGGCCCAGTGGGAGCACACCCTCGTAGTCACCGATTCGGGGGCGGAGATCCTCACCCTGCCGACTCTTTGAGAGTGCCCTGAGACGTGTGGACAGCGTTAAGACGCCCCACTACTATGAACATGCAAGCCAGGTTCTGGGGGGCCAGGCTCTGCGTGCATGGACGCTGACCGCACGAAACCAGAGGAGCCCCCCGATGAGAGCAACGGCAGAGCAGACCTGCAAGTGTGGCCACGGACGCGACGCCCACGAGCACTTCCGGGCGGGATCTGATTGTGGCGAGTGCTCGGCTACGGTCTGTAACCGATTCCGTCGGGCTCGCTTCGCGCATCGCAGTCACCGCTCCCCGGTCGCCGCACTGGTCCACCTGCGTCACTCGAGCGCCAACCACGGCACCCGCGACACGGCTTCCCGCGACGCCGCCTGAGCCCGCAGTAGCAGCGGTACTCCGAGACATGCCGGCAATCCAGGCCCGCTATCGTCTCTCTCAGCGCTCTGAATGCTGCGGCGCACCCGCTGCACCAGCACGCTGCCTGAGGAGCGTTAGTGACATCGTCGACACAGCCGACAAAGCCAACACGGCCGCCACAGCTCCCTAAGCACACCAAGCAGACCCAGCCGCCCGATCACCGCAGCATCCGCCGGCTGATTCGCCGTATCGGGAATCACCTCGTCAACTACGGCTTCGTCGCCGTCGGGGTCCTCGGCCTGCTGCTGCACGGGCTCAGCTTCCGAATCAGCTCGTTGCTGGCGTTGGCCGCCTTCTCCGGCTACTTGATCGCCCTGACCCCGGTCGCGCTCCTCCTCACCGGCCTGCGCCGGCAGTTGCGGCCGTTCGTGTTCGCGGTGATCGTGACAGTGGTCGGTGCGACGGTCCTGATCCCGCGGTTTGTGGCCAGTGACGCCGGCTACCTGCACGGGCCCCGCATCGTCGTGATGACCGGCAACCTCCGTCTGGGCAGCACCGACCCGGCCAGCGTGGTGCGGTTGGTACGCGAGCACCACGTCAACGTCCTCATGCTGGAGGAGCTCACCAAGCAGGAGCGGGCCAACCTCAAGAACGCCGGCCTCGACGCCGCACTGCCTTACAGCCTGGTCGATCCCCGACCGGATGCCCGTGGCGTCGGCCTGTGGAGCGCGTACCCACTCGCCGACCGGGAGAAGTACACCACCTTCACCTTCGCCCTGGTCTCGGCCCGGCTGCTCATTCCGGGGCAGTCAGCCAGCCCCACTGTGGCCGCGACGCACATGCCAGGACCCTTCCCGCAGTCACCCGACGACTGGCTCAAGGACATGGCCCGGCTGCCGAAGTTGCTCTCCCTGCTGGAGAACTCGGCCACACCGTATGGCGGTGGAGTGCTGGTCGGCGGCGACTTCAACGCGACCCTGGACACCGCGCAGTTCCGCAAGCTGCTCAGCGACGGCTACAACGACGCCGGGGAGCAGGCCGGTGCCGGTGGTGCCCGTACCTATCCGGCTGACACCTGGTATCCGCCGCTGATCGGCATTGACCACGTGCTGACCAACAAGGCGACGGCCCAGTCACTGGTGACGGTGAGCCTGCCCGGCTCCGACCACCGCGGGGTCATCACCACCGTCCGCCTGGATCACTGACCCTGGTCGGGGGCGCCGGCGGATCGCTAAGGGCGAGTCAACTTGTCGGTGCCGCCGACCCTAGGGTTCCGCAGTTGTCGCCGACCCAGCTGGCGAAGGCACTCAAGTTCTTGCCGATCGAAGTCGAGTCGGCGCCGGTGATGGTGCCGTCAGCGAACTTGTGGACCACCGCGGCGAGGGCCAGTACCGTCGGCTTGATCGCCTCCGGGGCTTCCCGCCCGATCGTGTCCCAGATCGAGGTCACGTCGGCCGCCTGCTGCGAAGTGGTCGGAAACTTACCGAGGAAGTTCTGGTTCACCGAGACGTCCGAGCAGAACTGGGTCAGCGGCGTGATCACGATGCCGCTGCTGGGGGCAGCGGTCGTCGGAACCAGCGACAGTGTTCCCGACGCGACCGGCGCGCTGGCCCAGGTGTTACTACCCGACGGCACCCCCGAGTTGAGAACCGACGAACCGCAAGCGGACAGCAGCACACCGATCGCCGAAAGCGAAGCCGCCAGCACGACGATCCTGCGGAGCCGTCCGAGCCGTCCGAGCCTTTCGACCCGTCCGAGGCCAGTTACAACGTTTCGTGAAATCAATGACCTTCTCATCCAGTCGGGAGCCTGTACCGCCCAGTCTATCGAGACTTACCGAGGGCGACGTATCCGTCCAATGCTGTTAACAACTAACATGACGAGCCCTATGAGAAGCATGAGAAAGGCAACCGAGATTCCGACTCGGGCATAGCCACCGGCTGGCCGAGGATCCAGGAAATAGTAGGGATACCAGCCGGCGCCGGGCCCACGCAGCAGGATGAAGATCACATACACGATCGGAAAAATGAACCAGTAGCGAATGTCGGCGTAGGCCACCCGGCGCTGCGGCGGATACGCGAACCAGAGCCAGAGCACCCCGAGCGGAGTGACCACATGCAGCACCGTGTCCGGGATGTTGCTGGTGAAGTCCAACGGACTGGACGTGAGAAATACCCGATTAACAAGGCTGGTCACCACCATGTAGCTGGTGATCGCCCCCCGGATGACATCCCAGTAGAGCGGCCGGCTGTCGCCCAGCATGATGGCGAGCATGATGATCGCGAAGAGATTGCTCAGGATCGTGAAGTAGCTGAAGAAATCGAAGAAGGCGGCCGGACCGCCCAGGGCCTGGGTGACCAGCTCGTAGAGCAGAGCGAGGCTGTCGAGCACCAGCAGCACCGCGGCGATGGGCCGCTCAGCCGACCTCGAAGTTGACTGGTGCACCTGTCGATCATGGTCGTACAACGTCAGACCCGCATATTCGTGAGAAGGATGTCACAGGGATTCCACGAGACCGGGAGTTTCGTCCGGTTCAGTGATCGCCGGGGCACTGGGCGTGGCAATACCGCGGAAATGCAAGTGTCGTCTACTGGCTCTGGGGCGACAGGGCGAGGCCAATAAAGCTATCGTGTGGCTGTGAGTGCGGCGTGTAATGAGTGCCTGCACTGGACACGAACTTCGTCTCGCTGACGCGGTTCAAGCTGCCGGGGGGCAACTGGTGAGGTCATGAGGAGGGCGCGATGAGCACGCTCGAGCCCGACCGCGCCGCCAGCGCCGAGCGCACCCCCAGCCCCGATCGCCTCGGCACCGCTGTGAGCGTCGTCATCCCCTGTTACAGCGACGAACGCTGGAGCAGCATCCTCGACGCCGTCGTATCGGTGCAGAAGCAGTTGACACCGGCCGAGAAGATCGTCGTCGCGGTCGACCACAACCCGGCCCTCTCAGCTCGGCTGCGCGAAGCACTCCCGGAGATATCGGTGGTCGACAACGCCGCGGGCATCCGGGGCGCGTCGGCCACCCGCAACGCCGGCGCGGCCGATACGACCACCCCGCTTATCGCCTTCCTCGACGACGACGAGGTAGCGCTGCCGGAGTGGCTCGGCACCCTCATCGCCCCTTTCAGCGACCCGGACGTGGTCGGCACCGGCGGCCGCTACGAACCGATCTGGGAGACCGAGAAGCCCAGTTGGTTCCCCGATGTCTTCGCCTGGGTCATCGGCGGCCACTACGAGGGGATGCCGGAGACCGTCTCGCGGGTACGTAACGTCTGGGCCGGCAACATGGCGGTGCGGGCCGCCGAGTTCCGGGCCGTGGGCGGATTCCTCGCCTCCTTCGGCAAGCTGGCCGCCTCCTCACAGCCCGAGGACACCAGCCTCTGCATCAGCATGCACCGCTACTCCGGTGGCCACTGGATGTACGTGCCGGAGGCCGTCATTCATCACGCGGTACCCCGCGAACGCGCCACGTTCGCGTTCTTCGTGCGTCGTTGCTACTCCGAAGGCCACGGTAAACTTCTCCTGCGGGCGAACCTTCCCACTCAGGATGACGACGAGACACTCTCCGAAGAGCGTCTCTACCTGATAAGAGTGCTGCCCCGCGGGGTGCTGCACGAGCTCCGGGACACCAGCCGGGCCTTCTCTCGGGTCTGCGCCATGCTGGCCGGAGTGACGGCGGCTGCAGTTGGAGCTTCGGTGGCGATCGGCCAGCGAGTCTTCAGATTGGGTAAGGAACGCCGTGAAACTAGTCACAAAGTCCTGTGAATAGTCTGGTCGACGATCTAGCGGGATGCCAATGACTTCAGCAGCAACCGATGAAAACATCGCCGAAGAGCCCATGCCGTCAAGCCCCGCCGTGCCGCTGCCTGCCCTGATCCTCGACTGCGAGCTCTCCGACCCGATCAGCGACATCCGCCCAGCCGGCGAGAGCTACCTCGAAGCGTGGATTCTGCTGCGGCTCTTCGCCGAACCAGTGGGTTTCATCCGGTTGCCGTTCATCGACGGCGCAGTCACCGTGAACGCGATCACCGAAGCGGCCCGCGCCGAGGCCGGCAAGGCCATCGCCGAACGGGTCACCGCGAACGGGGGCGACCCAGACGCGGTCCTCTCCGGTGAGGGTTCGAAGATCACGAATGATCCTATATTCATTGCTGATCAGGAACGCCTGATCACCTCCGGTCCGAAGGTCACCGTCGTCATCTGCACCCGCGACCGCCCCGACGACCTGGACCGGGCGATCGACTCACTGCAGCACCAGCGCTACCGCAACTTCGACGTCCTCGTCGTCGACAACGCGCCGCCGAATGACTCGACGCGGCAACGAATCGCCGCCCGCCCGGCGAGCGACAACATCACCTACACCGTGGAGCCGCGCAAGGGCCTCTCCTGGGCCCGCAACTGCGCGATCGCCATGGTTACCAGTCCGTATGTCGCCTGGATGGATGACGACGAGACCGCCGACCCGCACTGGTTGGTCGAGATCATGGCCGGCTTCGATCGGCTGCCCAACGCGGCCGCGGTGAGCGGCATCGTCATACCGGCCGAGGTGCGCACTCAGCCACAGCTCTGGTTCGAGCAGTACGGCGGCCACAGCAAGGGGCGGGGGTTCGTCCAGGATGTCTTCGACGCCAAGGCGCCGGGCGCGCAGAGCCCGCTCTTTCCGGTACCCCCATTCGGGGTGGGCGCGAACATGGCCTTCAACACCGAGAAGATGCGAGCGATGGGCTTCGACAATGCAATGGGCGCCGGCACGCTCACCTGCGGCTGCGAGGACACGCTGATCTTCAGTCGGCTGCTGCTGGCCGGCGAGAAGGTCGTCTACCAGCCCACCGCCCTGATGCGGCACTACCACCGCGAAGACTGGGCCGCCCTGACCAAGCAGATGTACGGCTACGGAGCCGGACTCACCGCGTTCTACACCGCCCTACTGCGCTACGAGCCCAAGCAGTTGCTCGCCCTCTTCGCACTCATCCCGTCGGCCGCGCGCACCGCCTTCGGCAAGGGCGAGGTGAGCATGCGCGGGGTCCCCGAGGACTTTCCAACCGAACTGCTGCGTTACAAGACCCGCGGCATGATCGCCGGTCCGGTGCTGTACCTACGAGCGGCCAGCCGGGCCCGTCGGGCTCGACGATCGTCAGCATGACCGTCCCGAGCGCGGCGGTCGATGTGGCCCTCGTGGATGACGCCCCACCGACCGGCCGGCTCTATCGTGATGCCACCTCACTGGTCGCTTCGTCCCTGGTCGCCGCCGCCACCGGGATCATCTTCTGGGCCGTGGCCGCCCGACTTCTCACCCCGGATCGCCTCGGCGTCCAGACCGCTCTGCTCTCGGCGATCTCCGGGCCGGCGCTGATCATCGCCGCCGGCATCGGCGACGCCCTGAACGCGATGATCCCGTCCCACCGGGGAGCGGAGGGGGCGATCGTGCGTCTGGGGTACCGCCTCGCCTTCATCTACGGCATGCCGGTCGCGGTGATCGCCGCCATCGCGTCGGCGACCTTCCTGCCGTCGGTGCGCGGGTCGGCGCTGGCCGCAGTTTCGGTCTTCGTCGGAATCGTGGTCTGGACGCTCTTCGCGATTCAGGACTCCGCGCTGACGAGCCTCGGGCGGGCCCGCTGGCTGCCCTTCGAGAACGGGTTCGCCGGGCTCGCGAAGCTGGCCATCCTCCCGTTCATCACCGCGACGCTGCTCTCGGTGGTCTGGGCCTCGATCATTCCGGCGGCCATCGCCGTCGCCTTCTTCGCCCCGATCCTGCGCCGGATCACCCGCCGCGACGACGCCGAACTGGCCAGCGCGAAACTCAGTGCGGTCGCCGGCCAGCGACTGCGCCGCCTCTCGATCCGCACCACTGCTTCGGTGGCCCTCACCCTGGGCGCATTGACGCTGCTGCCGTTCATGGTCACCGCACTCGGCGGCGCCCGGCAGGGGGCCGTCTTCTCGCTCTCGCTGAGCATGACCGCGGTACTCGACTTCGTGACCGCCGGGGTCGGCATCTCGTTGGTGGTGCAGGCCTCCTCGCGGCGCGATCACGAATGGGCGCTGGTGCGCTCGGCATTGACCCGCACCGTCCCGATCGTGACCTTCGGCGCCGTCTGCCTGGTTGCGCTCAGCCCGCACGTGTACCGGCTGCTGAACGCCAGCTATCTCGATCTGCACGGCGTCGAGATCGTCACGATCCTGGCCGTCGCGGCCGTGCTGCGCACGGTGTATCTGCTCTGGTCGTCACTGCAGCAGGCCCGCCAGCAGTTGACGTTCGTACTGACGATCAACTCGGTCGCCGCCGTCGGCGGGTACCTCGCGGTCGCCCTCACGGTGCCCAGTCACGGCGCGCTGGCCGCAGCGTTCACCGTTCTCGGCATCCAGATCTTTCTCAGCAGTGGCGCCGCCGTCCACATGATCTGGAGCTGGCGCACCCGCGGAGTGAAGCCGGGGCGACACTCGCGGACCAATCGAATCGAGCCGACCGGTGCCGAGGCAGCCGACACGGAGGATCAGCATGCCGGGATCTGAGGCGCTGCCGGTGACGCTGCAGCCGATCTCCGACACGGGCGAGGCGTCCTGGCCCTCGGCGATCTGGGTCGGTGAGATCGACGATCAGACCACGCTGAGTGGGCTGGTCGGGCTGGACCGCTCGAAGGGCTACGCCCGCGCCCGCGTCCTGGTCCGCCACGGCCGGTCGACCCGGGGATTCGTAGAGGTCGCGGTGGTCGACGGGCTGATCGACGGCGACGATCTCGCCCGCCGAATCAGCGCGCTGGCCCCCGCGCCGCCGCCGCCGGCCCGTCCGAGTGACCCGCCGATCAGTCTGCTGATCTGCACCCGGTCGCGCCCGGACGCGCTGCGCTCGGCCCTCACCGACGCGCTGGCCCTCGGCTACTCGAACTACGAGGTGCTGGTCGTCGACAACGGGCCCGAGAACCCGTCGACGCGCCTGGTCGTGGAGGAGTTCGACGACCCGCGGCTGCGCCGGGTCGAGGCGCCGATCCAGGGACTGGCCCGGGCGCGCAACGTCGGCCTGCTGGCCGCCGCGCATGACATCGTCGCCTTCACCGATGACGACGTGGTGGTCGACCGCTGGTGGCTGGACGGAATCGCCGACGGTTTCGCCCGCGGCGAGAAGGTGGCCTGCGTCAGCGGAATCGTGCCCACCGTCGAGATCGGCTCGTCGGCCGAGTGGTACTTCGACAGCCGGTTCAACTGGGCCGACAGCTGCACCCAGGACGTCTTCGCGGCCGCGCAGAAGCGGGCCGGCGAACCGCTCTTCCCGTTCCGGGTCGGTCGGTACGGCACCGGGGCCAACTTCGCGGTGCGCCGCGACGCGATGCTCGCGATCGGCGGCTTCGACGAGGGGTTCGGCGTCGGGTCGCCCACCGGCGGTGGCGAGGACATCGACATGTTCGTCCGGGTGCTGCTGGCCGGCTACGAACTGGCCTTCGAGCCGGCGGCGGTCATCTGGCACAAGCACCGCGCCGACACCGCCGACCTGAAGCGGCAGATCGCCGACTACGGCCTCGGTCTCGGCGCCTGGTTGACCAAGCTGATCGTCAACCCGAAGACGCTGGTGATGATCCTGCGTCGTCTGCTACCGGCATTGTTGTACCTGGCCCGACTCACCAAGGTCGAGTCTCCGCAGACCGATACGACTCATCACGAGCTCTTCGCCGACGTCGGCAAGATCGAGCGTTCCGGGATCATCCGGGGGCCCTATGCACTGTGGCGGGCCCGGCGATCTGGGGGCCGAGCCCGTCCGCTGCTGGGCTTGAACGGCACCGGCGCGGACGTCGTGACCCCAAAGACCGCCCCCGAGGTCCCCGAGGTCCCGGATGCTCCCGCCTCAGTGACCTCAGTTTCCGCGCAGACCAAGGAGTCGAAGCAGAGTTGAGCCCGGCGAACCCGACCATCGAGATCATCATCCCGGTCAAGAACATGGCGGCTCACCTGCGCGCCTGCCTCTCCACACTCATGCCCCAGCTCGGGGCGGACGATCTGCTCACCGTGGTCGACGACGGTTCGACCGACGACACCGCCGCGGTGGCCCGGGCCGCCGGAGCGCGAGTGCTGACGCCGACCGTGGGTTCTGGCCCGTACGCGGCCCGGCACTCGGCCGCGATCGCGTCGACGGCCGACATCCTGCTCTTCGTGGACGGTCGCTGCCGGGCCCGTCCGGGACTAATCGAGAGCCACCGGGCGATGTTGAGCACGCCCGGCGCCGTCCTCTCCTGCACGGACGTGCAGACCGAATCCGGCCCCACCCTGGCCGCCAAGATCGCCTCGACCCTGAACCCGTTCAGCATCGACGGCTACATCGGGGTACCGGGGCGAGCCGACTACTACCCGACGGCAAACCTCGGCATCACCCGGGCCACCTACCTGGCCGTCGGGGGCTTCCGCCGGATGCGCAGCGCCGGCGACGCGGATCTCTGCTGGCGCGTGCTGAAGCAGACACAGGGCAGCTTCGCCACCGACCGTCGGGTGTTGATGTCGTGGGTGCCGCGCGACAAGATGACCGACCTCTTCGAGCAGTGGTACCGCTACGGCCAGAGCTCGGTGGCGCTCAATGCGCTGCACCCACCGGCCGAGGTCGGGCGCAGCACCGGCGCGGCCACCACCGGCCGGATGAGCGCCCTGCTGGACGGGGTCCGCCGGGAACCCCGAAAACTGCTGGTGCTGCTGCTGCGCACAGCGCTGCACGTCGTCTACCTGGCCGGACGGCTGCGGGTAAAGCTAAGCCGAGAAGCTTTCACCGACCCCGGACTCTACGGGGAACCCAGACCGGTCGCATGACACTTCGTGTGCTCGCCCTCGACCGGGCCGTCGGCCTCTGGGGGGCGCAGGTCGTGCTGCTGCAGCTAGCCCAACCACTGGCCGAGCGGGGCATCGAGGTCACGCTGGCCACCCCGCCGCGCAGTGACTTCGGCGACGTCTGGCGGGCCCAGGGCCACCCGGCCATCACGCTGCAGACCGCGCCGGGGGTCTCCCCCCGCACCGACGGGTCCCTCTCCCTTCGCGCGCTGGCCGCCCTCTCCGTCGACGCCCTGCGCAGCACCGGCCAGCTGGCCCGCGTGGCCCGCGACTTCGATCTCCTGCACGGCAACGGCCACGACGTACACCTGACCGTTGCAGTGGCTGGACGCCTTAGCCGGGTGCCCAGCCTGCTGCACCTGCACGAGGAGTTGCCCTACCGGCTGGGACGAGCGATCAGGACGAGTGCGGTGTGGATCGGTGACTCCTCGGTCGCGGTGAGTGAGGCCGTCCGGCAGAACAGTGGACGGCTGACCCGCCGCCGTATCGACGTCATCCCGAATGGCGTTCGCACCGATTCGCCACCCCCGGATCCCGGCGCTACCGAAGGACTGCGCCGTGAGTTCGGCGTGAGTGAGGGCGACGTACTGGTCGCCGCGGTGACCCGCCTGGACCCGGTTAAGCGGGTCCAGGACCTCCTCGCTGCCCTGCACCGGCTACGGGACGTGCCGGGTTGGCGAGCGGTGATCTTCGGAGATACCTCGTCTTTTCCGGAGTATGCGGCTCAGTTGCGACGGTCGGCCGGGGAACTGGGGGGCCGGGTGCTGCTGGCCGGACGCCGCGAGGACATTCCGGCGGTGCTGCGGGCCTGCGATCTCCTGGTCCATCCCGGAATGGTCGAGGGCATGCCGCTGGGCATCATGGAGGCTCAGGCGGCCGGAGTACCGGTCGTCGCCTACCGTGTGGCCGGCATCCCGGAGGTCGTGCTCGACGGCGTCACCGGCCTACTGGCCGAACCCGGCGACGTGGACGAATTGGCCCGCCACATGAAGCGCCTGCTCACCACGCCGGCGCTACGCAGCGAGTTCGGGCGAGCCGGCCACAACCGGGCTCTCATGCACTTCAGCCTGGAGACACAGGCTGACTCCTATGCCGCGGTAGCTCGGTCGCTGACAGCGCGACGTAGCCGCCCGCGAACGTGACGAATGTCCATTCGCGGCGTGACCCGGCCCTAGCAGACCCAGTTAGAATGGTGAGGAAATCCCGCGTCCGCACGCGACGTCTCGATGCAGGTAAATCGGTCTCGATGCAGGTACTCACAGCTCGATGATTCGAATATGCCATCCAGAGACGAGACCAATACGAACCCGGAGAGTGGGCAGTGTGCACCAGGTCACAATTGAAAGTGACAGCAGTGTTACGCCGCCGCGCCCCGACTTCGCATTACATGCGCCCATGAATGGATTAAGCGTTCTCACAGAGGCGACACGATTGAATACCTCAATTGATGCCGTTCTCCGCCGGCCGAGACTAATACAGCCTCACTATTGCAAGGGAAGTTAGCTCCTTGGCGACGACACGACACACAAGTCTTCGGAATTCGTTCTGTGGACTCTCCCAGCTCGCGTTGGCTAGCTCCTTCGTCGCGCTCCTGTCGCTGATCCCGGTGCTGCCCACCTTCATCAAGGCGCCGGCGGCTGGATTCTTCGTGCTGGCCGGTCCGGGTGCGGCGATTCTGGTCTGGGTCAAGGGCATGCCGACCTACGCCTCCAACGCTTTGGTCGTGCTGCTGAGTGTCGCGGTGAACATCCTGGTGAGCTACCTGGCCACCCTCGAGGGTTTCTGGCACCCACAGATTCAGATGCTGGCCCTGCAGATCGGCACCGTGGCCTCCATTCTCATGTACGAGCTCTCGCACTTCGGTGAGAGCGCGCGCAACGCTCGGGCCGCCGCCGGCCATGAAGCCATCCCCGAGGACGAAGCCGCTCCTGAGCTGACCGCCTCCCCCGAGGCAACGGTCTGATGACGACACTCACCGATCGCCCGGCCGACGCGTCGCCGCCACCTGAGGTTCGCCTGGTCCGCTCCCGAACTCCCTTGCTGCGCCGGATCAATCTCTCCGGTGTGGTGGTCGCGGCCGCCTTCATCTGCTGGCTCATCTCGATGCCCGGCATGCACGACGTCAAGGAGAGCCAGTACGGCCTTCTCCCCGTCGCCTCGCCATTCTTCGTCGCATCGATCATTCTTACGACGATCGGTTTCGCGCTGGCCGTCCGCGCCGGCAGCACGGCGGTCGCCTGGGCCGCGACATTCTGTTCGGTGGCGATTCTGCGAGTAACGATTTCGCTGGCGACCGCAGTGCCGTATTACTCCTGGACTTATAAGCACATTGCCGTCGTCGACTACATCGAGAAGTCGGGAACGGTTGCCCGCGACGTCGATATCTATCACCACTGGCCCGGCCTCTTCGCGTTTACCGCATGGTTCTCCGATCTCACCGGTCTGAACGCGACAACCATCGCGCACTGGTACACCCCGGTCGCGTACATCATCGAGGTCGGCGTCCTCTACGCCATGGCCCGGGCCTGGGACTGCAAGAAGATGACGGCGATCATCGTCGCCTTCCTGGTGCAGAACCTGGACTGGATCGGGCAGGGCTACTTCTCGCCGCAGTGGACGGCCTTCCTGATGGCCCTCGGCGTCGTCACCCTGATCGGTCTGAGCCGCAAGCAGCCGCGCTACCTCTGGCTGATGATCGTGCTCTTCTCGGCCCTCACCGTCACCCATCAATTGACGCCCTACTGGCTGATCGCTGTCGCCGGGCTGCTCTTCCTGACCCGCCAGGTGAAACCGTGGTGGCTGTTCATCGTCTTCATCGTGATCGCCGGCGGCTTCCTCACCTATAACTGGGAGTCGGCGGCCCAGTTCCACCTCTTGAACGTCGACCCGATCTCCAACGCGCAGACCAACGTGCCGACAATCGGCATCAAGGGTCAGCAGGTGACCAGTGGCATGGTGCGGGTGCTCTGTGCGTCGTTCTGGATCGCGGCGGTGATCGCGGCGATCGTTCGCATGGTGCAGCGAAAGCCGTTCATGGCGGCCTCCGTGCTCGCCTTCAGTGCCTTCGGAATTCTCGGTGGCCAGGGCTACGGCGGCGAGGCGATCTTCCGCGTCTTCCTCTTCTCCCTCCCTGGCTGCGCACTGCTTGTCGCGCCGCTGGTCGAGAGTTTCCTCACCGCCAAGCGACGCTTCTGGTTCGTCCCGATGGTCGCGCTGCTGACCGTCTGGTCGATCTTCTCCGCCCAGGGTCTCTTCGGAGCGTGGTTCGCCTATCGCATGACGAAGGAAGAGGTGGCGGAGTCGACCGCGCTGCTCAATGACATCCCGATCCCGGCCTGGCTCACCTCGGCCGCCCCGGTGTGGCCGGAGCGCAACAGCGCCAAATACGTCGACTACGCCCGCTGGAATCACGTCTATGACCAGCAGGCCATCTACGCGACCAACCTGGTCGGATCGCACTTTGCCACCGATGCCGACTACGCGAAGGTGAATGCCCTGGTCGCGGCCCGCGGCAACGTGCCGACGTACTTCATCATCACCAAGCAGATGCAGTTCTACGACTGGTACTTCGGGATTCTTCCCTACGACGCGCTGCCCAACCTGGAGAAGAAGATGTCGGCCGACCCGAAGTGGAGCACCTATTACCGGACGAATTCGGTGATCGTCTTCAAGAGCAACTTCTTCCCGACCGGGACGGCCGCCAAGTGACGCCGCCCAGCGGATCAGCCTTCAACACCCCCTCACCGGGAACGCTCCCGGAGACCGAGGGACAGGACGTCGATGGACAGGACGTCGGGGGGAGCTCTCAGACGACGGCGACCATGACCCGGTCGCAGGAGAAGCGAGCCCGGGCGGCCAAGGTTCACCCGACCTTCCGCCCCGACGTCGAGGGCATGCGCGCCGTCGCCGTCGCCCTGGTCGTGCTCTACCACTGCGGGGTCACCGCGATTCCCGGTGGCTACGTCGGCGTCGACGTCTTCTTCGTCATCTCCGGCTTCCTCATCACCAGCCTGCTCGTGCGTGAGTTCGAGACCGGCGGCCGCATCTCCATCTCCGACTTCTACGCCCGCCGATTCCGGCGCATCCTGCCGGCGGCGACGGTTGTCCTGATCGCCACGGTGGCCGCTTCGGCCCTCTTCCTGCCGATCACCCGCATCGCCAGTATCGCCAAGGACGCCATCTGGACCAGCGTCTTCATGGCCAACTTCCGCTTCTCCGCGACCGGCACGAATTACCTCAGTGCCGCCGCTCCGCCCTCGCCGCTGCAGCACTACTGGTCGCTCGCGGTTGAGGAGCAGTTCTACTTCGTCTGGCCCCTGCTGCTGTTCATGATTCTGAAGTTGGGTCGCGGCGGGAAGCTGCACCGGGTGCCGACCACCCTGATCACGGCGGGGCTCTGCGTCGTCTCCTTCCTGTGGTGCGTGAGTTCCACCTCGAGCAACGCCACCGTCGCCTACTTCTCGCCCTTCACCCGGGCCTGGGAGCTCGGTATCGGGGCGCTCATTGCGGTCTCCGGCGTCGCGCTCGCCTCGACCCGGATGGCCAAGTGGATCCCGTTCGTGGCCGGCTGGATCGGCATCGTGATGATCGGTTACGCCGCCGTTCACTTCACCGCGGCCACGCCGTTCCCCGGCAAGGCGGCCGCATTGCCAGTCATCGGCACCGGCCTGCTGATCATCGGCGGGCAGTACCGCGCCCGAGGGGGAGCCAACTGGATTCTCACCTTCCCGCTACTGCAGTGGGTCGGCAAGCTCTCCTACGGGTGGTACCTCTGGCACTGGCCGATTCTCACGATCGCCACTGAGCGCTACCCGAACCTCACCGTCTTCGAGAAGCTGCTGCTGGCCCTCGCTGGGCTGCTGCTGGCTTTCGTCAGCTTCCACGTAATCGAAGGCCCGGTTCGGCGCTCGGTGCCGCTGTTGAAGTCGGCCTACCTCAGCATCTTCTGCGGTCTGCTGGCCATCGCCACCGTCATCGCCTTTGCCAATGCCTTTCTCGTCATGGACAACGGCCGTACCACGCTGGCTCGCTCGCAGGCCGCCGCCGCCGCGAAGCAGGTCGGTACGAACACCGGAACCGCCACCGCCAACACCGTCCTGGCCGACGTCAAGGATGCAGCGAACGACACGAAGATCCCATCGCCGCTGACGGTGCCGCTGCTGCTGGTGCCGTCCGACAAGGGACCGGCCTACGCCGAAGGTTGTATCGCCAACATCGAGTCAACGACGTCGAAGATCTGCAAGCATCTCGCCACGTCGCAGTCCCCGACCGTCGTCCTCTTCGGCGACTCGCATGCCGCCCAGTGGATGCCGGCCCTGGAGAACATCGCTACCCGGACGCCGATCAACCTGTACGTGATCACCAAGCAGTCCTGCCCGGTCGCCGACATCGAGGTGTTGAATCCGACCACCAAGAACAACTATCCGCAGTGCTCGCAGTGGCGGCAGTGGGCTCTCGGGCAGATCAAGGCGCTGCACCCGAGCCTGGTGGTCGTCGGCGAGCACATCGAGGCCCAGCCGAACGGCGCCGGTGACACCTCGTGGCAGGCCGGACTGCAGAAGAGCCTCACCACGCTGAAGTCGAGCGCGGACAACGTCGCGGTGCTCTCCGACGTCCCCGCCCACGCTCAGCCCACGGCGGAGTGCCTATCCCAGCACGGCCGTGACATCAGCAAATGTGGCGACTCGCCCGCCAACTCAATCCTGTTGCAGCACGAGGCGGCCAACGCGGCCACCGCCCAGCAGGTGGGTGTGAGCTACGTGGATGCCGTCCCGTGGCTGTGCACCACCAAGATCTGCCCGGCGGTCATCGCGAATACCGTGACGTCCTTCGACGGAACCCACCTCTCCGCCTCCTACTCGACCTACCTCGGCACGGCACTCGGCACGGCGCTTGGCCTCGAGGGTTCGGCTACGCAGGCCGTTGCGGCTGTGACCAAGGCGCTGGCGGTGAAGAAGCTCCCGGCCCAGGCGGCGAACGAGATCACCGCGAAGAACACTGGACCGCAGTACGCCGGCAACTGCCTGACCGACATCGGCGTCGCCACCTTCTCCCAGGTGCCCGAATGCACGATGGGCAATCCGGCGGCGAAGAAGACTGTAGTTCTCTTCGGTGATTCGCACGCCTGGATGTGGACGCCGGCATTCCACTCGATCGGCTACATGTACGGCTGGAAGGTCGTGCTGGTCGCCGAGGCCGCCTGCACCACGGCCGACACGCTCATCTGGAGCAGCCAGAAGAACGCGCCGAACACCGGTTGCAAGCAATGGCACACGGCGGCGATGAACTACATCTCCAAGCTGCACCCCGACGCGGTGGTCGTCGCCAACGAGGAGCAGGTTGCCCTCGCCGTCGACGGCAAGCAGACTACGTCTGGCGCCGATTCGGCAGTGAAGGCCGGGCTGGTGAAGACCCTCAACGAATTGAAGGTCATCACACCGAACGTCTCCCTGCTCGGCGATATCCCGGTGCCCGACACCAATCCGTCGGATTGCCTACCGGCCAACGCGAACGACATTCAGAAGTGTTCGCCGCCGGCGTCGGAGGCGGTCAGCCAATCCGATCTGGCCCGTGAACGGGACGCATCCAGCGAGGCTGGGGTGAAGTTCGTCGACACCACACCGTGGCTGTGCTCGACCTACTGCCCGACCGTGATCACCGATCACGTCGCCTACGTTGACAAGTTCCACATCAGCTCGAACTTCGCCATCTCGGTGACCTCCGCGCTGGCCAGTAGCCTCGAGCTCACCGGCGCCAAGTAGGCGGAATCTGACTAAACTGGCTAGCCGCTAACTTCACCAGCTCGGAAGAGGATCTCGAATGGCGACCGGTTCGGACCAGTTCAGGGCACGCAGCGCATCCCGTATCTCCAAACGGGATCTGGCTTGGCGCGAGAACGATGTCGTCTGGACGATCGGCGGGGTCATCCCACCCGATCCGGCCGAGGTTCGGGCGCAGTTGCTCGTCGCCGCTCGGGCTGGGAAGGCCGGTCATTTCCTCAAGCTCTTCGACATCGAGACCGGCACGATGGGATTGGTCGAGCCGGCTGACCTGCCGGCGTTCTGTGACGCCCTGGTCGAAACCTTCGACGAGCCCTACGGCGGTGACCTGGGCGCGGTGGCGGTGGCCGCCCAGCGCCGCCCCCTCGGACGGCTGCCGTTCCGGCTCGCGATCGGTACGGACTGGTGCGCGCTGCACTTCTCACACGCCCTGGGCGACGCGGGCAGCGTCTGGCCGCTCTTCCTCTTTCTGCTGCAGCCGGAGAAGCTGAGCACGCTGCCGCCGGCCGCAGAGCGTCGCGAGCATCCACTCTTCGATGCCCTCTGGCACAACTACGGCCGTGATCCGAGGCGTCTGCGCAAGGTCTTACAGGTACCGCGGCCGCCGATCCCGCTCACCTCGGCCGGCCCCGGCAGCTATGTGGAGCCGCAGATCGCGGTCGAGAGTCGGGTCTCGTCACTGGAGTTCCTCCCGGCGATGAAGCAGTGGCGCAAAGTCAACTGTTCCGACGCGTCGATGCCGGGCATCATCGCGTCGCGGGCGATTCAAGCCGCCCGCGACGCGAAACTCGATGTGCATTCGGGAATCGCCGTCGTAGCCGATGCCCGTCGCTACCTTCCCTCCAAGAAGTTCGGGGCCGGCAACTTCTCGGCCGGTGCATACCTTCCGATCGAGGACTGCAGCGACCCGACCGAGATCAGCCAGAAGATAACCGCATTCGCCCATTCGGGTCGCCCGCTGCTCACCCTCGCCGCTATGACGGCCGGCACCCGCCGCCGGCGCCCACCGCGGGCCGGCTGGAAACCAGATACGCAGCAACGCACCCTCGTCAGCTACTCCTACGTCGGGCGCCTGCCGTGGCTTACTCCGATACCGATCGACGCCGTGGTGCTGGGGCAACCGATCGGCGATCTCGGGCTGGGAATCGTTGTTCACGAGATGGGGCGGCGGATGTTCGGGTCGGTGACCTATGACCGCCGCTTCATCGATCAGGGATTGGCCGCGAGCATCGCCGACGCCCTCATCCAGATGCCGGTTCAGATGCCTGACGAGCGCCCCGATCTCTAACGGGATCGCCTCAGCGCGTTGAGCAGCGGCTTGTTGCGGGTGACGTCCTGGCGCACCCACCCGTCGGGAAGCTCGAGCTCGCGCACCACCCGGGCCGGCGTACCAGCGGCGAGCACTCCCGGCGGGATGTCCCTGGTGACCACGGAGCCGGCGGCGATGACGCTCCCGGCCCCCACGGTGACGCCCGGGCTGATCAGAACGTCCCGGGAAATCCAGACGTTGTCGCCGATGACGATAGGCCTCGTCTTGATCGCAGCGCTGGCGTCGACCTGGTGGAAGTCGGTGTCCAGGACGGTCGCACCGTCACCGAACATCACGTTGTCGCCGATCGTGATCCGCTCCCGGGCGGAGAGGGTGACCCCTTGATTGATGAAGCAGCAGTCTCCGATCTGCAGCACTGCCCCCTCCTCGGCGCAGAGGGTGACCCGCCAGGTAGCGCCGGAGACAAGCAGGTAATCGCCAACCCGGATCTGGCCGCTGCCGATCAGACGGGGCCGGCTGCCCAGAAAGATCGGCCGTCGGCCCAGCGTCACGCCCAACGCCCCGACGACCCGACCCCGAAGCAGGCCGAAGGCCGTCTCGCTGGCCACGCGGGCTGTGTCATAAAGCTTGTGCGGCACGCTTGACCTCGCTCTTCCGGGTGCTCTTCTGGGTGCTCTTCTGAATGGTCGCTCGAGTGGTTGCAACCCGCGCCGCGATAGTAGTCGGCGAATATTTCCGGCGACGGACTGTAGCCGCGGCCCACTCCTGACCGGGCCAGCGTGAGGAGTCTCCCAGTGTGCGCGGCGCGCGGGCTTCTGTCGGCAACTATCATCACTGAATACCGACAACCAACGCCAGCGGGCGATCCGACGCGACTAGGGCGTACCCAGCATGACTGCGAGGGAGTTCCGATGAGCACGCCAGCTCCCGAACGCGTCTGTGTCGTCGGGTCGGGTTGGGCGTTCACCAGCGGAATCAGCTACTACACCTGCCGCCTGGCCACCGCATTGGCCGAAGAGCACGAGGTCTCGACGATCCTGATGCGCCGGCTGATCCCGAAGGTGCTCTATCCCGGGCGCACCCGCGTGGGCAAACGGGTCAACAAGATCGAGTATCCCGAGAAGATGCCGGTCTATGACGGCATTGATTGGTTCTGGGGCACCACCGTCATCGGCGCCCTGCGGTTCCTGCGTCGCGAACGACCAACTGTGGTGGTCTTCCAGTGGTGGACCGGCGCGGTACTGCACTCCCAGCTGCTGCTCGCTCTGGCCGCTCGCCGGATGGGGGCCCGGATCGTCATCGAGTTCCACGAAACTCAGGACACCGGCGAAGCCCGATTCAACGGGGCCGCCGCCTATCTCAACTTCGTCGGCGCGAAGCTAATTCAGCTCGCCAGCTCGTTCGTCGTGCATTCCGACTACGACCTCGCTGCAGTGAGCAAGCGCTTCCCGATCGGCGATCGCCCGATCTACGTCGCGCCACACGGACCCTACGACCACTACGCCGACTCCGCACATGAGGCACAGACGACCCGCAGCGACGTCGTCGGAACCGACGATGACGCCACGGTGCTGCTCTTCTTCGGCACAGTGCGTCCGTACAAGGGACTGGAGTTCCTCGTCTCGGCCTTCAACTCCCTCGAGGCGTCCGAGGCCGCCAAGCTGCGCCTGGTGATCGTGGGCGAGACCTGGGAGGGCTGGTCGCAGCCGATCATCGAGGCCCGGGAGGGTCGCAACGCGGACAAGATCACCGTGGTCAATCGGTACGTCAGCGACGAAGAGGTCGCCGACTTCTTCACCCTGGCCGATGTGGCGGTGCTTCCCTACACCCGCTCCTCGGCCAGCGGCCCGCTGCACGTCGCGATGGCTTACGGCCTGCCGACGATCCTCTCCGACGTCGGCGGCCTGCGTGACGGGGCCGAGGGGTACGACGGAGTCATCTGGGTCGCTCCGAGCAGTGAGGCCAGCTTGAAGGAAGCGATCCTCGCGGCCCCGGCGGCTAAGGGGCAGCGCTTCCAGGACCCTCGCTCCTGGGGCGAGACGACGAAGATCTTCGACCAACTCTTCGACGAGCTGCCAGCGGCTACCCAGCCCCGCTGAGTGAATAGGGTGACCCGACCCCAGCGCCGGCCAAGCCGGGCGGGACGGGCGATCGTCACGATCTGCGGCACGCTGCTCGCGGCTGTCCTGGCCGGCGCCTGCGATCCCGGAGTGCCCGAATCGCCGTCCGGCGCTCCGGGGCCCACTTCTCGGGCGACCGGCACCAGTTCCACCTCCTACGGCACGCCTGGCGGCCCTTCAACACCGACGGCAACGCCGACGCCGACGCCACAGTGGACGGCCACCCGGGCGTGGACGGAGAAGTTCAGCGGCGCCGCCGGCACCCTCCCTGACCCCAGCCTCTTCAGCTACCAGCTCGGCGGCACCGGCTGGGGTAACCATGAGCTCCAGACCTACACGTCGCGGGCCGAGAACGCGGCCCTGGACGGGCAGGGGAATCTCGCCATCACCGCGCGCCGGGAGACCTACACCGGTACCGACGGCACCGAACGCGACTGGACCTCGGCTCGGCTACACAGCTACGACTCGTTCGCATTCACCTACGGCATCCTCTCGGCGCGCATCAAGGTGCCCAGTGGCCCCGGTATCTGGCCCGCCTTCTGGTTGGTCGGTCGGGACATCACCGAGGTCGGCTGGCCCAAGTCCGGTGAGATCGACATCATGGAGACGGTCAATGCGGCGATGTCGGTCGGCAGCACCGTCCATGGCCCGACTTCGGCCGGCCGAGCTTGGCAGATCAGTCACCAGCAACCGTCGGCGAGGTCGTACGCCGACACCTTTCACGTCTACTCCGTAGAGCGGCGGAAGGATCAAATCACCTTCCGGATCGACGGGGTCGCCGTCGCACACGTCGTCCCGGCGCAGCTAAAACCCAATGAAAGATGGGTATTCGAGAAGCCTATGTGCTTTCTGCTGAACGTAGCGGTCGGCGGCGATCTACCCGGCTCACCCACTGCGAAGACACCGGACGAGGCATCGATGCTGGTCGACTGGATCTCCTTCCGGCCCTAACCGGCGACGACCGCAATTCACGCCGAGATGACACGTTTGCCCTTTGCTGGTAAGGGGTTAGCTAAGCCTCACAGGTAGTTCAAGGGTACGAACTCAGCGTGCACGGTCGCGAAAAATCGCTTACCGTTTAAGGAGCCGCTCTTCGGGGGAGCGCGGAACTCCAGCCCCCTAACCCCGAGAGTCCAGCTCATGTCCATCTCTTCGAAGTACCCATCGACGCGCGCCCGCAAGACTTTACTTCTGGCCGCAATCCCGATCTCCCTCCTCGCCCTCGTCCCGCTGGCGTCCAATGCCGCCAGTGCTGCGACGGTCACCACGACAGCGACCGCGACCCCCACCCCGACCCCCGTCCCGTCGATCTCATCGAACGTCGCCGGGCGCAAGCTCGTGGTCAGTGATGAGTTCTCCGGCACAGCCGGAACCGCACCCAGCTCCTACATCTGGCAGGCCATCCAGGGCGGTGGCGGCTGGGGCAACAACGAGCTCGAGACCTACACCAACCGGGCCAGCAACGTCAGCCTCGACGGGAAGGGCGACGTGGCCATCACCGCCCGCAAGGAGACCTACACCGGCAAGGACGGCATCACCCGCAACTACACCTCAGCTCGCCTGCTCAGCAATGTCTCCGTGAAATACGGCTACATCGAGGCGCGGATGTTCGTTCCGCAGGGTCAGGGTCTCTGGCCGGCCTTCTGGACCCTCGGCTCCGACATCTACCCGAAGGGCTACCCGTACAGCGGCGAGATCGACATCATGGAGGCGCTGAACAAGATGCCGACCGTCTTCGGAACCCTGCACGGCCCCGATAGCGTCCACCAGAGCGTCTACGGCGTCGGACCGAAGACGTCGCCGGCCGGCGGCCTGGCCGGTGCCTGGCACACCTACGGCATCGACTGGACCTCGACCGCCATCACCTGGTTCATCGACGGCAAGAGCTACGGTTCGATCACCAAGGCAACAATGCCGGCCGGCGCGGTCTGGGAGTTCGACAAGCCGCACCTGATGCAGCTGAACCTCGCGGTCGGGGGTAACTGGCCCGGTTCACCGGACGCCACGACGCCGGCCGTCTCCACCATGCTGGTCGACTACGTCCGGGTCTACTCCAGCACCACGAGCGGGGTCACCCCGGCCATCGGCTACACGAAGATCAACCTCGGCTAGCGGTAGCGCTATCGAACCAGTGGCTCAGGTGTGACGTCTCATCGAGGTGTCCGCCTGGGCCACTGCTGTGCTCGGCGGGCGGCGGCTCAGCCTCGGTCGTATTCGTAGACGACCGAGCCGAGCGCGGCCTGCGCCACCCCGAGCCCATGCGTGAGCCACTGAAAGTCCTTGCTCCGCCGCCCCTTTCCGGTGACGACAGCGAGCAAGACCCGCAGCGCCCCGAAACCGGCGAGCGCCGCACCGTGCAGGAAGACGTAGATTCGCCCGTGTTCACGGCGCATCAGCCGGCCGAAGACGTTCCCGCCGCGGACGCCTCGCTTGAACACCCAACGAAATGTGAGACGTTCCAGCGGTACCTCCTCGCTGACCACCGCGTCATCGGCCCAGCCGATCGTGCCGCCCTTACGCCGCAGCCGCCAGAAGAACTCGCTGTCACTGCCCCCGGAGCGGGAGAAGTCGACGTCGAAACGGGTGACTCCAGTCCGATTCAGGGTCGCCACGTTCATCAGCACATTGTTCGTTGCGGCGAGTTCAAGCCGGGTTCCGCTGGGCATCCGGGAGCGCTGGATGAAACCGCCGTCGACGATCCAGGAGGGGGCGCCGTCCGGGAAGAGCGAGATCACCGGGCCGGTGGCCACATCGGTGCCGAACTGCTCGACACAATCGAGCAGACGGGCCAACCAGTCCGGGCTGACCGTCTCGTCGTCATCGAGAAAGGCAATGAACTCCGCCTCATTCATCCGGCTCATCGCCGCATTGCGAGCCTGGGCAATTCCCGGATTCGGCTCATGGACGTAGTCGGCCCGAATCGCGTGCGCGGCCACCAGATCCTCGGAGCTGGGCTTCGAATCGTTGTCGATCACCAGCACCCGGGCCTGGTGCCCGGCGATCGCCGGGATCAGGCTGTCGAGCAGATCCTCCAACTGCTGCGCCCGCTGGTAGGTACAGACCGCTACGAGCACCGACGGGCCGGCCATCAGATCACTCCTGTGGATTCCTTACGGGGCGGCAGCCCGAGCGCGGAGATGACGGTCTCCCACATCTGGTCGTTGCGGTCGGTCAACGTCTTGTGCGCAACCTCGAGACGGTTGAGCGCCTCACCGTCACTGAGCACCGCATCGAGCACGTCACCGGCGGCGCTTCCCGGTGTCCAGAGCCAGTTGGGCACGTCGAAGTCACGCAGCAGTTCGGCGTACTTGTGTGACCAGCCAACTGCGACGGTCGGCACCCGCTGCGACAACGCGCCGACGATCGCATGGAAACGCGAGGAGATCACCAGCGAGGCGGTCCCCAGGGTGTGCTTGAGGGCACGCGGCGGCTCAGGCAGGCGCAGCGGGCAGTCGAGCAGACGGGCGAGGTCGGTACCGAGCTTCACGTCGTCATCCTCGTGCAGCACAACCACCAACTCGGTGAGGCCGTGCGCCCGGGCGGCCTGGGCCAGCTCGACCATCGTGTCGAGGTAGGCCTGCCGCTCGAGGATCCCCTCGGAGACCATCTTCTGGTTGGGTACCAGCGCGACCGCCCCATTTAGCACGTTCGGGCCGGACTGCGGCGAGAGGCCGATGGTGAAGTCGGGACTGAGCTCGACGCGGGCCCCCGGGGCGAGGGCTCGCACGTATTCCAGGCTCTTCTCGTCACGAGCGAAGGTCACCGTCGCCTGGTTGACGACTTCGGCACACCACTTGCGCTTCTCCGGGTCGTTGAACGGGCCGAAGGCCTGCGGCAGCAGGATCTTCGGCACGCCGCGCTTGGCCCAGCGCCGCCCGTAGACGGCCTCGCGACGATGCCGCCCGAGGGCGAAGGAGTCGCTATAGGCAAATCCGGATGCGTCCACGATGCCGGTGAGGTCGTTGTCCGCGACCAGCCCATAGCGCTCCTTCAGCCGACCGGGGACGAGATCCCCGACGACGTTCGCCGCCCGGATCGCGTTGAAGTCATGCAGCGTCTGCCGCAGGCCGAGCCGAGCCCGGGTCTCCCACGAGGCGGCGAACGGATTCGCGCTCAGCTCGGCGTGCGGACCGAGCCGTTCGCAGACGGCCTCGACCATGAGGAGCGCGCCCTTGTTCTTCTCATTGGTGCCGCGAATGTCGACGGTCACAGCGTGACGTACTTACGGGCGTCGCCCAGGGGGCCCTTGATCGAACGGGGGACCATCCCCTGCGGGTCGGCGTACCCGAACGCGACGAGCATCACCACTCGCTGGAACGGTTCGAGACCCAGCAGCTTTGCCATTGCCTGTTCCTTCTCGGGAATATCGGGCCAGTTGACGCAGCAGGTGCTGACGCCCTGCGCCTCCAGCCCCAGAACGAAGCTCATCGCGGCCAGGCAGCCGTCGACGTAGATCAGATGCCGGTCGCGCTCATCGAAGAACGCGGAGAGATCTCCGACGATGACGGCGAGCGCTGGGATCTGGTGGCCGTAGCCACGGGTGCCCATCGGAATGTCGACGGCCTTCGCCACCGTCTCTTTGTCATTGAGGATGTAGAAGACATAGGGCTGCCGGTTGCACGCGGTCGGAGACTCCAGGGCAACCTCGACGGCCCGGTCGATGATCCCGGAGTCGACCTCCTTGGGCAGGTACCAGCGCACCGAACGGCGGGCATGGGCCAGCTGCGCCAGCTGGTCGTAGGCCAGCGGCGAGATGGCGTCACCCATCTCATGGGGGCCTTGCTCGACGACCTCGCGGCCGACGCGGCTGGAGAGGTAGTTCTCGCGGGCCCGAGCAATCTCTGGGGCCTGGGCGGTGGCGGTGGCCTCGAAGTAGGCGTCCAGAACGGATGCCGCCCAGTCGTGCTCCTCCGCGCCGGCTCCGCCCGGGACGTACGGGAAGTTGCGGAAGGTCGAGACCGTCGACTCGATGTAGTCCAGCGCGAACGAATCGCGTCGGGGCTGCATCGTGAGGCCCTTCTCCAGCATGTGGATATGACGACGCAGCTGGTAGAGCTCGAAACCGTCGTCGACCCGGTCGTTGTAGGTACGAATGCCGGCGGTGACGGCCGAAGTCTCACGGGCGAAGGCCCGGCTGCCGAAGCTGTAGTAGAGCCCGCGCCGAACCGGTCCACCTGAAGTCGACCAGCGGTGCAGTCGCATTTTGAACCGCTCCGAGACGGCGAGCAGCGCTCGCCGCGGGGTCGCTAACTTAGACATGATTCCTGCATGTTCCGATTAGCCCTTCCGACGTGCCAGTCGAGTTGCCAGTTCTGTGCGCCGATCGCCGGTAAAGCCTCTCGACCAAAATCGGTTGAACTCAACCGTCTCTGGCCTTCGCGGCCCAACCCCGTCAACCGCCGCGACACCCTTGGCGCGCCTGGTAATTTGCGGATTCAGCGCAGAGTCTACCCTCCGAAACCGGTCGGCCAGCGCCGTGCGCGATCGGATGGCCGACGGCTGAGCACCGCGTGAACATCGGATACAACGCCGTTATCTACCGGTAACGAGAATCGCGCTGAGAGGGCGCACCATACCCAACGCAGACCTCATGCCGGAATGCCGATTAATCGCGGCTCCACCCAGTCGGCGAGGCGAAATAGTGATCTACGCCGCAGGCGCAGCGCCAACATCGATGCGTGTGAACTCACATCTCAATTAGAAATACATGCACCTCTGTATCGAAGAATATGTGAACGGTCGGACAAACGTGGCTATGAGCCAAAGCCGGTAAGTGACGAATCGCACTGACCCATTCGTGCAGCGCCACGATTGGGCGGGCAGCATCATTGGTGCGACTCAAACGCGCGCTGCCGAAGAGTGGCCGAGGCGTCATACTCAAGATGCCTCGGACTGTAGGCGGCGGTACGGAAGGCGGCTGGCGACAGCCCTCAGCGTAAGGAATCGATGGGTAAGTGAGTCAGTTGACGGCGACGCGCCAACGGCCTCAACCCAGCGCTGCGTCCAGGATCAGAACCAACTCGCTATGGAACGCCGTTCAGCAGACCGCGTCCCTCGCCGCCACCTCCGCGGTCAGCTTCCTCCTCGTGCTGGTGCTGCCGGTTCGGGAGTACGGCATCTACTCCTACGCCGTGTCGCTGAGCATGATCGGCGTCGCCATCATGACCGCCGGACTGAGCGGGCTGGCGGTGAAGGCGTTCGTCAACGACAAGCAGCGGACGGCGGCCACCATGTCGGCCATCCTGCTCATCCGCGAAGTCTTCGCTGCCGTTGCGTTCATCTTCCTTGGCGCGATCAGCTTCACCAGCGGCGATCGGCTGACGATCGCGGTGACGCTGGTGTCGCTGACCATGCTCTTCGCCCGCGCCCTGGACGCCCCCGAGCTATGGTTCCTAGCCAGGCTGGAGAGCCGGGCCACCGCGGTGATTCGCATCGGTGCGTCGGCGGCCATGCTGGTGGTCCGGGTGATGGCGGTCGCGTGGTGGAACAACCTCTGGGTATTCGTCATATTGAATATCGTCGAAGCGCTCGTCATGAGCCTGCTGATCCTGCGCAGATACTTCCGCGACCCGAATAGCGCCGGTCTCCACCGACCGCACGTGAAGACGCTCATCGAACTCTTTCGCCAGTCCTGGTTGCTGGCCCTCTCCGGAGTGGCGAATCAGGTCAACCTTCGGGCCGACGTGGTAATCATCCAGGCTTTGATGGGATCCGTCGCCGTCGGCGTCTACTCGGTCGCTTCGCGCGTCAGCGAGCTCGCCTACTTCCTGCCCGTCGTGATTATGAATTCGACACTGCCGGTTCTCCTCGAGGTCCGCAAGAAATCGGGCGGGACGAGCAAGGCGTATCACAATATGCTGCAGCGCTCCTACGACACATCATTCTGGTGTGGCGTGGGCGTGGCGGTCGTCATCAGCCTTATCGGACCGCCGTTGATCCCGATTGTTTTCGGTCACGAATTCGCGGCGGCGTCCAGCGTGCTGCTGATCCATATCTGGGCCTGCCCATTCGTATTCATGGGCACGGTCTATTCAAAGTGGATCATCGTCGAGGGATTTCTCTGGTCCTCGCTCATTCGCCACGTTCTCGGCGGGGTCGTGAATGTGGCCCTCAACTTCATCCTCATTCCGCACTACGGCATCGAGGGCGCCGCGGTAGCCACCGTCTTCTCCTACGCCATGGCGAACTATCTGGCTTGTTTCGTTGGCCGTCAGTCGCGGGGCGAAGGCATCAAGATGACGCTGGCGATCTTCTGGCCGGTGCGTCTGGTGCTGGCCTACTTCCGGATCGGCGTCCCCACGGCGCCGGCAAAACATAGGGCGTGACCACGGCGGGCGTGACGCCAGACTTGATCTGAATTTCACATTGCACGGAGTCTCCCCTGATGACAACTCCGACTTGATCTGAATTTCACCTGCCGCGACTTCTCCGCCCAAATTCTTGTGACCTTCGTCGCGGACTCTCACAGCATGTAGCCTGGCCACTACAGTCATCGTGACCGCCGAATGGCGACGAGTCCGACCACAATCCGGAAGTTACATCCGATGAAATTCCTTTCGCCCAAAAAGACATTCAAGCGCAGGTGGCTCTTCCTGCCACTGGCCATTGCGCCGCTAATCTTCATCAGCGCCACCGCCGGCGGGGTGGACGCAGCGCCGTGGAAGTTCGACCACAGCGAGGAGTTCAACGGGCCGGCCGGATCCCAGCCCGATCCAAAGCTCTGGATGATCCAGACCGGCGGTTCTGGCTGGGGAAACAACGAGGTCGAGACCTACACCGACCGCCCCAGCAACATCAGCCTCAACGGCAAAGGCCAACTTGCCATCACGGCGCGGCGAGAGACTTACACCGGCACCGACGGAATCACCCGCAACTACACGTCCGGACGAATCACCAGCCTGGAGCCGATCAAGTACGGCGCCGTCGTCGCGCGTATCAAGCTTCCGGAGGGTCAGGGCCTCTGGCCGGCCTTCTGGACCGTCGGCACCGACATCCTGACCAAGGGGTGGCCGCGTAGCGGGGAGATCGACATCATGGAGGCGCTGAACAAGATGCCTACCGTCTTCGGCACCCTGCACGGCCCGACCACCACCGGCAACGCCTACGGCGTTGGGAAGAAGACCTCGCCGGCCGACGGTGTAGGAGGTGAGTGGCACACCTACGGGATCAACTGGAGCCCGCTCGGTATCAACTGGTACCTCGACGGGCATCGCTACGGCCGGATCACCAAGGCCAGCCTGCCGGCGACCGACCAGTGGGAGTTCGACAAGCCGCACGTGGTCCAGCTCAACCTGGCCGTGGGTGGCGACTGGCCCGGACCGCCGAACTCGACCACGCCGGCCACCTCCACGATGCTGGTCGACTACGTCCGGTACTACTCGAACTGGTAGGGCGCCAACTCGTTAGGGCACCAACCGGCAGGCCGACACGATTGCCGAATCTTGCTCAATATTCTGTCTGACCTAGATACGTCGATAAAGTGCGATCGTGGACCCGATTCGCAACCCGTACGCGCCCGGCGCCGGCCAGCGACCGCCGGAGCTCGCCGGTCGTGACGCCGAGCTCGATCTCTTCGATGTGGTGCTGGAGCGGATCACCCGCGGGCGTCCGGAGCGGTCGGTCGTGCTCACCGGGCTGCGCGGCGTCGGCAAGACGGTGCTGCTCAACGCGCTGCGCAGCGCTGCCGTCCGGCGGGGGTGGGGCACCGCCAAGTTCGAGGCCCGGCCGGATCAGCCGATGCGTCAACCGCTGGCCGCTGCGCTGCACCTGGCGATCCGGGAACTGGCCGGAGCCGACCCGGACGGGACCCGGCACACGCTCGGCGTCCTCAAGGGCTTCGCCCAGCGCGAGGTCCGCGAAGGCCGCACGGCTAAGGCGGCCGGTCGGGGTGGCAAGGCCGCGCCCCGGTGGCAGCCGGGCATCGATGTACCCGCCGTCGCCGGGCGAGCCGACTCCGGTGACATCGAGATCGACCTTGTCGAACTCCTCACCGACGTAGCCAACCTGGCCGGAGACACCGGACACGGCATCGCGATCTTCATCGACGAGATGCAGGATCTGGAGGCCGACGATGTCTCCGCCCTCTGCGCGGCCTGCCACGAGGTGTCCCAACAGGGACTGCCGCTGATCGTCGTCGGGGCCGGACTACCCCACCTGCCGGCGGTGCTGTCGGCCAACAAGTCCTACTCCGAACGCCTCTTCCGCTACACCCGCATCGATCGCCTGACCCGAGCCGACGCCGACGCCGCCCTCCGCAACCCGGCGAAGGAGGAGGACGGTGACTTCACCGACGAGGCGCTCGAGGCGATGTATCAGGCAACCGGCGGCTACCCCTACTTCGTGCAGGCCTACGGAAAGGCGGTCTGGGACGTCGCGCCCCGCTCGCCGATCACCGAGGCCGACGTAGCGGTCGCGGTGCCCAGCGCCGACGCTGAACTCGCCGTGGGATTCTTCGGCTCCCGTTACGAACGGGCCACCCCGGCCGAGCGGGAGTACCTGCGCGCGATGGCCGACGCCGCCGACTCAGCCTCCGGCCCGAACGACTCCGACAGCGTCTCGACGTCTGTGGTGGCCGAACTCCTGGGGCGGCCGGCGCAGTCGCTGTCGCCGGCGCGCGACGCGCTGCTGAAGAAGGGGCTGGTCTACTCGGCGCAACGCGGCCGGATCGCCTTCACGGTGCCGCATTTCGGACGCTACCTACGCACGCAGGAGTAGCCCGGCCGGACTTAAACCGAATCCAGGAAATCCAGGGTTCGCTGCAGGAGCAGCTCGGCCGCCCCTTCGTCGTAGCTGGCGAGGCTGCTGTCGGCGAAGAGATGCTGCTCGCCCGGGTAGAGGAAGAGTTCGGCCTCCTTGGTCGAGGCGATGAGGCTGCGCGCGGCATCGACGTCGCCCTCGTCCATGAAGATCGGGTCCGCGTCCATGCCGTGGATCTGCACCGGTACACCGGCCGGCCAACCGGCGCCGAACTCCTCGGTCGGGATACAGGAGTGGAACAGCAGCGCCCCCTTCGCGCCGCGGCGCGTCTGGGCCAACTGCTGGGCCGGCATTGCGCCCATGGAGAACCCGGCGTAGACCACCGCCTCAGGCAGCGCGGCCGCGGCCGCAACGCCCCGTTCGCGGATGGTGTCGAAGCCCAGGTGCTGGGCGTGCGCTACGCCATCGTCGAAGACGTCGAAGGTGGCACCGTCATATAAATCAGGGGTAACCACCGTGTGCCCGGCATCGCGCAGCTGGTCGGCGAAGTCGAGGACACCGTCGGTGAGTCCCTGAATGTGGTGATACAGAACCACGTCGGTCACACCAGCCACTTTAACGCAATTACCCGACCGCGTGCTGACGGATCCAGGTGTGCATGGCGATCCCGGCCGCCACTCCGGCATTGATGGAGCGGGTCGATCCGAACTGGGCGATAGAGCAGATCCGGTCGGCCACCAGCTTCGCATCGCCGGTCAGGCCTGGGCCCTCCTGGCCGAAAAACAAAAGGGATTCTCGGGGCAGCACCGTGGTCTCGATCGGGGTCGCCCCGGGCACGTTGTCCACGGCCACGATGCTGTACTTCCCGGCGGCGTAGTCGCGTAGTTCCTCAGCCGAGGCGACGTGGCGGATGTGTTGATACCGATCGGTCACCATCGCCCCCCGGCGGTTCCAGCGCTTGCGCCCGACGATGATCACCTCGGATGCGAGGAACGCGTTGGCGGTACGTACGACGGTGCCGATGTTCAGGTCGTGCTGCCAGTTCTCGATGGCGACGGCAAAGCTGTGCCGCCGGGTGTCGAGGTCGGCGACTATCGCCTCCAACCTCCAGTACCGGTAGGCGTCGACGACGTTGCGGCGATCACCGCCGGCCAGCAGCTCCGGGTCCAGACGCTCGTCCTCGGGCCACGGCCACGGGTGCGCCCCGACTCCGACCTCGAGATCCGGTGTGGCGTTGCGCTCGGGCTCGGTCAAGCCAGTCCAAGATCGGCGAGCGAGTAGGCCGCGCGGCACTCCAGCCCGGCTTCGGCGATGGCGCCGCTGGCGCCCCGGTCCACGATCAGCGCGACTCCGACGACGGCCGCCTCGGCCTCGCGCAGCGCCTCGACGGCGGTCAGCGGGCTGCCGCCGGTCGTCGAGACGTCCTCAACCACCAGGACGCGGCGGCCGGCCACCTCGGGCCCCTCCACCCGTCGCTGCATGCCGTGCTTCTTCTCCGCCTTGCGCACCACGCAGGCGTCGACGGTGCCGTTGCTGGCGTGCATGATCGCGGTCGCCACCGGGTCGGCGCCCAGGGTCAGGCCGCCGACGACGTCGTAGCTCCAGTCAGACGTGAGCTCGCGCATCACGCGTCCGACCAGCGGCGCCGCCTTGGCGTGCAGGGTGATCCGGCGCAGGTCGATGTAGTAGTCGGCCTCCAGCCCGGAGGAGAGAGTGACCCGTCCGTGGACCACGGCCAACTCCTTGATCAGCGCCAACAACTCGTCGCGGTCACTCACAGACTCGATCTCCCTCTCGCGGCGCTGCACTCACAGGCCGCCTCGTCCCATCACCTTGCGAAGCAGTGGTCGGGGAATCGCCCGCGAGGCGCCGACCAGCACCTTGTACTTGGCGTTCGGCACGCTGATCGCCTTACCTTTTCGGGCATCGGCCAGACCGTCGCGCACCACCTCGTCCGCCTCCAGCCACATCCACTTCGGCACCCCCGACATGTCGGCGTCGGCCCGCTGGTGGAACTCGGTGTGCGTGAAGCCGGGGCAGATCGAGGTGACGTGCAGGTCGGTGCCCGCGTATTGGACGGCCAGTGCCTCGCTGAACATCGTCACCCACGCCTTGCTCGCCGAATAGGTGGCGACCGCGCCGCGGGGCAGGAAGCCGGCAACGGAGGAGACGTTCACGATCAGGCCGCCACCGCGGGCCAGCATCGCCTCGGCCGCGGCGTGGCTCAGGCGCAAGACCGCGCGGACGTTCAGGTCGAGCATCCGCTCCTCGTCGGCCAGCGGAGCCTCGAGAAACTGCTGATATAGCCCGATGCCCGCATTGTTGATCAAGGTGTCGATGGGAGCGTCGGCACTGGCCAGCCGGGCGGCCACCGCGGCACCGCCGGCGTCGGTTCCGAGATCGGCGGAGAGCACCTCGGCCTGGATCCCGAAGCGCTCCTCGAGAGCGACCTTGGTGGTGAGCAGGCGGGCCGTGTCGCGAGCGACCAGCACCACGTCGCTGCCCTCGGCGGCCAGCGCTCGCGCGAAGCAGGCGCCGAGGCCGGCCGACGCTCCGGTGACGAGCGCGGTGGGCACCCGCTACCTGCCCTTGGTCTTGCCGCGATTGACGGTGGCCGAGGACTGGACAGGCTTCTCGGCAACCCGCGACTTCGACTTCGGACGCGCCTTGGAGACGTTGGTCTCAACCGACGCTGATACCGATTCCGCTGACGCCGTTGCCGCGGTGGAAGTGCCCTTCTTGGTGAGCGTGACCTTGCCGCCGTTCTCGCCGGACGTGGTGACGGCCGCCGGAGCCGGTGAACGCGGTCGGCGCGGGGCGAAGAGGCTGCTCAGGCCGACGGCCGGCGCCTGGTTCGGGTCACGTACCGGGCGGTTGGCCGCGAAGAAACGGCGGCTCGGTATCGGGATGAAGATGAGCGCGAGGGCGACGATGAAGGTGGCGCCGGTGATGAAGGAGGCGGCCCGGATCAGCACGCTGCCGTGACCGGCGATCGAGACGACGTAGAGCGGGATCTGAGTGAGCACGGCGAGCACGATGATGATCCAGCGGGCCCAGCCCTTCCCCTTCATCAGCTGCAGGCCGAGGACGACGAAGAGCACCGCGAACATCGTCTGCTGGATGATGCCGGTGACCCGAACCGTGTGCAGGTCATGGGCGATCTCGGCCGGCCCGTAAGGTGACTTGGGCGTCTTCGCGCGGTTGTTCGCGTCGATCAGCTGCTTGGTGATCTCGGCAGTGAATCCGAACCGAAGCAGGGCGCCGATGACGAGGAAGATCCCGCTGGCGACGAGGGACCAGAAGGCGTACTTGATCGTGTCCGGAGCAGCCTTCGGGTCCGGTGTGGCTGGGCCGGGCACTTTGCTTCTTGTCTGAGTCACCGGGCAAGTCTACGTTGGCTGACCGTGGTCGAGGACCCGTCTGAGGCGACCGAATCGCTTCGCCGATTCCGCCTAGCCCACTCGGGGCGGACCCGGGTCGAAGCAGCCCCGGACTGAATTCGCACCCCAGGCGATACAGTCGCCTTTCTCATCCATCAGCTCGTCACCGCCGGCCAGCATTTGGCCGCGTTGTCCTTCGCCCGCAACGGAGCACCATGAGCACCCCAGGCAATGTCGACCCGTTCGACCCGAACTACGGGCCGCCTGCGTCCGGCCCGGTGACGCCCGGCCCGGTAGCGCACGGCCCGGTAACGCCAGGTTCCACGGTGCCGGCCTACGGTCCGCCGCCGCCATATCCGCCGGGGGTGCGGTACCCCCCGGGAGCGGCCTACCCGCCACCGCCGTATGGCGCCTACCCGCGCCCGGTCCCGCAGAGCAACGGCATGGCCATCGTCGGCCTGGTGTTCGGGATCGTCTCAATTCCAGGGGCGATCTTCAGCGTCTTCGACCTGTTCGCGCTCGTCCCGGCGTTCGTCTTCTCCATCATCGGCCTGCGCCGTTCGAAGCAGAACGGCACCGGGCGTGGGCTGGCCATCGGCGGCATCGTGACGGCGATCCTGGGCACGCTGGCCATGGCGGCGGTGACGGTGGCCGCGGTTGTCGTCATCTCCGACCAGCACCGGTGCGCTAGCGATTTCGGTCGCGGCTCTGACAGCTACTACAACTGCGTCGACAACTAGCGCCCCTGGCTTGTACGGCTGCATGGGCGCACCCCAGTCGGAGTGCGCCCATCCGGCTACTTCAGATAGATGACCTGAGTCGTCGCCGCCTTGTCATACCAGGTCTGGTTGCGACCGGTGTTGTCAAAGAAGACCGAGACGTACATCAGGATCCCCAGCAGTGTGCAGACGGCACTGGAGACGCCTGGGATCAGCTGGCGTAGGAAGGCCTTCCCGAGGCCGGGAATATCGCCGTTGTCCTGACGCAGCACCTTCACGCCCATCGCCATCTTCCCCAGGGTCTGCCCTTTGAGCCCGATGAAGAGCCATTCGTAGAGGAAGGCGAAGACGAAGAAGATCGCCATCGAGACGAAGAACCCACCCAGTCCGGCGGTCGTGGTCTTGTCGTAGCAGAACCCATTGGTGTCACAGACCTGGTGCGTCGAGCTGCTGACGCTTCCAATGCCGAGGGCGAAGAGGATGAAGAAGACGACCAGATAGATGACGCCGTCGATCAACCGGGCCAGAAAGCGCTGCCCGACCGTGGCTACCTTAACCGGACCGACGTTGGGGAGGTCGACCATCGCGGCGCCGGCCTGAACGACCGGCGCGTAGCCGCTGTACCCGGGCGACGGCGCACCGTAAGCCGGCGCCTGGCCGTAGGGCTGCTGACCGTAGGGCTGCTGACCGTACGGCTGCTGGGCCGGCTGGCCATACGGGTTCTGCGGCGGCTGACCATACGGCTGCTGCGGCGGCTGACCATAAGGATTCGGCTGCTGGGCCGGCTGACCATACGGGTTCTGCGGCGGCTGACCATACGGCTGCTGCGGCGGCTGACCATAGGGATTCGGCGGCTGCACTGGCGGTGGCGGCGCATATGGCTGCTGCGGCGGCTCCCCGTACGGGTTCGGCGGCTGAACCGGCGGTGCGGGCGGCGCCGCTGGCGGTGTGGGCGGCGCCCCGTAAGGATCCTGGGCCGGCTGATCGTAGTTGGGGTCAGCGGGACCCCCGGCCGGCGGCTGGCTCTGGGGATCCTCTTCGGGCGGACCCGGGTTCCAGTTCGTCATAACTTCTATCCCCTCATTGATGAATTGAGCAGCTGGTGCCGGTCGCGTTTCGTCCCGGATTCTGCCGTTAGCAGGTCCAGAAACCAAGGGCATCCGGTGTTGTTCGTGAGAACTCCATGTAAAAGCCGCAGCCGACGGAGTCGGAGATCGCTCTCCAACTCCGCCGGCTGCGGCCGGTGATAACTAGCTATTTATTGCCTTTGTTACCGCTATTTCGGGCTCAGTGCGACGGAGACCTTGATCGGAGTTCCGCTGATCAGGTCGAAGATCGGCGCTGCCGCCCCGGCGTTCTTGAACTTCGACAGCTTGAGGCTGCCAGTGAAGTTCAGACCGGACCCCTGAGTCAGCGCCAGTGTCGACGGCGAGACAGTGGAGACGGCCGTACCGGCCGGGATGAGCGGGATGACTCCGAAGAGACTCGCCGATGGGATCGACACGCTCACCGGTACCGAGAAGGCCCACTTTCCGCCAGTGAAGGTTCCACTGACCGGGCCAGGCGTGATCGCGACCTTGATCGTGACCGGGACCCAGCCGTAGAGGTAGACCGTCACCGTCTTCGTTGGAATCGAAGCGGTACCGGTGACGGCTCCGGTGCCGGAGACGTCAACGCTGGCCTTGCCCGGACCGAACCCGATGGTCAGACCAGCCGCACTGGCCGAGCCAGTGAAGGTGAAGTCATGGTGACCAGCCGGTGCAGGCGTCGGAACAGCCGTCGGGACCGGCGTCGGAACAGCCGTCGGGACCGGCGTCGGGACAGCGGTCGGGACCGGCGTCGGGACAGCGGTCGGGACCGGCGTCGGGACAGCGGTCGGGACCGGCGTCGGAACAGCGGTCGGGACCGGCGTCGGAACAGCGGTCGGGACCGGCGTCGGAACAGCCGTCGGGACCGGCGTCGGGACAGCGGTCGGGACCGGCGTCGGGACAGCGGTCGGGACCGGCGTCGGGACAGCGGTCGGGACCGGCGTCGGAACAGCGGTCGGAACCGGGGTCGGAACAGCGGTCGGGACCGGCGTCGGAACAGCCGTCGGGACCGGCGTCGGGACAGCCGTCGGAACCGGAGTCGGAACCGGAGTCGGAACAGCCGTCGGAACCGGAGTCGGAACCGGAGTCGGAACAGCCGTCGGGACCGGAGTCGGAACCGGAGTCGGAGCCGTCACCGGGATGGAGCCGAGCACTAGGCTCTGCCCAGCGTCGAAGGTGCAGGGAATGTTGCGCTTGGCCGCCGGCAGGACGCTCGTGCCAGCTGCGTTCTTCGGGTCGAAGAACGCGGCAACGGTGGTGGCGGTGAGAGTCGCCGTACCGGGCGACGTGAGAACCGCCGTCGGCGAAGGACCGGTGGCGGTGATGCTGAACGGCGGGCCGTCTCCGTTGGCGTCCTGCGTCTGCGGAACGGCGGTCGTCGGCACGGTGGCGGTGATGCCAAGGTCACTCGGCGTCGCGTTGGTGAGGGTTGCGCCGGCCGTAATGGTGCCCTGCAGCGTGGTGGCCCCCAGGATCTGCAGCGCGTCCGTCGTCGCGACGTTCAGCAGGATGCTGATTTTGAAGTTCTGCAGCGTGACCGAGTCACCTACGACCGCACTGTCCGGGATCGTCGCGCTGATGTTGGCTGAGTACTCCTCAGCCCCGGCGACCGGAATCGTGCAGGTGGTGTTGATCGTCTTGGTCAGCGTGGCCGCTGACGCGGCGCCCCCTCCGCCAGACAGGATGGCCGTGAATCCGGCCGCTAGCCCGAAGGCGGTGGCCCCAGCCACTGCTCGGACGCTTTTTCGCCGCATAAGCGGTTGATGCATCTCGTTCTCCCCTCGATTGAGCTATGCGCCCAGACGATGTGCCCCGACGCCAGCGTCTCTGTGCAACGCCCTGGTCGTGGCCGGCACACCAACTCGGCTACGGCCCCTGCCTTACTGCAGAGGCCGAACCGATTTAGTGAGTGGCGTCACGACATTGGCGTTCCTCACTCGAAGCTACTTTGCGGTAACTCAGACAGCAAGAACCCATCCGCAAGTTTTACCAACAAATTCGCTCCGTAAAGGTACGGTCAGTAATCGCTTTAGCCAACGAGCGTGTTTCACGCCGCCGCAGCCACCGTCAACGCTGTTCCATCGGGTGCCAACGCCACGTTGACGGTCTGGCCGTCAAGCACCTCGCCGGCCAGGATCGCCCGGGCCAGTTGGTCCCCGATCGCGGTCTGCACCAAGCGCCGCAGCGGACGGGCACCGTAGAGCGGATCGAATCCGTTGAGCGCGAGCCACTCGCGGGCCGCGGCGTCGACCTGCAGGCGCAATCTCCGCCCGGCCAGGCGATCGGCCAGGGCGGCGATCTGAATGTCGACGATGTGGGCCAACTGCTCAATCGAGAGCGAGGAGAAGACGATGATCTCGTCGAGGCGGTTCAGGAACTCCGGCTTGAAGTGATCACGAACGATTGCCAGGACCGCCTCCTTCCGCAGACTCTGCGGCAGGTCATCCACTAGGGCCTGCGAGCCGAGATTGGACGTGAGGACCAGGATCGTATTGCGGAAGTCGATCGTGCGGCCCTGTCCGTCGGTGAGACGGCCGTCGTCCAGGATCTGCAGGAATACGTCGAAGACGTCCGGGTGCGCCTTCTCCACCTCGTCGAAGAGGACGACGGAGTAGGGACGGCGCCGAACCGCCTCAGAGAGCTGCCCGCCCTCGTCGTAACCGACGTATCCAGGTGGCGCACCGATGAGCCGGGCCACCGAGTGCTTCTCGGCGTACTCGCTCATGTCGATGCGGATCATCGCCCGCTCGTCGTCGAAGAGGAAGTCGGCCAGGGCCTTGGCCAGCTCTGTCTTGCCGACGCCGGTCGGGCCGAGGAAGAGGAACGAGCCGGCCGGACGATCCGGATCGGAGATCCCGGCCCGGGACCGGCGAACCGCATCCGAGACCGCGCGGACGGCCTCCTCCTGACCGACGACGCGGCGACCGAGTTCGGTCTCCATCCGCAGCAGTTTGCTCGACTCCCCCTCCAGCAGCCGGCCGGCCGGAATGCCGGTCCAGCTGGCGACCACCTCGGCGATGTCGTCGGCGCTCACCTGCTCCTTCACCATCACGTCGACCAGGGTGTCGCTCTCGGCGCTGCTCGCGATCTCCAGTTCGCGCTCCAGCGGAGGTATCTCGCCGTACTGCAGTCGCGACGCGACCTCCAGGTCACCATCGCGTTGGGCTCGTTCAGCCTGCCCACGCAGGTCATCGAGACGCTCCTTCAGCTCCCCAACCCGATTCAGCCCGGCCTTCTCCCGCTCCCAGCGGGCATTCAGGGCATCCAGCTTCTCGCTGAGATCGGCCCGCTCGGCGCGCAGGTTCTCCAGCCGCTCAACCGACGCCGGATCGGTCTCATGGGTGAGCGCCAACTCCTCCATCTGCAGACGATCCACCGCGCGCTGCAGTTCGTCGATCTCGACTGGGCGCGAGTCGATCTCCATGCGCAGCCGGGACCCGGCCTCGTCGACAAGGTCGATCGCCTTGTCCGGGAGGAATCGCGACGTGATGTAGCGATCAGAGAGGGTGGCCGCGGCGACCAGCGCGGAGTCGCTGATGTCGATGCGGTGGTGGGCCTCGTAACGTCCCTTCAATCCGCGCAGGATCGCGATGGTGTCCTCTACCGAAGGCTCACCGACCAGCACCTGCTGAAACCGTCGCTCCAGCGCCGGATCCTTCTCGATGTACTCGCGGTACTCGTCCAGCGTGGTAGCTCCGACGAGATGCAACTCGCCGCGAGCCAGCATCGGCTTGAGCATGTTCCCGGCGTCCATCGCCCCGTCGCCGCCGGCACCGGCTCCGACCACTGTGTGCAGCTCGTCGATGAAGGTGATGATCTGGCCACCGGCGTCCTTGATCTCATTCAGTACGGCCTTCAGGCGCTCCTCGAACTCGCCCCGGTACTTGGCGCCGGCAACCATCGATGCCAGGTCGAGTGACATCAGCCGCCGTCCACGCAGCGACTCCGGCACGTCGCCGGCCACAATTCGCTGAGCCAATCCCTCGACCACGGCCGTCTTTCCGACGCCGGGTTCGCCGATCAGGACCGGATTGTTCTTCGTGCGCCGCGAGAGGACCTGAATCAATCGGCGGATCTCGACGTCTCGCCCGATGACCGGGTCGATCGCTCCCTCTCGGGCCTGTTCGGTGAGGTCGATGCTGTACTTGGCCAGCGCCTGAAAGGTCCCCTCCGGGTCGGCACTGGTGACTCGAGCCGACCCACGCACCGCCGTGAGCGCGTCGGCGAGGCCGGTCGCGGTGACTCCATTGCGGGCGAGCAGTTGGCTGAGCACGCCACCCACGGTGGCTAAGGCGATGAGCAGATGTTCAGTGGAGACGAACTCGTCGTCGCGGTCGACGGCGGCCCGCTCGGCCGCATTGAGCACCGCCAGCAGCGCCCGCGAGGCCTGCGGTGCACCCACTGCGGGGCCTGAGGCAGCTGGCAGCGTCTCGACAATCGACAGCACCTCACCATTGAGACGCGTCGGGTCGGCTCCAACGGCTGTGATGAGCGGTCGGGTCAGTCCCTCGCCGTCCTCGATGAGGGCGAGCGCGAGATGCGCCGGCTCGACCGCCGGGTTGCCGCGCTCAGCCGCTGACTTCACGGCAGACGAGACGGCCTGCTGGCTTCTGGTGGTGAGATCCATTCTGAGGTGTCTCCTGAATGACGATTTCGGGGGTGCAGCGCGGGAGCGCCACGGTAAATGAAACCTACTCCAAGTTGAGCCTATTCCACTCAAGTTTGAATTTGAAGGACGTGTGTGTCCGGGAAAACGCAACACGGCCGACACCCAGTCAATCGGGTGCCGGCCGTGTTGGCCTAGCGGTTCGTGCGTTTCGTGCAGCTCTTAGTGCAACCGCACTGATCTAGCCGGCGGTACTCAGCTGTCCTTGGTGACCAAGTTCAGCGTGAGGGTGTTGGCGTTGCCCGGGAAGATCGCGTTGAGCAGATCGGTCAGCGCGCCGCAGTTGGCGAGCTTGCCGATGGCGAACTTGCTGCTGAGGGTGCCACCGGTGAACGGGCTGAACTCGCCCTTTCCGTTGGAGGCCAGGTGAATGCTGACCGGCGACGCGGTCGTGCAGTTACCTGAGGTCAGCGGCAGCACACCGAGGGCCTTGACCGACTTGACGCCGAGGTTGGCCTTCAGATCCGCCGTCACATCCGTCGCACCCGCAGCCAGCTGCCCCGTGAGCAGACCCACCTGCGTGAACGACGACACGATCGTCGTCGGGATGAACCCGAACAGCGACGCATTCACCGTGATGTCCGGAATCGAGGACGTACCGGTGAACGAACCACCCTTGAGGTTGACATCCGTCGAGATCGTCCCCGGACCAACCTTGCCCGTCCCATTCACCGTCGGCAGACCGATCGTGCCCGTGGCACTGAAATCGATGTGCGTCAGGTTCGGAGCCGGAGTGGCGGTCGGAGCCGGGGTCGGAGCCGTGGTCGGCTTCGGAGTCGGGACAGCGGTCGGAACCGGAGTCGGGACCGGAGTCGGAGCCGTGGTCGGCTTCGGAGTCGGGACAGCGGTCGGAACCGGAGTCGGGACCGGAGTCGGAGCCGTGGTCGGCTTCGGAGTCGGGACAGCGGTCGGAACCGGAGTCGGAACGGCGGTCGGGACCGGAGTCGGAACGGCGGTCGGGACCGGAGTCGGGACAGCGGTCGGGACCGGAGTCGGGACAGCGGTCGGAACCGGAGTCGGGACAGCGGTCGGAACCGGAGTCGGGACAGCGGTCGGAACCGGAGTCGGGACAGCGGTCGGAACCGGAGTCGGAACGGCGGTCGGAACCGGAGTCGGAACAGCGGTCGGAACCGGAGTCGGAACGGCGGTCGGAACCGGAGTCGGCACCGGGGTCGGCGTGTCAGCCGGGCTCACGGGAATCGAGGCCAGCACCAGGTTGTCACCGGCGTCGAACTTGCAAGGGATGTTCTGCTTGGCAACCGGCAGAACGCTGGTGCCCGCTGCGTTCTTCGGGTTGAAGACCGCAGCGACCGTCGTCGCGGTAAGCACCGCGGTCCCGGCCGTGGTCAGAGTCGCCGAAGGCGACGGACCGGTGGCGACGATGTCGAACTCCGGACCATCGCCGTTCGCGTCCTGCGTCTGCGGAACCTGAGTGACCGGAACGGTCGCAGTTATCCCCAGGTCAGACGGTGATGCGTTGGAGAGGGTCGCACCAGCGGTGATGGAGCCCTCGAGAGTGGTCGCGCCCAGGATCTGCAGCGCGTCAGTCGTGGCTACGTTCAGCGTGATGGTGATCGCGAAGTTCTGCAGCTGCACGGTGTCGCCGACCTTGGCGCCGTCCGGCACCGTGGCGGTGATCTTGGCTGCGTAGTCCTCAGCACCTGCGACCGGAATGGTGCAGGTGGTCGGGACGACGGCGTTAATGGCAAGTGCCGAGGCGGCCGAACCGCCACCGACCAGTGCGATCGTCACGCCGGACACCAGACCGAGTGCGGTTACCCCCGCTACAGACTTGATCAATCTTCGCCGCATAAGCGGTTGTTGCATGTTTAGCTCCTTTATTCCACCAGCAGGCGGGCGCTGCTCCACCCAAACCCAGACCGCCCCGTGCGGTCCCCCTCGAAAGCTACTGCCGGGTAAGGCAGATCACAAGGTTCCGAAGACGATTACGACGGGTAATTGAGCGATTCATCACCCCGAGCGATCACGCCCTCTCAGACGGTCACATTTGGCGGTGGATCCGGGCGAAAAACGTACCCATCGGTACGTAAACACTCGGCGCCCGCGGGTTCTCCGCGGGCGCCGAGGCCTAACTGGTGGGTTTTGCCGCTAATCGCACTAGCTGTCCTTGGTGACCAGGTTCAGCGAGAGGCTGTTGTTCGGTCCCGGGAAGATCACGTTCAGGATCCCGGTGAGAAGGCCACAGTCGGTCAGGCTTCCGATCGCGAAGGTGGAGGTGACGGTGCCCCCTTCGAACGGACTGAACTCACCCTTGCCATTGGAGGCCAGGTGAATGCTCACCGGCGAGGCGGTGTGGCAGCTACCTGAAGTCAGCGGCAGGATGCCCAGAGCCTTCACGGACTTGACTCCGATGTTCGCCTTGAGATCCGCCACCAGATCGGTTGCTCCCTTGGCGAGCTGGCCGCTCAGCGGGCCGATCTCGGTGAACGAGGCGACCGTGGTCAGCGGGATGAACCCGAAGAGGCTGCCGTTGACCGTGATGTCGGGCAGCGTCGTGGTGCCGGTGAACGTCCCGTTCTTGAGGTTGACGTCGGTCGAGACCAGACCCGGTCCAACCTTGCCCTTGCCGTTGATCGTCGGCAGGGTGATCGTCCCGTTGGCGTCGAAGTCGAGGTGCGTCAGGCTCGGAGCGGGCGTGACGACCGGAGTCGGCGCGGGGGTAACCACGGGTGTCGGAACCGGAGTCGCCACCGGGGTGGGGACGGGTGTCGCGACCGGGGTGGGAACCGGGGTTGCCACCGGGGTGGGAACCGGGGTCGGCTTCGGCGTCGCCACCGGAGTCGGGACAGGCGTTGCGACCGGAGTCGGAACCGGGGTCGGAACCGGAGTTGCCACCGGAGTCGGAACCGGGGTCGGAACCGGAGTTGCCACCGGAGTCGGGGCCGGAGTCGGGGCCGGGGTGTCGGCCGGCAGGATCGTGACCGATCCGAGGGTCAGGTCCTGACCCGCGACGAAGGTGCACGGAATGTTCCGCTTGGCGACCGGGAGCACGCTGGTGCCGGCGGCGTTCTTCGGGTCGAAGACTGCGCTGACGGTGGTCGCCGTCAGGGTGGCGACGCCCGGCGATGTCACCGTCGCGGTCGGCGAGACGGCCGAGGCGCTGATCGTGAAGGGCGGCCCGTCACCGTTTGCGTCCACTTCCTGCGGCACGGCAGTCGGAGCAACCTCGGCGGTGATCGACTGGTCGGGCTTGTCGACGTTGGTCACGTGCGCCGACGCGGTGATCGTTCCCTGCAGGGTGGTCGCACCGAGGATCTGCAAGGCGTCAGTGGTGGCGGTGTTCAGCAGGATGCTGATCTTCGGGTCTCCGAGGCCAAGGGTGTCCCCGACGTGGATCTGATCAGGAAGGGTCGCGCTCAGGGTGGCCTGGTACACCTCGGCCCCGGCCACCGGGATGGTGCAGTTTGCGGCCAGCTGCACGTTGAATGACTGCGCGGAGGCGGCTGTGCCCCCGACGAGCGTGGTCGCCAATCCGGCGACAAGCCCTACGGCTGCGACGCCTGACACCGACTGGATCAGTCGTCTTCTCTTTTTAGTTTCCATCTTGGCTGGACTCCCCTATGACGCAATGAGCCGGCCAAGGTGGCTGCTCACCGGGCCGCCCGTTGCGGCACGGGCCGAAAGTTACTCCGTAGTAATGCTCGTCACAAGACATTTCGCGGTAAATCGTAAAACTTCACCGAGACTGTACAACTCGCACAGGTCGCACAACTCGGCTATGCAGTGACAAGACGCCCACTTCAGTACCAGGTACTAGTTTTCGCGCGGGGGATTTCGGGTCGGGATATAGCAAAGCGGCCGGCATCCGGATTCCTCCGAGATGCCGGCCGCTAGGCGCTAGCTGTACTTGTTACCCGATTAGCTGTCCTTGGTGACCAGGGTCAGCGAGATGGTGTTGTTGCTGCCCGGGAAGATCGCGTTGAGGATCGCGGTGAGGGCACCGCAGTCGGTGAGGTTGCCGATCGCGAACTTCGCGGAGACGTTGCCTCCGGTGAAGGGGCTGAACTGGCCCTTGCCGTTGGAGGCGAGGTGGATGCTCACCGGCGATGCCGTGCGGCAGCCCGAAGAGGTGAGCGGGAGGATCCCCAGAGCCTTGACCGAAACGACGCCGATGTTGGCCTGGAGGTCGGCGGTCAGGTCGGTTGCTCCCTTGGCCAGCTGGCCGGAGAGCGGACCGACCTGGTTGAAGGACGCGACCATGCTGAGCGGGATGAATCCGAAGAGGCTCCCACTGACATTCATGTTCGGCAGCGTCGTGGTGCCGGTGAAGGTGCCGCCCTTCAGGTTCACATCAGTCGAGACGAGCCCGGGGCCGACCTTGGCCGAACCATTGACGGTCGGAAGGCTGATCGTCCCGTTCGCCGCGAAGTTGATGTGCGTCACGGTGCTGGCCGGGGTCGGCGCCGGGGTCGGGGCCGGAGTAGCAGCCGGCGTCGGAACGGCGGTCGGAACCGGCGTCGGCACAGCCGTCGGCTTCGGCGTCGGTACTGCCGTCGGGACCGGCGTCGGAACAGCGGTCGGCTTCGGCGTCGGAACAGCGGTCGGAACCGGGGTCGGGACGGCGGTCGGGACCGGAGTCGGCACGGCGGTCGGGACCGGGGTCGGGACCGGGGTCGGGACGGCGGTCGGGACCGGGGTCGGGACGGCGGTCGGGACCGGGGTCGGGACGGCGGTCGGGACCGGCGTCGGAACCGGCGTCGGCTTCGGCGTCGGAACCGGCGTCGGCACGGCCGTCGGAACCGGAGTCGGCACAGCCGTCGGAACCGGAGTCGGCACAGCCGTCGGCTTCGGCGTCGGAACAGCGGTCGGAACCGGAGTCGGGACCGGGGTGGCCGCTGCACTCACTGGGATCGATCCGAGCACCAGGTTGTCCCCGGCGTCGAAGGAGCACGGGATGGTCTGCTTGGCCGCTGGGAGCACGCTCGTCCCGGCTGCGTTCTTCGGGTTGAAGACCGCGTTCACCGTGGTCGCCGTCAGCTTCGCCGTGCCGACCGACGTCATGGTGGCGGTCGGCGAGACACCGGTGGCGGTGATGGTGAACGCCGGCCCGTCACCGTTCTTGTCCACCGTCTGTGGGACAGCGGTGACCGGGACGGCGGCGGTGATGGAGAGCGCCGAGGGCGATGCATTGGTGAGCGACGCACCCGCGGTGATCGAACCCTCGAGGGTCGTGGCCCCGAGAATCTGCAGCGCGTCGGTGGTCGCGACGTTCAGCAGGATGCTGATCGAGAAGTTCTGCAGCTGCACCTTGTCACCGACCTTGGCGCTGTCCGGGACGGTCGCCTTGACGACGGCTGAGTACTCCTCGGCGCCGGCAACCGGAATCGTGCAAGTCGTGTTGAGCGTGGCGCTGATCGTCGTGGCCGACGCCGAGCCGCCACCCATGAGAGCCGTCGCCAAGCCGCCTACCAGTCCGACGGCGGCAACGCCGGACACTGACTTGATCAACCTTCGCCGAAGTAGCGGTCGTTCCATGGGGGATCTCCTCCGAGTGTTAGAGCTGACCGGACGCTGGGGGTCGTCGATCGCTCTGCCGCTCCATGCGGCCTACACAGAATTTACTGCCGGGTGAAGGACCCCACAAATTGAAATGCAGTATTTCTTTTTTCCACGAATAGCGCCCACAACCAGTAAACCGTTGCCTGCACAAGGTTATTTTTATCGGTACGTCTCGTCACAGTCCTCGACCTCGCCGCACCGGCTCGATCCACTGGCCGCCGCCTGCCCTCCCAACGGCCGCAACGCAGCGTGGCCGGCGCCGAGGACCTGAGTCCCGACGCCGGCCACGTTGGCTAGCGAACTATTGGTCTTGCTATGTATTAACTGTCCTGGGCGACCAGGTTCAGCGACAGGGTGTTGGCGTTGCCCGGGAAGATCCCGTTCAGGAGGCCGGTCAGGGCACCGCAGTCGGCGAGGTTGCCGATGGCGAAGGTGCTGCTCACGGTTCCACCGGTGAAGGGGCTGAACTGGCCCTTGCCGTTGGAGGCGAGGTGAATGCTCACCGGCGCCGCGGTGTGGCAGCTGCTGACGGTCAGCGGCAGGATGCCGGCGGCCTTGACGGAGAGGACTCCGATGTTGGCCTTGAGGTCCGCGGTGAGGTCAGTCGCACCGGCGGCGAGCTTGCCGGTGAGGGTACCGACCTGGTTGAACGAGGCCACCATGGTCAGCGGGACGAAGCCGAAGACGGTTCCGCTGATGTTCATGTTCGGCAGGGTCGTGGTGCCGGTGAAGGTTCCACCCTTGAGGTTGACGTCAGTCGAGACGAGACCCGGACCGACCTTGCCCGAGCCCTTGACCGTCGGCAGGCCGATCGTGCCGTTCGCGGCGAAGTTGATGTGCGTGATCGTCGAGACCGGGGCGGGAGTCGGAACGGCCGTCGGAACCGGAGTGGCAACCGGCTTCGGCGTGGCCGTCGGAACCGGAGTAGCAACCGGCTTCGGCGTGGCCGTCGGAACCGGAGTAGCAACCGGCTTCGGCGTCGCGGTCGGAACCGGAGTAGCAACCGGCTTCGGCGTGGCCGTCGGAACCGGAGTCGGAACCGGCGTGGCAGCGGTACCGGCGGTGACCGGAATCGAGCCGAGGAGCAGGTTGTCCCCGGCGTCGAAGGAGCACGGGATGGTCTGCTTGGCTGCCGGCAGGACGCTCGTGCCGGCCGCGTTCTTCGGGTTGAAGACGGCGTTCACGGTGGTGGCAGACAGCTTGGCCGTGCCGGCCGACGTCATGGTGGCGGTCGGCGAGACACCGGTGGCGGTGATGGTGAAGGCCGGCCCGTCGCCATTGGCGTCCGTCGTCTGCGGGACGGCGGTGACCGGGACGGCGGCGGTGATGGAGAGCGTCGAGGGCGAGGCGTTGGTGAGCGAGGCACCGGCGGTGATCGAGCCCTCGAGCGTCTTCGCACCGAGGATCTGCAGCGCGTCGGTGGTCGCGACGTTCAGCAGGATGCTGATCGAGAAGTTCTGCAGCTGCACGGTGTCACCGACCTTGGCACTGTCCGGGACGGTCGCCTTGACGACGGCTGAGTACTTCTCGGCGCCGGCGACCGGAATCGTGCAGGTGGTGTTCAGAGTGGCGCTGATCGATGACGCCATCGCCGAGCCACCGCCGAGCAGCGCTGTTGCCAGGCCGCCCACGACAGCCACGGCGGCAACACCGGATACCGACTTGATCAACCTTCGCCGCAGTAGCGGACGTTCCATGGTTCTCTCCTTTGAATGCCGAGCAGTCGGGATGCTGGGGCTGACCCGCTGCTCTGCCGCTCCATGCGGCCTAGGGAGAAGCTACGGCCGTGTGCCCACCCTCACAAATTGAAATGAAGTATTTCTTAATTCTTTTTCCAGCAGCGAACAACCAGTAAACCTTTGCCTGCACAAGGTTATTTTTGTCGGTACGCAGCGTCACGCGAGGAAGGTCACACGAGGAAGGTCACACGAGCAGGCCCCACAACGCAACGTGGCCGACACCGAGGACCTGGTCCTGGTGCCGGCCACGTTGGCCTAGCTGTGTTACGAACTACTTGTTACTGCCTTGCTGGTGTCTTGCGGGGACCCACTCAGTCCTGGGTGACCAGGTTCAGCGTGAGGGTGTTGGCGTTACCCGGGAAGATCCCGTTCAGGATGTCGGTGAGCAGACCACAGTTGGCCAGCTTGCCGATCGCGAAGGTGCTGCTCACGGTGCCACCGGTGAAGGGGCTGAACTGGCCCTTGCCGTTGGACGCGAGGTGGATGCTCACCGGCGACGCGGTGGTGCAGTTGCCCGAGGTCAGCGGCAGGATGCCGAGGGCCTTGACGGACTTGACGCCGAGGTTCGCCTTCAGGTCGGCCGTCAGGTCAGTCGCACCAGGTGCGAGCTGGCCGGTCAGCGGGCCGAGCTGGGTGAAGGACGAGACGATCGTCAGCGGGATGAAGCCGGCGAGGCTGCCGTTGATGGTGATGTCAGGCAGGGTCGTGGTACCGGTGAAGGTGCCACCCTTGAGGTTGACGTCCGTCGAGACGAGACCCGGTCCAACCTTGCCGGAACCGCTGATCGTCGGAAGACCGATCGTGCCGTTCGCGGTGAAGTTGATGTGGGTCAGCGTGCCGCCACCCGGCGTCGGAGCCGGAGTCGGAGCCGGAGTGACGACCGGGGTCGGCTTCGGCGTGACGACCGGAGTCGGAACCGGCGTCGGAGCCGGGGTGACGACCGGAGTCGGCTTCGGTGTGACGACCGGAGTCGGAACCGGGGTGGCGACCGGCGTCGGAGCCGGGGTGACGACCGGAGTCGGCTTCGGCGTCACCGGGACCGGGGTCGGCGTGGCGGCAGCCGCGACCGGGATCGAGCCGAGGACGAGGCTCTGTCCGCTGTCGAAGGTGCAAGGGATGTTCTGCTTGGCAACCGGCAGGACGCTCGTACCAGCGGCGTTCTTCGGGTTGAAGACCGCGGCGACCGTGGTGGCCGTCAGGGTGGCGGTGCCGGCGGACGTCAGCGTGGCTGTCGGCGACGGGCCGGTGGCCGTGATGGTGAAGGCCGGGCCGTCACCGTTCGCGTCCTGGTCCTGCGGAACGGCCGTGACCGGAACGGTGGCCGTGATGGAGAGGTTCGACGGGGACGCGTTGGTCAGCGTGGCGCCGGCGGTGATCGAGCCCTCGAGGGTGGTAGCACCCAGGATCTGGAGGGCGTCGGTGGTGGCGACGTTCAGCAGGATGCTGATCTTGAAGTTCTGCAGCGTTACCGAGTCACCAACCTTGGCGGTGTCAGGGATCGTGGCGCTGATGTTGGCTGCATACTCCTCGGCCCCAGCGACCGGAATCGTGCAGGTGGTGTTGATGGTGGCGTTGATGGTGGCGGCCGAAGCGGCCGATCCACCGCCCATGAGTGCGGCCGTGACGCCTGCGGCAAGCCCGACGACAGTCACCCCCGCAACTGACTTAATGGCTCTTCGACGCATAAGCGTGCGCTCCATTTACTACTCCTTCGGTGATACTAAGCACCAAATCGGACAAACCGTCTCGATGCTTCACCGCCCCGTGCGGCTACTGACCGAAGCTACTGCCGAGTAAGCCAGCTCACAAGTGGTCAGGCCTCTTTTCCTCCACTAATTTTTACCCGACGTCACACGACGTTAACAATGGCGGACTAAAAGTCATCGCCGGGTAGGTTTCCAGACCATCAGGGCCGTAGATGGAGCGCGTCGGGCATCTAGTTCCGCGTAAATCCGGCGCAGATCGTCGGCCAGTTCGGTCACCCGCCGCTGCAGCGCCTCGACGTGCGATTCGAGCTCAATGATCCGTTTTATCCCGGCTAAATTGACGCCCTCGTCCTGTGAGAGGCGCTGCACCTCACGCAGCAGCGCCACATCGCGCGCCGAGTAGCGACGACCGCCACCACCGGTGCGACCCGGCGTCACCAGACCGAGTCGGTCGTACTGGCGCAGCGTCTGGGCGTGCATTCCGGCCAACTCAGCAGCAACCGAAATTACGAAGACCGGCGCATCCTCCGGAACCGGCATAGAGTGCGACATTTCTAACTCTCCGCCCCGGTGAATCCATCGGCTGAATTGGCTGAAGAATTGGCACCGGAATTCGCGGCGGAATTCGCGGCGGCCGGAGTTGCCCGCGCAGCGAGCACCGCGCTGATCTGCGGCCGGGGATCCTCGGTGGCCAGCTCGGCGTAGGCGGTCAGGGCGGCCCGCTCGGCATCGGTCAGCGAGGTCGGCACGGCAACCTCGACCGTCACCAGCAGATCACCCGAGCCGGACTTGGTGCTCACCCCACGGCCGCGCACCCGCAGCGTCCGTCCGGAGGCGGTACCGGGCGCCAACTTCAGCGCCACCGTCGAATCCAGCGTCGGGACCCGAAGGGTGGCTCCGAGCGTGGCCTCCGCGAAGGAGACCGGCACGGTGAGAGTGAGGTCGTCCCCCTTGCGACCAAAGATCGGGTGCGGCCCGACGTTGACCGTGACGAAGAGGTCACCCGCCGGCCCGCCCCGCGAGCCCGGCATCCCCTTCCCGGCCACCCGCAGCTTGGAGCCGTCCCGGATGCCGGCCGGCACCCGCACCGTGATGGTGCGCGTCTGGTTGGTGGCTCCGGTGCCGCGGCAGTCCGGGCAGGGCGAGTCGATGACCCGTCCGGTTCCCTGGCAGTCGCGGCAGGGCTCGCTGAAACCGAAGGCACCCTGGTTGCGACTCACATACCCCGAGCCGCCACACTGCGGGCACTGGCTGGGTGCGGTTCCAGGCTTGGCGCCACTTCCGTGGCAGGTCTGGCAGGCGCCGGGCCCGCTCAACTGAAGCGGCAGCGTGGCTCCCCTGACCGCCTCCTCGAAACCGAGTGAGAGCTGCGCATTGACGTCCTGGCCACGGGCCGGGGTCGCCGGGCGCTGACGCCCGGCACCCCCACCCGTCGCGCCGGCTCCCCCGAAGAGGCCACCGAAGAGATCACCGAGATTCCCGGCACCACCACCGTTGTTCCCGAAGAGATCGGAGACATCGAAGGAGCCGCCGCCGGGACCGGCCGACCCGCCCGCACCGGGGAACCCACCGCGGTAGGCGCCGCCGGCGAAGAGCTCACGCTGCTCGTCGTACTCGCGCCGCTTGGCATCGTCGGAGAGGACGTCATAGGCCTCTGAGACCTCTTTGAAACGCGCCTCGGCCTTGGCGTTGTCCGGGTTCTTATCCGGATGCAGCTCACGCGCGAGCTTGCGATACGCCTTCTTGATGTCGGCCGTCGGCGTCTTCTTGTCGACGCCCAGCGCCTTGTAGTAATCCTTCTCGAGCCAATCCTTGGTACTCACCAGACGTCACCTCCTCGAATGCTCTATCGGGTAATTCACCCTTACTTTTACCGCCTGTTCTAACTTCCGGACTCCTCGACCGGGTCAGGCGCGGCGGACTCATCGGAGTCGGGCTCGAACGGGCCCGCGACGACCGGATCAACCGGATCGCTCACGCCGACCATCGCCGGGCGCAGCAGTCGCTCGCCCTGGCGGTAGCCCCGGCGCATCACCGTCGTGCAGGTCGGCACCTGGACGTCCTCGCTCTCCGAGTGCATGACCGCCTCGTGCAGTTCCGGGCTGAACGGATCGCCCACCTCACCGAATGAGGCAAGCCCGAACTTGGCCAGAATGCCGTCGAGTTGATCGGCCACGGCCTTGAAGGCACCGTCGAGATCACCGTGCTGACGCGCGCGGTCGATGTCGTCCAGTACCGGCAGCAGCGCCGCCACGACCTTGCCGGCCGCCTGCTCGCCGATGATGACCCGGTCGCGGTCGACCCGCTTACGGTAGTTGGCGAATTCGGCCTGCAATCGCTGCAGGTCAGCCGTCCGTTCGGCCAGCTGGCGCTCGGCCTCGACGATCTCGTCGGAGACCAACGCCTCCTCGGCCGCCTGCAGCGGGTCCTCGGTGTGCAGCGGGGTCTCGCCGTTGGGGTCGATGCGCCGCTTGTCACGAATCACCACCGGCTCGTCCTGCTCTGGCCGGGACTCCCCGGCGCGGGCTGAGTCAGCCCGCGCCGAGGACCCAGAGAACGGCTCGGTCACTTCTGCTCACCCTCGGGGCCCTCGTCGACCACCTCGGCGTCGACGACGGAGTCATCCGCCGGCGATCCGGCCGAGGCACCCTCAGCACCGTCGGTCGCGCCACCCTCGGCGTTCGCAGCGGCCGCCTCGTACATCGCTCCACCGGTCTCCTGCGAGACCTTGGCCAGCTTGTCCTGCGCGGCCCGAATGGCGGCGAAATCATTGCCATTCAGCGTCGTCTTGAGCTCTTCGAGAGCGGCCTCGAGCTCGATCTTCTTGTCGGCCGGCAGCTTGTCACCGTTGTCGGCCAGGAACTTCTCCGTGGTGAACTGCAGCGACTCAGCCGAGTTACGCGTCTCCGCGTCCTCGCGACGCTGACGATCCTCCTCGGCGTGAGCCTCGGCGTCGGCCATCATCCGGTCGATCTCGTCCTTGCTCAGACCAGAACCACCGGTGATGGTCATGCCCTGCTCTTTGTTGGTCGCCAGGTCCTTGGCCGAGACGTGCACGATGCCGTTGGCGTCGATGTCGAAGGTGACCTCGATCTGCGGGACGCCCTGCGGCGCCGGCGGCAGACCGGTCAACTCGAACATGCCCAGCTTCTTGTTGTAGGAGGCGATGTCACGCTCACCCTGGAAGACCTGGATCTGGACGCTGCTCTGGTTGGCGTCGGCGGTGGTGAAGATCTCCGAACGCTTCGTCGGAATCGTGGTGTTCCGCTCGATGAGCTTGGTCATGATGCCGCCCTTGGTCTCGATGCCCAGGCTCAGCGGGGTGACATCCAGAAGCAGGACGTCCTTCACCTCACCCTTGAGGACACCGGCCTGCAGCGCGGCACCGACGGCGACGACCTCATCCGGGTTGACACCCTTGTTCGGCTCCTTGCCTCCGGTCAGCTCCTTGACGAGTTCGGCCACGGCCGGCATACGGGTGGAGCCACCGACCAGAACGACGTGATCGATCTGGCTGACGCTGACGCCGGCATCCTTGATGACGCTCTGGAACGGCGCCTTGGTACGGGCCAGCAGGTCGCCGGTGATCTTCTGGAACTCGGCGCGGCTGAGGGATTCATCAAGGAAAAGCGGGTTCTTCTCCGCGTCCTGGGTGATGTAGGGGAGGTTGATGCTGGTCTGCTGCGAGCTGGAGAGTTCGATCTTCGCCTTCTCGGCCGACTCCCGCAGACGCTGCATGGCCATCTTGTCCTTGGTGAGGTCGATGCCGTGCGCGGCCTTGAACTTCTCGACCAGCCAGTCGATGACCCGCTGGTCCCAGTCGTCGCCACCGAGGTGGTTGTCGCCGCTGGTCGCCTTGACCTCGATGACACCGTCACCGATCTCGAGCAGGGATACGTCGAAGGTTCCACCGCCGAGGTCGAAGACCAGGATGGTCTGCTCCTTCTCGCCCTTGTCCAGGCCGTAGGCCAGTGCGGCCGCAGTCGGCTCGTTGACGATCCGCAGCACGTTCAGTCCGGCGATCGTGCCGGCCTCCTTGGTGGCCTGCCGCTCGGCGTCGTTGAAGTATGCCGGAACCGTGATGACGGCGTCGGTGACATCCTCACCCAGGTATGCCTCGGCGTCGCGCTTGAGCTTCTGCAGCACGCGGGCGCTGATCTCCTGCGAGGTGTACTTCTTGCCGTCGATGTCGACCGACCAGTCGGTGCCGATGTGGCGCTTGACCGAACGGATCGTGCGATCGACGTTGGTCACGGCCTGACGCTTGGCTACCTCACCGACGAGCACCTCGCCGTTCTTGGCGAAGGCGACGACGCTCGGCGTGGTGCGCGAGCCCTCCGCGTTCGCGATGACCTCGGGCTCGCCGCCGGTGAGGACCGCGACTGCCGAGTTGGTGGTTCCGAGGTCGATGCCGACCGCTTTTGCCATTGTGAAGCTCCTTCTATATGTGATCGTCTGCTGCTGTCTGTTGGAACGTGTCTCAGGGAGATAACGTCGAGCGCCTTGCTATCGTGCCGCTCAGCGTTGGCCCATGTCAAAAGAACTGAGCGGGGTCCGCTCATGTTCCTCAGCCGCATGTGACGCGTACCACTCTCATGCCGGGTTGGCTCGCCGAAAACCGCCGCCGGCGACGGTGGGAGAATCGAGAACGTGACGAGACCCGGGGTGCGCCGAGCCTCCGGGAGAGTCCTCGCCGCCCTGCTCGCGGTGGTTCTCGTCGGGCTCATCGGACTGCTCACCGGCTGCGGCAGCGATAAGACCGCCGCCGACCCGCTGGTCGTCGCCACCCCGGCCCCCCACCCCGTCATCACCACCCAGCAGATCCCAGGCCTGGGCGCGGTGCTGAGCAGCGGCGGCCGGGCGCTCTACGTCTTCTCCCCGGACCACCACGCGGTCGTCACCTGCACCGGCGCCTGCACCGGCATCTGGCCCCCGCTGCGCAGCGACGGCGCCGCAATCGCGGCCGGCGGCGTGGCCGCGTCCGATCTCGGGGTGGTCGGCTCGGAGGGCTTCAACGTGGTCACCTTCCGTGGCTGGCCGCTCTACCTCTACACCGGTGACGCCGACCGCACGCACGCCCGCGGGCAGGCGCTCTTCCTCAATGGCGGCCCCTGGTACACGATCCGGGCCGACGGTGAGATCGTCACCACCGGTTCGGACCGCTCATGAGTGAGCCGACCATGACGACCCCCGCCGGCGACGCCGGTGTGTCGCGGCGCGGCCTGCTCAGCGCTGGGATCGGCGTGGTGGCGGGCGCCGGGATCGGGGTGGTGGTCGGCGCCGGCGCCGGGGCCGCGATCACCGCCGCCGTCCAGCCGGACCCCGAGCCAATCCCGCCGGTGAGCGCCAACGAGGAGCTGATGTACGACCACGGCCTCCTCAAGCGGATCCTGCTCTGCTACCGGGAGTCCAGCCGTCGGCTCGGGCCCGACGCGCCCGTTGCCGCGGTCGCAGCGGCGCTGCTGGCCACGGCGGTCTCCGACGCCGCTGAACTGATTCGCGATTTCATCGAGGGCTACCACGAAGGCATGGAGGAGGCCTACGTGTTTCCCCGATTGGTCGCCGCCGGGCGGTCCATCGACATCGTCACCACGCTTCAGGCCCAGCACGACCGCGGCCGCCACCTCACCGCGACTATCCTCGATGTCACCGCCGACGGGCTCGGCACGGCCGCCGCCCGCTCGGCTCTGCGGACCGATCTGGACGCGTTCGTCAGGATGTACGAACCACACGAGGCATGGGAGGACACGGTGATCTTTCCGTCTTTCCGCGAGATCACGCCGGACGCGACCTGGCGCCTGCTGGCCGAGCGGTTCGCCTCCGAGCAGGATCGCCTCTTCGGACCGAACACGCTGACTCAGATGGTGGAGCGGGTATCGGCGATCGAGTCCACGCTCGGGATCCACGACCTCGCCGCCTTCACCCCCACCGGGACACCCTGATGGGTGCTCCGACCAAGACCGGCCAGCGGCCCGAGCCGGCAGCGCGCCGCACCGGGCTGCCCGACATCGCCCTCCTGGCCTGGATCCTCGCCGCCGGGATCCTGGTCACGCTCTGCGTCTATGTCCTGCGCCACATGAGCCGCAGCGCCGGCGGCCATGGCGCGCACGACTCGATGAGCGACAGCCTCTTCCGTGGCGGCGCCTCCCCCACCGGGGCAACGCTGCTCGGCACCCGGCTGATCACCAGCTGGCAGCTCAACAGCGTCGCAGTGGGTGTCGTCGCCATCCTGGCCACCGCGTACCTCACTGCATTGCTGCACCACCGACGCAGACACCCTGATATTCGTTGGCCAATCCGCAGCATCGTCGCGTTCTACTGCGGGCTGGCGGTGGTCATCTTCGCCACCTGCGGCAGCATCGCTGTCTACGACGCCGCGCTCTTCTCAGCACACATGCTCGGCCACCTCAGCCTGGTCATGCTGGCCCCGGCGCTGCTCGTCCTCGGCCACCCGCTCAAGCTGGCCAGCCAGGCGGCGGCGGAGCCGACGGCCAGCAGAATCCGCGCGGTCGTCGGCGGATCAGTCGTCTCGCTGCTCACCTCGCCGCCGGTCGCGCTGGCCAGCTACACCGCGGTCATCGTCGGTTCGCACCTCACCGGGGTGATGAACGTGATCATGGAGCACACCTGGGCCGCGCAGGTCGAGCATCTGGTCTACCTGCTGGTCGGCTGCCAGTTCTTCGCCCTGATCCTCGGAGACGAGCCGCTGCGCTGGCAGCTCTCCACCCCGATCCGCTGGGTGCTGCTGGCGGTGTCGATGGCCGTCGACACCTTCACCGGGGTGGTTCTGATGATGAGCACCGAGCCGATCTCGATGCAGGCTCCGACCGGTGTCGGCGCCCTGAGTGACACCAAGACCGGCGGCTCCATCATGTGGTTCGGCGGCGATGCGATCATGGCCGCGATCATGGTGGCGCTGGCCATCAGTTGGCTTGGTCAGAGCGGGCGCTCCGGTCGCGACCGAGCCAGCTGGCTGGAGCAGGCCAGAGCCCAGACGCTGGCCGAGCGCGCCTCCATCGCCTCCTCTCCCGAGCGGGACGCCATCACCACGCAGACGGCCGACATCGACGACAGCGACGCCGATCGCGACGCCTACAACCAGTGGTTGGCCGACATGGCCAAGCGTTCTTAACCGAGTAGCGACTTATCCGCAGAAGCGGTAGATAGCCGAGGCAGCATGCAGGTCCAGATGCGTCACAACCCGTCCTTCACCGTCGCGCGCTGCCTCCTCGCGCCCGGCGAGCCGCTGCGGGTCGAGGGGGGCGCGATGATCGCGCACAGCTCAGGCGTCACCCTCGAGGCGAAGTCTCAGGGCGGCATGGTGGCCGGGCTGAAACGGAGCATGCTGGGCGGCGGCTCGTACTACGTCACGACCTACACCGCGCCCCCGCAGGGTGGTTGGGTGGACGTGGCCGGGGTGCTACCCGGCGACACGATCTCCATCGACGTCACCCCGGATCAGCCGTTCTTCCTGCGCCGCGGCAGTTGGATCGCGAATTCGCACGGTGTGGAGATCGACACCCAGTGGGGCGGCATGCAGAACCTCTTCGGCGGCGAGGGCGGCTTCGGCTACCGTGCCGCCGGTCAGGGCCAGGCGCTGGTGAGCGTCTACGGCGCGGTCGACATCATCGACCTGGAGCCGGGTGAGACCGTCACCATCGACACCGGCCACGTGGTGGCCTATCACCTCTCCATCAACTTCCAGATGCGTCGGGCCTCACAGGGGCGATCGATCCAGTCGTTGAAATCCGGCGAGGGATGGGTCTTCGACTTCACCGGCCCGGGACGGGTGCTGCTGCAGTCCCGTAACCCCGATGCCTTCGCGGCCTGGGTCTCGGCGGTGGTGCCGAGCGAGTCACCGCGCGAAGGTATCGGCGGCCTCGGCGGTCTCGGCGGCCTGCTCGGTCGGTAGCCGGACGCTCGCCGCCAAAGCAGCGCAGACGACCGGTGCCGGGTGTTCGTGGAGAACACCCGGCACCGTCCGAGCCGCTGAGAACCTTCTATCGGTCAGGCGAGGCCGACGCTGGTCAGCCACGCCTTGGCGACGGTGTCCGAATCCTGCTTATCCACCTGGACCTTGGTGACCAGGCTGGCCAGGGTCGCCGTGTCGAGCTTGGCCGAGACCGCATTCGCCGCGTCGGTGATCGTCGAGGTCACCTTGGAGGCGCTGAGCAGCGGGATGATGTTCTGGGCCGCGAACATGCTCTTCGGGTCAGACAGCGACACGAAGTCGTTGGCCGCGATCGACGGGTCGGTGGAGAAGATGTCCGCCGCATCGATGTTTCCGCCCTTGAGCGAGTCGACCGTGATCGAACCGGAGGCCGAGATCGGCGTGAATGTGCCGAAGGTGACTCCGTAGACGGACTTCAGGGCCGGTACCCCATCCGGGCGGGTCTGGAACGCGGCCGGGGCACCCAGCGTCAGCTTGCTGGCGACCGAGGACAGGTCCGCGATCGACTTCAGGTTGTACTTCGACGCCGTGCTCTTGGTGACGGTGATCGTGTCACTGTCCTGCGCGGCGGCGTACTTCAGCACCGACAGGTCGCTGCCGGCCGCGGTCGGCAGCGCCGCGTAGACATCGTCCGGACTCTTGGCGGTTGCCTTCGGGTCGAGGTAGTACAGGATCGATCCGCTGTACTCAGGGATGAAGTCGATCGATCCGTCCTTGAGGGCTGGAATGTACGCTGCGCGCTCGCCGATGTTGAGCTTCTTGGTGATCTTCACACCCTTGGCCGCCATCGCGTCGGCGTAGATGTTGGCCAGCAGTACGTTCTCACCGAAGTCGGCCGATCCGACGATCAGCGATCCCGGTCCGGAGGCCGCCGATGCGGCAGTGCCACCGGCGGTCGTCGCCTCGGTGCTGGTCTTGCTGGAACTGCCGCTACTGCCGCAGGCCGTGAGGGCCAGGGCGGCGGCCACGCTGGCAGCCGCAACTAGGGAAATACGCTTCATGATTCTCCTTGATTTCTAACTGAAAATGTTGAAATACCGATCAGCCGTTTGTGGGTAGCACCTCCGGGATCTGAATGGCGATACCGTCTGAACGGCGCGACGCTCGGCCGAATCGCCCGGAGACACCAGGCGAGACGAGCACCCGCTGCAGCAGGGCCAGCAGGAAGTCAGCCAACATGGCCAGCACGGCAACCGTAATTCCGGCACAGACCATGGCCGGATAGCCGTGCTGAGGGTCGTTGAACTGCTGCGCGCCATTGATGATGAGCTGCCCCAGGCCGCCCAGGAAAGGCACGTAGGCCGCCACCGTCGCCGTGGCAATCACCTGCAGGGTGGCGCTACGAATGCCCGAGATAATCAGGGGAAGCGCTATCGGGACCTCCACCTGCCGGACGACCTGCCCGCCGGTCATACCCATCCCCGTCGCGGCGTCGCGAATAACCGGGTCGACGTTCTGCACCCCGGCGTAGGTGTTGGTCAGGATGGCCGGAATCGCCAAGACGATAAGGACGATCTCGATCGGGATCACGAACGGCAATCCCCCCCGCGGGATCAGTCCGGGCACCGCCGCCTTGATGTGGATCTGCGGCGAGATCCACACCACGAGCAGCACCACGAACCCGAGTGTGGGAATGGCCCGCATTCCATTGGTGAGGCCACCTACCAGCGCGACCCCGCGGCCGGTGTGGCCGATCAGTAGCCCGAGCGGCAGGGCGATCGCCGTCGCCACGACGACGGCGATGACGGTGTAGACGATGTGTTCGCGCAGCAGCGCCAGCAGGCCCTGCGGACCCCACCAGTTGCTCGGGTCGTTGAACCAGACGCGGACGGTGTCGAAGGAGAGGCTGGTCGACCCGTCGGCCAGTATCGTTGCCGAACTCATCGACCGGCCACCGCCCGCTTCCACGGGGTCATGACCCGCAGCGAGATCAGGATGAGCGAGTCGAAGATCAGGGCCAGCAGCATGATGAGGATGATGCCCAGCAGGATCGGGGTGAGGTCACCGGTCTGGTAACCGAGGGTGAAGAGCGAGCCGAGCTGCGATATGCCGACCACCGAGGCCACCGAGACCAGGCTGACGTTGGAGACCGCCGCGACCCGCAGGCCGGCGCCGATCACCGGCACCGCGATCGGAAACTGCACCGCAAAGAGTCGCTGCACCCCGGTGTACCCCATCGCCGAGGCGGCGGCCAGAGTGTCGGCCGACACCGAGTTCAGCCCGTCGGCCACCACCCGCACCAGCAGCGCCACGGTATAGACGGTCAGGGCGACCGCGATGTTGATCGGCGAGAGGACCTTCGTGCCGAGAATCCCAGGGAGAACCACGAAGAGGACCAGCGACGGAATCGTGTAGAGGATCCCGGCTGCGGTGGAGAGCGGCGGGTAGGTCCATCGAAATCGACTGGCCACCCACCCGATCGGAAGGGCGATGACCAGCCCGATGACCAGCGGCACCAGCGCCAGCCAGACCGTGGTCCAGATCCAGCCGATGATCTCGGACTGGTCGTGGCGGAAGTAGTCCCAGATCTTCATGTCGCCGTCGGCTCCGAGGACGGCGACAGTTGAGCCGGCGTTCGGGAGAGAAACGACTCGGCCGAGGAGCGTTGGATGCGTTCGAGAACCACGTTCGCCGTGACCGTGCCGAGTAGGTAGCCGTTCTCGTCGACCACTGCGCCGCGCCCGCTGGGCGAGGAGAGCGCCGCGTCGAGCGTCTCGCGAAGCGAACTCGTACCTTCGCGGGCCAGCGTTCCCCCGAGATTGAGCAGGTCGGGGGTCACATCGCCCCGCAGCGCCTCGTCCGAGACGCCCTTGACCGACAGCCACCCCAGCGGCGCGTTGTGGTCGTCGACGACGATGATCCACCCGTCCTGGGCCCGGTCCCTGGCGGTGGCCAGCGGCGCGCCGATGCTCACCACGGGCTCCTCTGCCAGTGGGAGGGGGCCGGCCGAGGTGAAGCCGAGCGCCCGGTAGCCCCGATCCCGGCCGACGAAGCCGGCGACGAACGGGTCGGCCGGGTGGGAGAGGAGTTCGGCCGGTGTCGCGAGCTGCGCCAGGTGGCCACCCACTCTCAGCACCGCCACCTGATCGCCGAGCTTGATCGCCTCGTCGATGTCGTGGGTGACGAAGACGATGGTCTTGCCCAGTTCGCTCTGCAGTCGGAGGAACTCGTTCTGCAACTGCTCGCGGACCACCGGGTCGACGGCACTGAACGGCTCATCCATCAACATCACCGGCGGGTCGGCGGCCAGCGCCCGGGCGACGCCCACGCGCTGCTGCTGGCCGCCGGAGAGCTGGGCCGGATAGCGCTTGGCGAACTTCGGGTCGAGTCCGACCCGCTCCAGTAACTCCAGGGCCTTACGACGGGCCTCTCTCTTGTTCTCGCCGAGCAGCAGCGGGACCGTCGCGATGTTGTCGACGATCGTGCGATGGGGGAAGAGCCCGGCGTTCTGGATGACGTAGCCGATGCCCCGGCGCAGTTGGGCCGGAGCGACCTTCGACACGTCGCGATCGTCGAGCCAGATGGTGCCGCTGGTGCGCTCGATCATTCGGTTGATCATGCGCAGGCTGGTGGTCTTGCCACACCCCGAAGGCCCCACGAGCACCGTGATCTGCCCGGAAGGCGCAGTGAAATCCAGGGAATCGACGGCGACGGTCCCGTCGGGGTATCGCTTGGTCACCGACTCGAAGCGGATCATCCGGCTACCACCTCACTTCGTGAATCGGAGAGCTCTGGCGTTGCCAGTTGGGCGGCGGCGAATTGCCGGCTGAGAGACGCGGCTTCGCGGTTGACGAGCCGGCCGATGAACTCGACCTGTGGCTCGTCCAGTCGATAAGTAGGTCCAACCACCGAGATGACTCCGGCTATTCCGCCAGATCGACGAATCGGCGCGGCGAGGGCGGTCACATCCGGCTCGACTGACGAGCGGTAGGCCACGTAACCCGACGGGGGGAGTTCGCCGCGCAGCACCTGCCCGGCCGCCGTCGCGTCGAGCGGGATGGTGCGCCCGACCCAACTGGTGTGCCGAACGGCGTGCGTCCCCTCCACCATGCCGATGTACACCGCCGTCTCTCCCGGACCCAGGATGCTGAGGTAGGTCGACTCGCCACTGGCCTCGGCGATTCGCCCCAGCGCCGGTTGACAGAGCCGGACCAGCGACTGCCGTCCCAGTGCCGACGCGCCGATCTGGATGAGGCGCGTGCCGGCCCGGAAGGTGCCGTCATGATCGCGGCTGACGAAGTCGGAACTCTCCAGCGTGCGCAGCAGCCGCAGCGCGGTGCTCGACGGGAGTCCGGAGCGGCGGGCACATTCGGCGAGGGTGAGAGCGCCCTGATCGCAGACTTCAGCCAGCAGGCCGAGCGCCCGCTCGACGGCGCGCGTCGAGGATTTGGCCACAGAATCAGTGGTCATACTTCGTGCGACTCCAAGACGCCAGCTGACAGGGGTCCGAACGGGAGCATCATCGACTGCGTTGATGCCGTCTGGTGGAATGTTGCTACCAACCAGTGAAACCGTTCCACAGCGTGGAGGCTCAGGAAAGCACTGAACGGATTAAGGGTTGGATGCGTGATCCAATCGTTACCGAGTATCGCGTCGAATTCTTCGCGTTCCACATAGCTGCGATAGGAATACTAGAGTGCTGGAGCTGGACGGTGCTTCACTGAGGGTCGATCAGATCGCGCGCGCGGCGACCGACAGCACCGCCGCGGTCCGCGTCACCGACGCCGCCCGCTCCCGGGCCGCCGCGTCGCACGACTACGCCGAGCACGTCGCCGGGTTCCGTCCCCTCTACGGTCGCTCCACCGGGGTCGGGGCCAACCGCGGCACCGAGGTGGCGACCTCGGACGCGCACGCACTGCGCCTGCTGCGCTCTCACTCGACGGCAGCCGGCGGGCCACGCTCGCGTCGGCGGGTGCGGGCGATGCTGGTCATCCGGCTCAACCAACTGGCCGCCGGTGGCAGCGGCGTCAGCCCTCGGCTGCTCGACGCACTGACCGCCCAACTCGCGACCGACGCCCAACCCACCATCCTCGAACTCGGCAGCATCGGCACCGGCGACCTCTCGGCGCTGGCCACCGCGGCGCTGGCCCTGGCCGGGGAGGCGGTCTGTGAGCCGCGGTTCGCGACCCCGATCCGCTTCACCGCCGGCGACGCGTTGCCGTTCATGAGCAGCAACGCGGCCACCATCGCCGACGCGGCACTGGCCTGCTCCGACCTCCGGATGCTCTCATCGGCGAGCCTGGTCGTGGGTGCGCTCAGCTTTGTCGCTCTCGACGGCAACCGCGAGGCGCTCAGCCCGTCAGCTGTCGTCGGGTCGCCCTTTCCGGGGGTTTCGCACGTTGCTACGACGATGGGCGCACTGGTCGGCGACCGGCCGCCCGCTCGCATCCAGGACCCATTCGGACTCCGAGCCCTGCCCCAGGTCCACGGCGCCTTCGTCGATGCCCTGGCTCGCGCCGCCGGCGTCGTCGAGACGATGGCCAACGCCCCGAGCGAGAACCCGCTCTTCCTCGCTGACTCCGGGGTGGCCCATCACGGTGGCTTCCACGCGGTCTACCTGGCCCAGGCTCTGGACGGTCTCACCTCAGCCCTGGCCCAGACCACGCAGTTGAGCCTCGCCCGCCTCACGTACCTGAACGATCCGTCGCTCACCGGGCTGGCGTCCTTTCTCGCCGGGCCTGAGCCAGGAGCCTCCGGCGCGATGATCCTCGAGTACGTCGCCGCGTCGGCGCTGGCCGAGCTCCGCGGCTACGGCATACCGGTCGGGCTGCAGGGTGTGGCACTATCGCAGGGCGTCGAGGACGATGCCAGCTTCGCGTCACTGGCCGCTCGCAATGCGTTGCGCGCGGTGGACTCCTACTCGGCGGTGCTGGGTTGCGAACTGGTGGCCGCCGTTCGCGCGCTGCGACTGGCCGACGTCGAGACCGCACAGCTCACTCCCGGCCTCGCGGCAGCCCTGCGCACCGCCGCGTCGCTGCCCGGCCGGCTCAACGATCGATCCCTCACCGACGACATCTCCATCGCGCAGGATTTGCTGCCAACCCTCGCCCAACCCACCGCTTTGTAGGCCGAAGTTCCGTTTATCGCGCCGCGACCGGCAGCTCCACCTACAAGGCGCGCACCCCGGCGCTCAGACGATCATGTCGTCCAGCGGGCGCAGCTCGTCGGCGTAGGAGACCGATCTGCGTCGCAGCACGCCGGTGCGGCTCACCGTGTACTGGCCGAGCCGCCACAACGGTGGTGAATACGCGTGGACGGAGACACTGCCGGCATCACGTCCGACCAGCCGATGAATATGCTCCGGACCGAAGCAGAAGATCTGGCCGGCCGGCACGTCGGTGACCAGGCTCGGCACGCCGACGGCCAGGTTGTGCTCGACTAGGCACCCCTCGACCACGGCCACCGCCCCCGACGAGATGTCGTGGTCGTGCCAGCCGGTGTCGTTGCTCGGAGTCCAGCAGAGCACCCAGACATCCACATGGGCGTCGCGGTACAGCGACACATAGTGGCGTTCGGAGTCGGAGTAGGCGACGTGTTCGCGCCACAGGTGCGGTGTAGCCGCCACCGACCCAGCCAGCTCCAGCAGTTCCCACCGATCCAGGTCACGCCCGGGCAGCGTCGCCAGCGACACCTCGTGCCCGGTGACGTTCAGGCGCAGCGCCTCCTGCGCCGGCACCCAATCCACATCGGTCACGGCGAGCCACCGACAAGCAGCCGTCGGGGATTGGCGATGTTGATCGCGTGCCGCACGGATGCACCGGCGTAGGAGCCGGCGAGCTCCACCGGCTCGGCGTAGGGGCGATCACTTCCATAGACGATCACGTCCACACCGAGGGCGCGGATCACCGCGTCGAGTCCCTGCGGACCGTAGGAGGAGCTGTCGACGAATGCATCCGGATCCACGGCCAGGGGGACGCCGCCGCGGGCCAGGTACCGCTCCTGGTGGGCCGGCGCCAAGCCGGCACAGGCGACGAAGCAGATCCTCAGTTCGGGCAGCAGGCGGCGTCCGACCGCGGCCCAGGCCCACCAGGCCGATTGCAACTGCGCGGTGTAGTTCACCACCGGCGCCCACCAAGCCTGCTCGGTGCCGCCGTGCTCACCGGTGACCGGCCCCGGGTGAACCAGCACCGGCCGGTCGGCCGCCTGGCAGACCTCGAGCGTCGGGAGCAGACGCTGCAGCAGCGTCGGCGTCGCCAACCAGTTGGCCGAGACCTCCAACCCGACGAAGGCTCCGCCGGCCAGTCGCCGCGCGAGCAGCCCCAGATCAGGGTCGGCGTAGGTGGTGGCGGCCCAGGCCCCGAACGGCGCCGGCAGTTCAGCGACGCCGTCGTGCCAGGCGGTCAGTAGCGGCGCGGCATCCTCCGGCTTCAGGTCATGGATTCCCAGGCCGGCCGAGAGGGAGAGGAGCACCTGGTCGGCCCCGGATTCGGCGGCCGCCCGCGTCGCGACGTCATGATGCGCCGGGTTGACCGGGTAGGGCGCCTCGCCGGCCAGATGCAGCGTCCAACCGTCAAGAAAAGGCGGCTCACTGCGCGTGCGTAAGGCGTCGATGAGGGCGGCCGGCCAGAGATGCTGGTGCACGTCGACACGCCCCGGCAGCAGACTCACTAGCTGGTCGCCTCCATTCCGGTGAAACGGTTAAGTGACACGCTACAGTGAATCGGTTCAGTGCGCTATAGCCCGCCGTGGGCCGGCACGCCGTAGGCTGGCGCCATGACCGAGCACCGGCGCCGGCCGACGCTACGCGACATCGCCTCAGACACCGGTCTCTCTACTGCTGCAGTCTCCTATGCATTGCGCGGACTGCAAGTCCCGGAGCAGACCCAGGCGCGGGTGCGCGCCTCGGCCGAGCGACTCGGATACCAGGTCGATCCGATCGCGCGGGCCCTCTCCTCCGGTCGGACGAACAACATCGGCGTCCTCTGCGGCGCCCTCGAAGATGCCTGGCAGCAGCGCGTCGCCGCCGCACTCGGACGCGGGCTCCTGGAGGCCGGACGGCAGGCCCTCATCGTCGACGCCGCCAACGATCCACAGCGCGAAGCGTCGCTGGCCCGCCAACTCGTGGACCAGCGCGTCGACGGCCTGATCAGCCTGCCGGTCGACCCGCGCGCGGCCCACTGGTCGACCATCGCCGCCGAGACGGTGCTGGTCAGCATCGGCGACGGGCTTCCGGGTGCATCGACCGCGGCCGAGGTCGTCTTCGACAACGCGATGGCGGTCACCGACGCGCTGACCCGGCTGGCCGACGCCGGGCATCGGGACGTCACCGTACTGACCGCAGTGAGCACCGGGACCCCGGACCGCTCCGCTGAGGCGGTTGTCCACCAGGTGGCGCCGACACTGGGGCTGCGAGCGGTACTACGTACCGCGCCCCATGACCTGGACGGCGCCACCGCAGTGGCCACCTCGGTGCTCACCGGCATCCCCCGGCCGACGGCGATCCTCTGCCTGGCCGATTCGATCGCCTATGGCGTCTACCTGGCCGCGCGCGGGCTCAACCTGGATATCCCGACGGATCTGTCGGTGATGGGCTACGACGACGAGCCGGTCTCCCGGGTCCTCACCCCACCGCTGTCGACGTATCACTGGCCGGTGGACGAGCTCACCGAGTCGGTCGTCGCGCGGACGATACTGGCCGTCGACGGCGGCAAGCGCAGCCGCCGCAAGGTGCTCTCGCCGGCGGTTCAACTCCGCGATTCGATCGCCCCGCCGTCCATCACGCCCAGCTAGTCACCCCCTCCGAAGCACCCGCACGAGACGGACATCAGCGCCAGAGTTACCCACACTGAGTAAACCCTCGCTAACCCGGCGCTAAGTAACAATCGCCCCGCCCGGTTTTGGGTTCTACGAACGGTATCGTGAACGTCGGGTACCACGTGATTTAGATCACATTCGCATATGAAAAGTGGCCTTGTCACAATCCCGGTCTGCCCATAGCTTCGAGACCTACATCGCATCTACCGGGGAGTAATAAACGAGGCTTCGGCCATCCTCCCCCTACGAGCGCTGAGGCACTAGCGAGGACTGGTGGTGGTGCTGCTCTGGGAATAAGCAGCACCACGACCTGGCAAGAGAGGCAGCTGCGGCGCCGGCCGGACCGCGAAGCGCGACGGTCGGCGCTGCGGCTGCCTACCGAAAACCAGCACAAGCACGGGGGAAACATGAGAAAACGATCTGGACGGCGCCTCGCCGCCCTCACCGCCGGCCTGCTCGCGGTGACTGCGGCGGCCGCGGCCGGTCTGGTCGGCACCGCCAGCAGCGGCGCCGGGGCCGACACCGCAGCGACCTATCCGCTGCCCAAGGACGATCCGTTCTACCAATCGCCGGCCAATCTCGCGAGCTACTCCAACGGTGCCATCATCCGATCCCGGGTGGTGAACGCGTCGGTGGCCTTCGTCGGGATCACCCAGTCAGCCAAGTCCTGGCAGCTGGCCTACCGCTCCAACAACGCCCACAACCAGCCGATCACCGCGGTGACGACCATCCTGGTGCCGACGGCCAAGTACACCGGTGGCGCGCCATCGCGCCCACTGGTCTCCTACCAGGCGGCCGAGGACAGCACCGGATCGCAGTGCGCCCCGTCCTACACCCTGGAGACCGGCAGCAACATCCTCACCGGTCAGGAGCAGTCGCTGATGGCCCTGGCCCTGATGAAGGGCTTCGCGCTGTCCATACCCGACTACGAGGGCCCGGACTCCGGTTTCCTGGTCGGGCCACAGGAGGCCCACATCGCCCTTGACGGCATCCGCGCCGCGCAGAGCTTCTCCACCGCCGGCCTCTCCTCCAAGACGCCGGTCGGTGCCTGGGGCTACTCAGGCGGAGGCCACGCGACGGCCTGGACGGCAGAGTTGCAGCACAGCTACGCGCCGGACCTCAAGATCGCCGGGATCGCCTTCGGCGGCGCGCCGCCGAACCTGGCCAACACGGTCAAGTCACTGGACGGGGGCCTCTTCTTCGGCTTCATCGCCGGGGCCATGCTCGGGCTCAGCCACGAGTACCCGGAGTGGAACATGTGGGGGCAGTTGAATCCGGCTGGCGTCGCGGCCTTCAAGGCGGCCGACAACTCCTGCATCGCCGACTTCGCACCCGGACTGGCCCTGAAGAAGATCAGTGACTTCACGACCAACCCGAATGCGTTCAGCGAGCCGCAGAACCAGGCCATCCTGGCCGCCGACAGTCTCGGCCAGAACAAGCCCGTGTCGGTTATCTATGACTACTACTCCCAGCTGGACGAGGCGATCCCGACGGCCGACTCCGAGGCGCTGGTCAAGAAGTACTGCAGCCAGGGCGTGAAGGTGGTGGCCCAGCCCGTCCTGCTCTCCGAGCACGTCACGCTGGCCGTCACCAAGACGCCGGACGTCCTCAACTTCCTGGACGACCGGTTCAGCGGCAAGTGGCTCTGGGGCGCCTGCAACTAACGCACGTCTGCCCTACCCCTCGATCGGGGAGTTTTCGGTCCGGATTCCGGGCATCGAACTCCCCGATCGGGCGGTCCGGGGGGTGATGCGCGCAACGTCTGCTAGTTACCGGCCAGTAGTTTCTATAGGCTCTCTAGGTTCTAGCGTCGTACATGATCTAGTTGTCATGTATTTGCTGTGCTGGCAAGACTGCTGGCAAAGACCGCTGGGAAGACTGCCGGAAAAACTGCTGAGAAGACTGCTGACACGACAGGTCAGCAGACTGCCGCAATAGGAGAACCGAGTGTTACTGCGCGTCATCATCACCGTTGCCTTGACTCTGGTCACCGCGATAATCGCCGGTCGCCGAATCCTCTGGCTGGTGAAGCTGATTCGCTCCGGCAAACCCGCCAAGGGCCGGGGCAAGGATGCCGCTCCGCGCGTAGTCAACGACGCCGAGGAGGTGCTCGGCCAGAAGAAGCTGCTGAAGTGGTCTGTCCCCGGCCTCGCGCACTTCTTCACCTTCTGGGGCTTCCTCATCCTCAACCTGACGATCCTCGAGGCCTACGGCGCCCTGATCATCAGCAAGGACTTCCACATCCCGATCATCGGTGAGTCCCAGGTGCTCGGGTTCCTCGAAGACTTCTTCGGGGTCGCGGTGCTCTGTGGTCTGGCCACCTTCGCCATCCTGCGAGTTCGCAACGCACCGGCCCGAAAGCAGCGCGCGTCCCGGTTCTACGGCTCGCACACCGGCCCGGCCTGGATCATCCTCATCATGATCACGCTGGTCGTGCTCACCCTCTTCGGGCTGCGTGGCGCGCAGATGAACGCCGGCCAGTTCCCCTTCGGCGAGTCGAAGTGGACCTTCGCCAGCTACGCCACCGCCCAGCTCTTCGGGCAGGGTGACTACAACGAGGGTCTGGCCACCTTCTTCCTGATCGCCCAGGTCGCCGTCGTCATGGTGTTCCTGGTGATCGTCACCTACTCCAAGCACCTGCACATCGCCACGGCACCGATCAACGTGTACTTCAAGCGGCTGCCGAAGGGCCTCGGCCCGCTGCTGCCGGTCACCGACAACAACGGCGACCCGATCGACTTCGCCGACCCCGACTCCCTCGACGAGGACACCGTCTTCGGCAAGGGCAAGATCGAGGACTTCACCTGGAAGGGCTACCTCGACTTCGCCACCTGCACCGAGTGTGGACGCTGCCAGTCGCAGTGTCCGGCCTGGAACACCGGCAAGCCGCTGTCGCCGAAGCTGCTCATCATGGACCTGCGCGACCACCTCTTCGCCAAGGCCCCGTACCTGATCGACGGCAAGACCGCAGGCGAGGGCGTGGAGCCGGCCTTCAGCCTGGAGGGCGACCACGGAGCGCACGTCCCCGAGGCGGGGTACCCGCGCGTCGAGGGCACCAACGTCGAGCAGCTGATGCGCCCGCTCGTCGGTGACGCCGCCAGCTTCGGGGTCATCGACCCGGATGTGCTCTGGTCCTGCACCACCTGTGGCGCCTGCGTCGAGCAGTGCCCGGTGGATATCGAGCACATCGACCACATCGTCGACATGCGCCGCTACCAGGTGCTGATCGAGTCCGCGTTCCCGTCCGAGGCCGGCGTCATGCTGCGCAAGCTGGAGAGCAAGGGCAACCCCTGGGGCCTGGCCCCGAAGATGCGTGAGGACTGGATCAAGGAGCTCGACTTCGAGGTCAAGCGCGCGAACCCGGGCGAGAAGCTCGGCCCGGAGATCGAGTACCTCTTCTGGGTCGGCTGCGCCGGATCCTTGGAGGACCGCTCCAAGAAGGTCACCAAGGCCTTCGCCGAGCTGCTGAACGTGGCCGGCGTCGAATTCGCGGTGCTGGGCAAGGAGGAGACCTGCACCGGCGACTCGGCGCGCCGTCTGGGCAACGAGTTCCTCTTCCAGCAGCTCGGGCAGCAGAACGTCGAGGTGCTCAACTCGATCACCCGGGCCGAGCCGTTGAAGATCGTCGCCACCTGCCCGCACTGCTTCAACACGATCGCCAACGAGTACCCGCAGATCGGCGGGAACTACGAGGTCGTCCATCACACCCAGCTGCTGGCCAAGCTGGTCGACGAGGGGCGCCTCACGCCGGTCGAGCCGGTCGACAAGAAGGTCACCTACCACGACCCGTGCTACCTGGGCCGGCACAACAAGGTCTACACGCCGCCGCGTGACGTCCTCGGCGCTATCCCGTCGCTGAAGTCCGAAGAGATGCACCGCTGCAAGGACCGAGGCTTCTGCTGTGGCGCCGGCGGCGCTCGCTTCTGGATGGAGGAGAAGATCGGCAAGCGGGTCAACGTCGAGCGCACCGAAGAGGCGCTGGGCCTGGACCCCGACCTGATCTCGACCGCCTGCCCGTTCTGCATGGTCATGCTCTCGGACGCCGTGACGGCGAAGAAGGCCGACGGCGATGCCCGCGACGACGTGCAGGTACTGGATGTCGCGCAGATCCTGCAGCAGTCGCTCACCGCGCCGCCGGCTCCTCCGGCCGCACCGGAGCCGGAGCCCGAACCGGAGCCGGCCCCGGAGCCAGTTGTGACGAGCTAGCCGCCGGCGATCTCCTCGGCGCGTACCTCCCACGACAATGAGCCGGCGCGATACACCTGGTCGAGCCATTCGCTGATGCCAGCGAAGTCAGGGTGAGGCAGTTCGCAGAACTCGGCGTCGATCTCGGAGGCGTACTGACGTGTCTTGACCTCGAAGATGATGCCAAACGCTGGGACGTCCACGGCATGGGCGAAGATCAGAGCGTGGAGCCGCGCCCCGACCACGCCCCCGGAGGATGCGATGACACCCTTCGCGACCCGAGGTGACAGGTTCGGGCCGACTAAGCGGATCTCCGAGTCGAGGCCGCAGAGCTGCCGCACCTGCCCCGCCAGCGTGGCGTCGGTGACCGAATCCCCGAGGCCGAAATCCCCCTGGGACGAGAGTGACAGAAGGCAGGCGGTGGCACCAGGCCGCGATGTCCACTCCCGGATCACCTCCGCTGCCCAGACGACCTGAGCCTCATTGTCACTGGGCCGCGGCGACGGCTTCAGGGAGACCACCAACCGCAGGCGGTCGACCTGCCAGTCGTCGCCTAGTTCGCGCGCGATAGCTTCAGGCGTTGCCGGCGAGAGGGCGACCGCTGGATCGGCCACGACGCTCAGCCCGTTTCTACGGCGAGCATCTCTACGCTGCAGGAATTCAGCCGTGATCGGGTCCCGCACGGTCACCGCGGGCGAGCGTGACACCAGCGACTGCAGGAGACGCGCACTGGTCCCGGGCATGTCGGGGTAGGCTCCGATCACGACGAAGATCACGTCGCGCCCGGCGTAGCTGAGCAGAAGACCGACCACCGGCAATGCGTGCAAGAGGCGAGGCATTCCGGAGCCGAACATTCCACCTCCGCCGATGGCGACGACGTCAGAGCCGAGCAGGGCCTTGATGCCCTGCTTCGATTGACGATTCACCACGACGGCGCCATCCGCCAGTTCGATCGGCGGGACGAGGCTCGCATCCTTCGCCAGCACCCGCAAGCGGGTCCCGGTCGGAAGCAGCTCGGCGATACCGGCCAGAATCGCTTCATCGCCGGTGTTGCCATTGCCATAGTTGCCGACAATCGCGAGGCTCTTGGCGCGTCGGCCGGTGTCAATACCGAGTACGTAGTTCAGCTGCGACCCCAGATCGGCAAAGCCGCCCACCTCCGGCGCGGGCCGCTTACGCCGTCGCAAGAGGCCCTGCTTCACCGATCGACTATTGCCACTCATCAAAATTCCCTTTCCGGGTCGGTCATTTTTCTGGGACGGATTGGGTCTGCTCCAGGCCGGATTGCCCGGACGCGCTCCGCGCCAAGTAGTTCTTCCACTAACCGCCGATACGCACCCTGATTGGTGCGACTCGTCTCGACGGCAAAATCACGAGCGTTGCTTCCCAACCGCTCACGAGCCTCCGTATTCGCCGACAGGTCACGGAGCGACCCGGCCAGCGCCGGTATGTCGAAGCAGCGGACACGGACACCGCACTCGTCCGGAATCCAGGAGAGCTGTGGAAGATCGAAGTGGATGACCGGGACCGCGAAGGACATCGCCTCCAGTGCGGCCAGACAGAAGCTCTCTTCACGCGATGTGACGACAAGGTAGGCCGCACCCCGAACCAGAGAATCCTTCTCGGCGCCGGCGACCCGACCCACCCAACGGACGTCGGTGGGTGCCTGGGCGATGAGTCGCTCTAGCGTGCGGTTCTCCGAAGACGCGCCAGATCCAGCGATGACCAACGGCAGCGCTGCTGCGCCAGCTTCACGATGCGCGGCGAGCAGCAGGTCGATCCCCTTCTGATATATCTCGATACGCCCAAGAAAGAGCCCATACGGCTGCGTTGCCGAGTTGCGCGAAGGAAGCGATTCCGGAACGGCGACCGAGTTGCGAATGAGATGAACGGCGGTCTTGGGCGTCGACGTACGCACTTCGGCTTGGTCGAATTCGTTCAGCACCACAATGTCTCGATATGTCGACAAGAGGCGCCGCTCCAGCAGGACGGGCAGCTTGGTGCCGTAGCGCTTAGCCATGGCTCGAGCTGACAGCGCCTGCGCGACACCCAGGACAGGTTTGCGGGTCACCAGAGGTAGGCAGTTGGAGGAGACGGGCGGCGTGAAGCTCTCGACCCAGAGATCGAAGTCGCAGAAGACCGCAACCAGTGGCAGCACGAGGGCCCAAAGAAGCTGACCGCCTCTCGGCCCACCCCAGAGAACGGGCAGAAATCGGTAGCAGATGCCCTCTCGGAATTCGGTGCGCCGGCTCCCCGCCGTCACCACGATCACCTCGTATTGCGGCGTAAGCTCAGCGGCTATCCGCTTGACTACGGCTGGGCCGCCGCCAGCGTAGTACGGATTCTGTTCGTGATCGAAGATCGAGAGGATAATCCGAGGACGGGTTCGCGGCCCCCGCCGGGGTCCGATCCTCATGTCCGTCGCCGGAGCGTCATCGCCGGTAGGCGTAGTAGAACTCGGACAGTTCCGGCATGCCCTCCGGAAAGAGAGCGTCGACCTGCGTGGCGTAGGTGCGCAGGATGCTCGCCTTCCGTATCTGATCGCCCCGGTATTCGACAGGCTCCCGTGAACCATCCGGATAGCGCCACCTTGAGGTCGGCCAGTGCAGGGCGTACGGCTGGTCGGCGTAGTAGATGATCTGCTCGGGTTGGAACACTGCCTCAACCGCAGTACGGGTCAGCACATGATCTACGTGATCACCAATGCCCAGCGGGCAGAGCGCCACGACGTTCTCCGAGGTGTTGTACCGCCCGAGAGCCGTTGACGCCGACTTCAGAGTCGACAGGTCCGATTGGGCAATCGTCCCCTTGGAGGCGTGCCATCGATAAGTCGGATAGATCGCGGCAGACTCCGGAAAGGCGGCCGACATACGTCGGAGCACACGGCCTCGGGCCTCGGGCTTCGGTCGATAGAGAGCCTCGACGAAGCTCAAGTGCTCAGCGTCGACGCCGAGCATCCCCGCCGCCACGAGATCCTCAGCCCGCCTATCGCGGTAGAGACCGTCCACGTCGGAGTATCCGCACTGCCTGACGAATTGCCGACCAGAAAGGGTCACCAAATTGCCACCCTCGGTAAACAATGTGACCACGGATACTGAAACCATGCGACGGATATCTTGCAGCAACGCCGCGCAGGAAAGGAATGCATCATCTAGATGCGGAGAGGCGACGATCAATTTCGCACCCCGCAGCCGACCTCGCGTCGTGACAGGCCCGTCACCGCACCCCCCGAACGCACTGATGACGTCGAGCAACTCGCCCGCATTGCCTCTTGTGCTCAACTCAGTGCCGAACGTCCCAGCACGTAGGCGATGCAGGACAAACGCCTTACATGCGAACTATTCACGATAGGTCTCGACCCTCCGAAGCCTGGATACGGAGGCGAGCGTAGCAGTCGAAATGGACAAGTGGTGACCAGGGAAACCACCAAGCACCGCGGTCGGGAAAATGAGCCCATCATCACAATATGTCCAGTAGGTAACCAACAGATACCCTGGATCCACCCGAAAATTGCCGTGAAACATGCCGTTTCCAACTAGTGAACCCATTCTTCATTTCGAGCGATCCGATGTTCATGAAAAGCGAGCGCCAGATCCGCTCAAATACTCGCAAATTGGACAAAAATGGATTTCGGAGGCGTGCATCGGAAGAAACATTCGGAAGGGATTTGACGTCATTGCATATGTGTATTCTTCGGCTGGATCGCGACGGGGTAACCACTACTCGAAGTAATCAGGGGTATTGCGGTAGTGCATTGCGCGAACTAGCTAGGGGGATTGTTTCGTTATGCCCAAAGTGCTTCTGGACGAAAGATCACTTCTTCACACGAACGGCGTTGAACTCTCGCTCTTGCCGCTCAAGCCGGAGACGCTGGTGCGACCACCGGCAGCAAACGTATCGACTTCCGTGGTTCATATGCACCGAACCTATGATCTCGATCTCATCATTCCGGCTCTGAACGAAGCCCAGAGAATTGGGGCAACCGTCTCCGCTATATCCCGCGTATTGGAGACATGCGGCTACTCCGCGCGCATCACCGTCGTCGACAACGGATGCGTCGACGCCACCGCCGCTGCCCTCGACCAGCTCCGGATTGCGACACCGGTTCGCGTCATCAGTTGCCGCACGCGCGGCAAGGGCGCCGCCGTCCGGGCTGGCGTGCTCAAAAGCACCGCACGGTTCGTAGGGTATTGCGACGCCGACCTCTCCACCCCTCCCTCGTCAATCAGCGATGCGCTGGCCCGTCTCGACGCCGGGGTCGAGGTGGTGATCGGATCGCGGCGCTGCGCCGGGGCCAGCTATGAGGTCTCCCAGCCTCTGATGCGCCGACTGGGAAGCCGTGCTTTCAACCGAGCCTCAGCGTCCCTCGTCGGCGGCATCACCGACACCCAGTGCGGCTTCAAGCTCATGCGCGGAGAAACTGCACGCGCCGTCTTTGCCGAGATGCAGATGGCCGGCTTCGCCTTCGATGTCGAGCTGATCGCTCGCCTCCTCCGCCGCGATGCCGATGTTCACGAGCTTCCGATTCACTGGTCGAATGACGAAGGTTCCACCTTCAACGTGGTCTCCGACGGCGTGCGCGCCTTTCAGGACGTCTTCTCGGTCCGCCGGCTACTCAAGAAATCAGGCGACTATGCGCGCTCCTGACCTCGAGGCCGCCTGATGCCGGTGGTCCTGCGCAGCCGCCGGCCCGGGGTTCTGGTCATCACGAACTGGCGCGACTTGAAGCATCCACAAGCCGGCGGCGCCGAGGTGGTGTGCGAGGAGTTGGCGGCGCACTTCGCGGAGCAGGGCGAGGACGTGCTGCTTCTGGCCGCGCATGTCGACGGGCAGCGCAGGACCGAAGTAGTCAACGGCTACACCATCCGCCGGTCAGGCGGGCAGTTCACCGTCTATGCCGCCGCGCTGCTGTGGCTGGTGCGAAATCGTCGCCGGGTCTCCGCCGTGATCGACTCACAGAACGGCATTCCATTCTTCACTCCACTTGCGTTGCCCCGCCGCACACCGATCCTGCTGCTCCTGCATCACGTTCACCAGGAGCAGTTCGGGCAGTATTTTCCAGCCCCGATGGCCACCTTCGGCCGTTGGTTGGAGTCGACGGGATCTCGGCTGGTGTACCGCCGGCGTTCGATCATCACGGTATCGCCGTCAACCCGGCACCTGGCTCGTCAGCAGCTCGCACTAAAGGGTGAGATGCGTGTGGTGCCGCCGGGCTCACGTCCAGCGGGGGCGCTCGCCGCCGTGGTGCAGCGGACCGAGCACCCGTCGATCGTCACCGTCGGGCGCCTCGTTCCGCATAAGCGGACTAACCTCGTCATTGAGGCAATGCCCGGGCTGCTGCGCCAATACCCGCAGCTAAAGCTGAACATCGTCGGCTCCGGACCGGAGCTGGACGCGCTTCGGGACATCGTCAAGCGTCTCGGGGTCGGGAGCTCGGTCACGTTCCATTCGCAGTGTTCGAACCGTTCCCGAGACGAGCTTCTGGCCGCTTCGTGGCTCTGCATCAACGCCTCCTCCGGCGAGGGCTGGGGACTGTCGGTCATCGAGGCCAACGCCTTCGGCACACCGGTACTGGCCTTTGACCGCCCGGGTCTGCGGGATTCGATCCGGGACGGCGTCACCGGATGGCTGGCGCCGGAGGGAAGCCCGTTGGCCGCAGCCGCGGAGAACGCCCTGAACGAACTGCAGAACGAGACAACGGAGCGAGACATGCAGGTCTCGTGCCGGGCATGGGCCGCCAACTTCACCTGGGCGCAGATGGGTGAGAAAATCGATCACGCGTTGCTCGCCGAGGACGCGCGGCTCGAACTCGCCCGCCAAGATCGACGAACCTGGAGTGACCTCGGCGTGGTAGTCCACGTTCCACAGGAGTACGTGCCGGTCAATTGGTCACCGACGCTGCGCCACGAGGACCGGGTGGCCAACGATGCGTCAGGGATCTCGCTCTTCCTGGCCGGGGCCGACACGCTGAGCGTCCCGTCCATTCTCGCCCGGATCGGCCTCCCTTCCAGTGACGACCGACCGGAGATCTCGATCCGAGTTGCTCGAGGCCCAGACTTCATGGAGACACGCAACGGCACGGCAGGTATCAATGGCGTAGTGGAAGCAGCCTCCACCGACCGTGACTGACCTCCGACCAGCCCGCAGCAAGCACAGCGTCTCAGCCACGCTGCCCCCAGCACCACGCCGTTCACCGGCGCCAATCGTCTGGGGCGTGCCGATCTTCCTACTAGCCCTGACGATCCGGCTGCTGCACCTGAAATCCGCCTACAACATGTTCATAGACGAGGTCACTTACTCCGAGATCGCGACGAATCTTGCATCCGGCCATGGGTTGACATCATACGGAGCCCCCTTCGACCTGCACCCTCCGATGGTCTTCCTGACGCTCGGTGCTGTTGTGCGTCTCTTCGGGCTTCACGGCCACCCCCAAGACGTCATCTTCGCGCTACGCCCGGTGCCTGTCGTCTTCGGATCATTGACGGTGGTGCTCAGCTATCTGCTGGCCAGGCGCCTTACTGATTCACGGGCACTCCCGCTGGGCGTAGCGGCAGTCATCGCCCTTGACCCATTCCAGATCTCTTTTGACAGTCGAGTAATGCTGGAGGCTGAGGCTCAGTTCTTCGTCTGTCTCACCGTGCTTCTCCTCGCCCTTCTCGCCACCACCTTCGGTCGGCCGCGCGACGGCTCCAACCGTCTACGCACCATCCTCACCCTGCTCACCGGGGTGAGTTGCGGCGCCGCGTTCTGCAGTAAGGAGACGTTCGGTCTGGTCCTCGCGGCGACCCTGGGCCTAGCTGCCCTCTGCCGAGCCGCCGGGCCGCGGCGCAACCCGCTGACCGTTCTCGGTATCGGGTCGGCGATCTACGCCACGTCGACATTGACGGTCTGGCTCACCACGGGTTTCGCCCCGTGGTGGACGGCACACACCAGCGGCATATCGCGCCTGGTCGGTACTCAGCAGACGACCGGATTCAACGCCGCGACCACGCACGTCTCCCTCGCTGATCGACTACTGGCCAATCTCGGCGACCTGGCCGGCACGTATCTCCTGCTTTTCGCAGGCGGAGTCAGCGCGCTGATGCTCATTCGGCGACAGCGTCTGTGGGAGCGCAGCGAGCCGACAACGCCCCGCGAAGCAGTGCGGTCGCTGGTCTGTGTCTGGACCGTGGCCGCCTGCGGATACCTCACCTACGCGATGGCCATCGGGTCGCTCGAAGAACAGATGTACTACATAACGCTGGTTCCCTGCGTGCTGGCGATCGCCGCGGTTGTTCACCGCCTCCGGCAGGACCGACTGGACAGGGTTGCGCGGACGCTCTGGAGCGCGATCCTGCTTGTGCTGCTCCTCTTCGACTCCGCCGCCTGGTCTCGCATTCACCGCAGCGACAACAACCTCTACGCGCAGTTCTTCCGGTGGGAGCCGACGCACGTTGCCGCTGGGAGTCGAGTATCGGTCACCGAGTTCTCGGCTCAATTCCTGCTCAAGGACGTAGTCATCGGTAGGTGGTCGACCGCCGAGGCGTTGAAGCAGAATCACGCCGACTACATCCTGCTCAACACCGAGCTCGTCCGGCAGGGATACGGAGAGGGGAGCCCGGAATTCCTCCGGTATCTGCAGGCGAACGCGGATCCGGTCTTCGTCGCCCACTCGCGCAGCGATGGAGATCTCATCCTCTTCGACGTCCGAGCCTTGACAGCCGGATCTCACTGAGATGGCATCTGAAGCACCTTCAGCGCTGGCCGTCGGCGCGCGCTGGCTCACCCTTTCGACCTTCGTCGTTGGTGTCATCAACTACGCGTACTCATTCGCCCTGACCCGACTTCTCGCACCCGAGGAGTACGCGATCTTTGCCGCCGGCCAGGCCCTGCTACTCACGGCGGGAACCGTCGCCGTCTCCTCCATCCCCTGGATTCTGGCTAAGCAGCTGGCATCGACGACGCTCGATCGGACCGGACGTCAGCGAATCGTCAAGTTCGCACTGCTGATCAACACCGTCCAGGGCACGGTGGCCGGCTTCATCCTCTACGTCATCGGTCAATCGTTCGCCGATTCGACCAGTTCGCTGGTACTGGCCATCAGCGCCTTTTCGATCTTCGTCGCCTCCACCGCCGGCGGCTGGCTTCAGGGCACTCAGAGGTTCGGATTGCTCGCCTCCACCAAGGTTCTCGAGCCCGCGGTCAAGATAGCTTCAGGGCTCTCTCTCATCGGCCTCGGGGCTGGGGCGGCCGGCGCGCTCGGCGGCTTCGGACTCGGGTCGGCCGCGATCGTCGTCACCGGCTTCGTATTGATGCGCTCCGACATCGGACCGCTGTTCCGATCCTGGTCAGTCACCGGGCTCGCCGTCTGGCGTGACATCTTCGGCGTCGCCTCGATTCAGGGCCTCGTATCGGTGTTGGCCTCGGTCGACGTCGTCCTGGTCGCGGTGTTGGCGACCTCTCCGTCCGAAGCCGCCAGCTACCAGGCCAGCATGATCCTCTCTCGGATCCCCTTATTTCTGGGCGGTGCGATCGCGATAGTCGCGTTCCCGCTGATCGCCAAGCGACAACTGCGCGAGGGTGCCCTGCTGGACGTCTCGGTGCAGCTCTACCTTCGCATCGCAGTGCCCTTCGCGTGCGTGGTCGCCACCTTGCCGCTGTCCGTAATCTCGCTTCTCTTCCCAGCGGGATTTGACCGGGTCGCGGATGTGCTGCCCTACACGGCCGCATCCGGCTTCCTCATTGGACTCATCGAGTTGGTCTCAACTTTCTACCAGGCTCGCGCCGTCTACCGGCCAGCGCTGCTGCGCCAGTCGCTCGGACTGGTTGTCTCGCTGGTCGCGGTGCCGCTCGGCTGGCACTGGGCCGGACTCACCGGCATCGCCAGCGGCGCAATGATCGGCGCTGCATCCAGCGTTCTGCTGCTGCTTATCGACTGTCGGCGCCGGTGGCGGGTCTCGCTTCTCCCGCTCGGTTCCTTCTGGATCTTCGGCGCTGCTGTGGTGGCTGCGCTAAGCATCAGCCGGACGAGCCCGCTGCTATGGGTGGGGCTGAGCACGGTGCTGCTCGCAGTGCAGACTTATCGCGTGTTCTTCAGGAAATCAATCGCTGTCGCCCCGGACGCGCCAGCTCGCTCGCCCCGTCCCGACGGAAGCCCGACTGACCAAGGTAACGCCATGCGGATTCTTCACCTCGGCTTCGAGGATCATCGACGAGAGGGCAGTGGCGGCGGGTCACTGCGCAATCGAGAGGTCAATCGACGCCTGGCCGACCGGCACGCGATAACGGTGCTGACGACGAACTACAACGGCGCGACCGAGCGCGTCGAAGACGGTGTGCGCTACGTGCCGATCGGACTTCCAATCGGATACTTCCCCAGCCTGATGAGCTACTTTGCCGTGCTCCCGTTCGCGGCCCGCAAATACCAGGCCGATCTCGTAGTCGAAGAGTTCGCTGCCCCGCTGTCGAGCATCCTCATGCCGCTCTGGACCCAGCGGCCGACGCTCGCCTTGGTGCAGTGGCTAAACGCCAAAGAGAAGTCGAGGCAGTACAAGTTACCGTTCTTCATCTTCGAGTGGCTCGGGCTGCGCTGTTACAACCGGTTCGTCACGGTTTCGGAGGACATGCGAGCGAAGATTCTCGACTCTCGACCGAAGGCGCACGTCGACGTGATCGCGAATGGTGTCGACCGCGACATCTTCGATTACGACTTCCAGACCGGCGAGGATGTGCTGTTCATGGGGCGTCTGGAGACCGCTCAGAAGGGCATCGATCTGCTTCTGCAGGCCTACGCCCAGGTGGCCCCGCAGCTTCGAGGTCGACTGCTGATCGCTGGGGTCGGCCCAGACCAGGAGCGCCTACATACGTTGGTCGATTCCCTGCAAATCAGGGATCGGGTCGTCTTCGTCGGTCGGGTCGACGGGGAGGTCAAGCATCGACTGCTGGGCGAGGCCCGGGTAGTGGCGATGCCGTCGCGATTCGAAACGTTCGGGATCGTCGCCGTGGAGGCGCTGGCTAGCGGCACACCGGTGATCGCCTTTGACATTCCCTGTCTACGCGCCGTCATCCCTGACGACTGCGGCGTTCTCGTGCCCGCCTTCGAGGTCAGCCGCTTCGCCGCCGAGTTGCTGTCCCTCTACTCGGACACCGAACGGGTTGCTGCGATGGGTGAACAGGGTCGGATCTTTGCCCGTCAGTTTGACTGGGACTCGATCGCGTTGGACCAGGAACGAGCATATTTCAATGCGCTGGAGGCATCACGCGGCGCTCGGTAGCCGCGCAGCAATATTCAGTCGCCGACCGTGCTCGAGTTGCAGCGGTCAGTCGGCGGTCATACATTGGATTGGGGAATGTCGCTGGGTTGAAACTGCACCAGAAGGGCACCCATGGATCCCCGGTTGCGCGGACGTGCTGACCTGCTTCGTCGTGCCGGGCTGGTTCTCGGAATCCTGGCCCTCGGAGTCGGATCCGAGCGCGGCGCCGCCTCAGCACTCGCCTCCCCGGCTTCTGTCTCTCCCGTCGCCACTCCAGCAGTCGCCACTATCGCTGTCGCAGCTACTTCGTCGCCGACCCCAACGCCGGCGGCCAAACCTGCGATCACCCCCACGGCGCCGTGGTTCGGACTCATCGCTCCGACCACCGACCAGATAGCAACCCTCGCCCATGGCCAAGTGACCCGGATGACCCTAGGGCTGGGCTGGGACAGCATCGAACCGAAGCCGGGTGTCTTCAGCAGCTACGAGATCGGGTTGGTGGTCGCCCGGCTGACTGTCCTGCGAAACGCGGGCTATCACATCGTGCTCGATCTGGGTCTGCAATACCCTCCGTCGTGGGTCTTCGACTTGCCGGGCGCGACCCGATTCGTCGATCAGTACGGCGACGCGTGGCACGGCCCACTCTCACAGGACGTGCCAAATGCCGTCTTCAATCAGCAGGTGCGATCAGCCCAGCAGCAGTACATCGCCCACGTGGCTGCCGCGCTGGGGCCGAAGAACTTCGCGACGGTTCGAGTGGGCGGGCTGCTGTCGGGCGAGCTTCGCTACCCGCCGGCCACCTACAACGGACACTCGAATCTGCTCTGGGACTACGACGCCACCGCCCTAGCCCAGTCGCCGTACCCCAATTGGCGGCCGACGGTCGGCACCGGCGTCACGTCGGCGACCCAGGCGCGGGCCTCGTTGAAGTTCTACTACGACAGCCTGACCGGGTACGAAACCTGGTTGATGAAGACAGTAGCGGCCGCCTTCGGCTCGTTGAACCAGGAGATCCTGTTTCCATCGTGGGGACTGCGGCCGGGGATGACTGAGGCCGCGATCACCGCCGGCAATCGCGGTTCAACTAACGCCGAGATCAACGGCATGATCAGCTCCGGTCTCGACTGGCCGGCGCAGGTGGCGGCCATCTCCGCAGCACACATCAACGGCACGGTCTACTGCACGTGGCTAGACGCTCCCGCCCAGGGCAGCACCGCCGCGCAAGTCCCCCCGATCGACTACCTGGCCTCACTGGCCAAGCAGTACGCCCTCCCAGTCGCCGGCGAGAATACTGGCGGCGGCGGTCCGCTCGCCCTCTCCCTCGCCGTAAAGCGCGCGAAGGCGGACGGACTCACCGGCGTCATGTACATGTCGGGGTCGATGGTCGAGCAGGGCCGAGCCGGCGTGACGCTGCCGGCACTGCTGGCCGGACTGCGCGGCTGACGCCGACCCCGGCCAAGAGAGCGCCAAGAGGCATTGGCGATTCTCAGGGCGTCCTCGGTAGCGTCGTTCAGCGATGACTGATCACGAGGGGCCGTCCAACCGACCGGCCGGCAGCGGCGGGGGCGCGAGCTCTGAGTTCGGTCCAACGACCCGTACCGCGAGCGCGAAGACGCCGAAACCACGCTTCTTCGACAAGTACCTGCCGGACGCCTGGGCCGCCCGGCGGCTGCGCAAGCGCCGCCGGATCGCCGCCATGTCCCGCCCCAAGCGGGTGGGGCGCCGCTTCGGCGTCATCGGCACCTGGCTGCTGGCCGGGCTGGCGCTGCTCATGGTCGTCTCGGTCTTCGCCGTCTACCGCCTCAGCGACGTCCCCCGCCAGGAGAGCATCAACAACCAGCTGGTGACGATCGAGTACTCCGACGGTTCCGTGCTCGCGCAATCGGGTACCAACCGGACCCTGGTCACCCTCGACCAGGTCTCCAAGAATGTCCAGTGGGCCGTCATCGCCGCCGAGGACCGTAACTTCTACAGCGAGCCCGGTGTCTCGATCAGCGGCATCGGGCGGGCCGTCCTCAATGACATCAAGGGCGGAGACACCCAGGGTGGATCGGGGCTCACCCAGCAGTACGTCAAGAACGCGTACCTCAACAGCGACCGGACACTGAGCCGGAAACTGCGTGAGATCGCGATATCGGTGAAACTGGCCCGCAACTACACCAAGGACGAGATCCTCGAGTACTACCTGAACACCGTCTACTTCGGTCGGGGGGCATGGGGGGTAGAGGCCGCGGCGAAGGCGTACTTCAACACCACCGCGGCCAAGCTGAACGTCGCCCAGAGTGCGTTGCTGGCCGCCGTGCTGCGCTCACCGACGTACTACGACCCGGCCAACAACCCGACCGAGTCGAAGGCCCGCTGGGACTACGTCATCGAGGGCCTGGTCGAGACGAAGCACCTCGACACCGAGACGGCGGCGGCGACCAAGTTCCCGGCCACCATCCCGCCCTCGGACATGACCTTCAGCGGACCGAACGCCCTCATCGCCCGCGCCGTGACGGCCGAGGTGGAGGCGCACGGCCTCTCCGCCGAACAGGTTCAGGCCGGCGGCTTGATCATCAAGACCACGATCGACCGCAACGCCCAGGCCGCCGCCCAGCGCGCGATCACGACGACGTTCAGCAAGCTGACGGCCAAGCAGAAGAACATGAAGAACGCACTGGTCGCGATCAACCCCAGTGACGGCGGCGTGATCGCCTACTACGGCGGCCCCAACGGCACTGACTACGCCGGCCAGCCCGACACCTTCGACTACGCCGGCGACGGCGTGCGCCCGCCGGGCTCCACCTTCAAGCCGTTCGTCCTCGCGACCGCCCTGTCCCAGACGCTGAATGGCACCGGCAACCCGCCGACCGCGATCAACTCGCTGGTCAACGGCAGCTTCGCGGCCGAGATTCCGGGCACCGGTGTGACCATTCACAACGACCCGGGCGACAAGACCAAGAGCCGCGCGCTGATCCCGGTGGCCACCGCGATGAAGTACTCGCTGAACACCACCTTCGACCTGATGGCCAACAGTGCCGGGCCGGACAAGGTGGCCGAGACCGCCTACAACCTCGGTGTCGCCCGCACCCTCGGCGGCAAGAACACCCTGCAGGAGCCCGACGGAAGCACCAACTTCGGCATCGGCATCGGCGGGTACCCAGTTCGTCCGATCGACATGGCAGCCGGCTACGCAACGCTGGCCAACGCCGGCAAGGCCAACTCGCCCTACCTGGTCACCAGCGTCACCGACCTGGCCGGCAACACCCTCTACAAGCACACCGCCAGCACCACCCAGGGGGTCGACGCGAAGGTCGCCAACGACGTCACCATGACGCTGGAGCCGATCGCCTCCTACAGCGGCTTCGGCCTCGCGGACGGGCGGGCCTCGGCCGCCAAGACAGGCACCGAGGGGAACAACAAGGGCGTCGGCGGGACGGACAACTCCGACGCCTGGACGGTCGGCTACACGCCTCAGGTGAGCGCGGCGGTCTGGGTCGGCAGTGGCGACAACTCCTCGATCTTCAACGCCGCGGGCAAGCCCGAGTACGGCTCCGACCTGCCGGGGAAGACGTGGAAGGCGTTCATGGACGCGTACCTGAAGGGCAAGCCGAAGTTGCCGTTGGCCAGTAAGCAGGAGATCAGCGAGAACGGCGCGATCCCGGCCAGCACGCCGACGCCGACCCCGGCTCCCTCGACCACTCCGAGCAGCACCCCGTCGCCGACCCCGGCGACCCGGTCGACCCCCACCCCCGTGCCGACCCAGCAGCCGGTGGTGACCCCGACTCCCAAGCCGGTCGTCACCCCGAAGCCGAAGCCGACACCGCAGCCGACGCCGACGCCGGCCGTGCCGACCGGCGCCCAGCAGACAGCCGCCGTCGGCGGCTAGTTGAGCCGGGGGCAGACCGGCGGTGGCTTGAGGCTGGCTTGAGGCTGGCTCGAGGCGGACTGAGACGGGCTGAAGCGGACTGCGGCGGGCTGGGCGATGGTCCGTCGCGGCCTCGGTCATCCCGCGTGCGACGATTCGAAGGTGACGACTCCTGAGGCCGGCGAGACCGTGCCGCCGCCCGAGTTGCCCACCAGCCCCTCCGCCCCGGAGATCGAACAGCCGCCACCGAGCTGGATAGACACCACCGTGGCCAAGGCCACTGGCGCGCTCGGTGGCCCGTGGGGCCGGCACGCCGGGAACTCCGGTTGGTGGTCGCCGATCAGGGTGCTGCTGGCGCTGGCGTCGATCACGCTGGTTCTCGGCTTTGCCCAGAAGTCGCCCTGCGCCAGCGGCAACTGGACGAGCAACCTCCAGTACACGCACGCCTGCTACAGCGACGTCATCCCGCTCTGGAGCACCGAACGCTTCGACGTCCACGCGGTCCCGTACCGCGATCAGGTGAACGAGTACCCGGTGCTCACCGGCGCGTTCATGTACGTCACCGCACTGCTGACCTACGCCGTGCACCACCTGCTGCCCGACAACGCGGAGAGCTCGCTCTTCGGCATGCTCACTTCGCTGCTGCTGGCCGCCTGCGCGCTGCTCGCGGTCGCGGCGACGGCTCAGGCGGCCGGGCGGCGGCCGTATGACGCGGCGATCTTCGCCGTGAGCCCGCTGCTGGTCTTCCACGCCTTCACCAACTGGGACCTGCTGGCGATCGCGCTGGCCAGCTGCGCGCTCTGGGCCTGGTCGCGGCGACAACCGGCCCTGGCTGGTGTCCTCATCGGCCTCGGTACTGCGGCGAAGCTGTACCCGGTGCTGCTGCTGCTGCCGATAGTCGTGCTGGCGATTCGCACCCGCCGCTATCGGCCGGCGGTGTGGGCCGTCGGCGCTGCGGCGGCGGCCTGGCTGGTCGTGAATCTGCCTATCGCGATCGCCTACAACACCGGCTGGCGCGGATTCTTCGACTTCAACGTCGAGCGCTCGACTGAGGCCGACACGCTCTGGTACATCGTGCATCACCTGGCCACCGCGGGCCTCGACCCGTCCTATCAGGATTGGAAGCCGCCGGGCCTGCTGGTGGCAATCGTGGTCATGCTCGGGCTGGCCGCGGTCGCCGCGGTCGGGCTGTTGGCCCGCCGAAAGCCCCGGGTGGCACAGTTGGCGTTCCTGGCCGTGGCGATCTTCCTGCTCACCACCAAGATCTGGAGCCGGCAGTACTCGCTCTGGCTGCTGCCGCTGGTGGCACTGGCCCGGCCCCGGTGGCGCGCCGCGTTGCTCTGGCAGTTCAGCGAGATCGCCGTCTGGATCAGCTTCCTGCTCTGGCTGATGGGCACCAACAACAAGGGCATCGACTACGGGCCGCTGATGACGGTGGTACTAATCCGCGACGCCGCCCTTATCGCTTTGATGGGCCTGGTCGTACGCGACATTCTGCGGCCCGAGCACGACGTCGTCCGCCAGCATGGCCTGGACGATCCCGGCGGTGGCGTCTTCGACAACGTGCGTGACTACTGGGCCGACGGTTTCGCCCTGCGTGCCTACCGGGAGCGGGCCGCAGCCCGGGCGCAGGTCCGCTACGAGGCCAGCGCCGACGCCCGGGCTCAGGCCCGGGCCGACTCCGACGAAGACGGCCCAGCTGACGCGAGTGCGGATTCACGCGCCGATTTCAAGAAGCCGATGTCCTCGGACTGACCCTCGGCCGGCGTCTCCACCAGCACGTCACAGCCGGCCGCCGTGGCAATGGCGGCGATCTGCGCCGGATCGATGCTCCCGGCGCCGAAGTTCGCGTGCCGGTCGGCGCCGGAGTCGAAGGCGTCGCGGCTGTCGTTGGCGTGCACCAGATCGATCCGGCCGGTGATGCCCCGCACCCGTTCGACGATGCCGTCGAGGTCCTCTCCGCCGGCGAACGCGTGGCAGGTATCCAGGCAGAACCCCGGGTTGAAGTCACCGATGGCGTCCCAGAGCCGGGCCAGCCGGTCGAACCGGCGGGCCACGGCGTTGGAGCCGCCGGCGGTGTTCTCGATGAGGATCGGCAGCGGAAACCCGCCGTTGTCGTCCTGGGCCTGGACGAAGGCCTTGCGCCAGTTGTCGACGCCGATCGCCGGGTCCTCGTCCTTGCCGAGGTGCCCACCGTGCACGATGAGCCCCTTCGCGCCGATCGCCGCTGCGCCGGCGGCGTGCTGGGCCAGGATCTTGCGGCTCGGGATGCGGATGCGGTTGTTGGTTGTCGCCAGGTTCAGCACATACGGCGAGTGGATGTAGACGGTGAGATCGCTGGCCTGAATCTCGGCCTGCAGTTCATGCGGCTTCGGAGCCTTCCAGCCCTGCGGATCGGCGAGGAAGAACTGGATCACCTCGGCGCCGTTGGCTCGGGCCGCCGACAGCGGGTCAACCGAATCGACGTGGGCTCCGATCGCGGTGCCGGGGAGGCTCTTCTCACTCATAGCTGCGAGGCTACTGCCGTACCCCCGAACTCCTCCGGCTTGGGGAGTCTTCTTCCCGGATTCCGGGAACTTAACTCCCCACAACGTGTGGCGCGAGGGTCTTCGCGTCCAGGCGGCTCAGCACCCGCTGCGAGATGGCGGAGAGGGTGGCGATCTCATCTGGCGTCATCACGTCGACGAATACCTCGCGCACCGTCTCGACGTGCGAAGGAGCGGCCCGTTCGATGACCTCACGCCCGGCCGGCGTGAGCGCGAAGATCGTGCCGCGGGCGTCGGTCGGGCATTCGCGGCGCTCAACGAGACCGCGTTCCTGCATCCGGCGCAGTTGGTGGGAGAGGCGGCTGCGGTCCCAGCTCACCCCGCGAGCCAGGTCCCGGGCCCGCAGGCCGTCCTCGGTGGCCTCCGACAGTGGCACCAGCAGGGCGTAGTCTGCGCCCGACAGCCCTGACTCGGTGCTCAGTTGCTGCTCGACCGCCTGATCCAGGCGCATCCACATGAGACGGAACGATCGCCACATGCAGGCCTCCTGCTCGTTGAGCCACCTTGGTTTGGTCATGTCAACCACTATAGCCGGATGTTGTTGACACGTCATCAATCTGGTGTAATATTGTTGACAGATCAACAACCTGCTTCGCCGGGTCGGGCTCCGTTCGTGAGGGCCGCTCACGCCCGACCTGCACACACAACCAGTCAACAACAACTCTCAGGAGAAGAAATGACCACCGCAGTGAACGCCTCCACCGTCACCGGCGACTACACCATCGACGCCGCGCACTCCCGTCTCGGCTTTGTCGCCCGCCACGCCATGGTGACCAAGGTCCGCGGCCAGTTCGAGTCGTTCGAGGGCAGCCTGCACCTCGACGTGGAGAACCCGGCCGCCTCGAGCGCCGAGATCAGCATCGACGTCGTCAGCGTCAACACCGCCAGCGAGCAGCGCGACGGCCACCTGCGCACCAACGACTTCTTCGACGCCCCGACCTTCCCGAAGATCACCTTCAAGTCCACCTCGGTCGAGAAGGTCAGTGACTCGGAGTACAAGGTCACCGGCGACCTCACCATCAAGGACGTCACCAAGTCCGTCACCGTCGAGTGGGAGTTCAACGGCGTCGCCACCGATCCGTACGGCAACCTGCGCGCCGGCTTCGAAGGCAAGACCACGCTCAACCGCAGCGACTACGGCATCAACTTCAACGCTGCGCTCGACGCGGGCGGCGTGCTCGTCTCCGAGAAGATCACCCTCGAGTTCGACGTATCCGCCATCAAGACTGTCTGATCTGCGCCGCGTCAGCGGCTCAACATCAGCCTCAGACGGGCCCGACTCGTCCAGCTTGCGCTATCCGGGGGGACTGCGCGGCGGACGGGTCGGGCCCTTCTTGTTCGCGTGAAGAAGTGGGCCTGACCGCGTCCACGTTTCGGGCCATCGCTTGCCCGGACGAAGCGACTGCGCGGCGTCCGACCACTCTTCGCATGGAATTGCCGATCTGCAGCCCGAAGCCGGCAAGTCCGGGTGAAAAGCCGGTTCGATAGAGGACTATGCGCCTATCTAGCAGAGAGACTAGATTCCGTTAGATCGGGCGAGAGACCACCGACCACCCGCTTCCGTCGCGCCGCCCACTGCAGCTTGCTCCGCACAGCGTCGAACCACCCGGCCCAACCGACGCCCCCCGGGACAGAGTTCAGCGCAGACCCCGACGATTTCGTGGTTCAGCCGCGCTACGGGTACTCTGTAAAGGTTGTTTGCTCGACGTCCGACCCCTGTGTCTGATCCAACGTCGGGCACCCTCCTGCCGCAGATCGTCTGCGGCCGACTAGCCCATAGGAGGCCGAAGTATGGCAAGCCTTACGCGCCATTACGAAGTCATGGTCATTCTCGACCCGAACCTTGACGAGCGCACCGTCGCTCCGTCGCTGGACACGTTCCTCAGCGTCGTGCGAAATGACGGCGGCACCGTCGAGAAGGTTGATATCTGGGGCAAGCGTCGCTTCGCCTACGAGATCAACAAGCACACCGAAGGCATCTACGCCGTCATCGATCTGCAGGCCGAGCCGGCATCCGTGCTCGAGCTCGACCGCCAGCTCAACCTCAACGAGTCCGTGCTCCGCACCAAGGTGCTGCGCCCGACTCCGCAGAAGCCGGCGAAGATCAAGGCTGCGGCGGTCTAAGGGTGGCCGGCGAAACCGTCATCACCGTCATCGGCAACATCACCGCCGATCCGGAGCTGCGTTTCACCCCGTCCGGGGCTGCTGTCGCCAACTTCACCGTTGCCTCGACGCCTCGCACCCTCGACAAGGCCAGCAACGAGTGGAAGGACGGCGAAGCGCTGTTCCTACGCTGCTCGATCTGGCGCCAGGCCGCCGAGAACGTCGCCGAGTCGCTTACCCGCGGCACCCGCGTCGTTGTCACCGGCCGGCTCAAGCAGCGTTCCTATGAGACGAAGGAAGGCGAGAAGCGCACGGTCGTCGAACTCGAAGTTGACGAGATCGGCCCGTCGCTGCGCTACGCAACCGCCAAGGTGAACCGCTCATCGCGGGGCTCCGAGGGTGGTTTCGGCGGAGGGTCATCCGGTGGCTTCGGCTCCGGTGGCGGACGCTCGAACGAGCCCGCCGACGACCCATGGGGTTCAGCACCGCCGGCCGGCGGTCTCTCTGACGAGCCCCCCTTCTAAATCTCACTTCCCAGCAAGAATTAACGGAGAATCACCATGGCAAAGCCACCCATTCGCAAGCCGAAGAAGAAGTCGAACCCGCTGGTCACCGCAAAGATCGGCTACATCGACTACAAGGACACCACCCTGCTGCGCAAGTTCATCTCCGACCGCGGCAAGATCCGCGCTCGTCGGGTGACCGGCGTCAGCTCCCAGCAGCAGCGCGAGATCGCCAAGGCGATCAAGAACGCCCGCGAGATGGCGCTGCTGCCCTACACCTCGACCGCTCGCTAAGGAGGACGAAGAATATGAAGCTCATCCTCACCCGCGAAGTCAGTGGTCTGGGACTCGCCGGCGACATCGTCGAGGTCGCTGACGGCTACGGCCGCAACTTCCTCGTCCCGCGCGGCGCGGCCATCATGTGGTCCTCGGGCGCCGAGAAGCAGATCGTGCAGATCAAGCGGGCCCGTGACACCCGGGAGATCCGCGACCGCGGCCACGCCCAGGAGATCAAGACCGACCTCGAGAAGCTCTCGGTCTCGCTGGTCGCGCACGCCGGCAACGGCGGCAAGCTCTTCGGCTCGGTCACCACGGCGGACGTCGCCGCGGCGGTCAAGAAGGCCGGCGGCCCGCTGCTGGACAAGAAGCGCATCAACCTGCCGGGGCACATCAAGACGGTCGGCTCGCACGTCGTCACCGTCGACCTGCACCCGGACGTCGTGGCCTCGGTGCCGCTGAACGTCACCGCAGGCTAGCGATACGGCCCGATAGCAACAAGCTGGTCCAGACGGCCCGGCGCTCGCTCCCATCTGGGGGCGGCGCCGGGCCGTTCTGCGTTCCCCAGCGAGCCCACCCGTCCGAAGGTCCTGCACTATGCGTACCCGGGCGCCCGATTCGCAGGATCGTCACGAGCGGACCGAATTAATAGTTTGCCGCGCAACCTTGTTGGATATTGCTCAGGTGACGTCCCTGAGAGCCGATTGGACAGGTGTGCAGACCGGTCCGAGACTGGCCATCTGGACGAATATGCAGAGATTGACCAGCAGTTGCGAGTCGTTCACCGGCACTCTGTCGAGTCATCGGCTCCACGCAGTGCAGAAGCGTGATTACACACAGCGGTTGAATTCGGACACCACAATTTGGCCCCGTTCAACACTTGTCAAATCGACATAAAATCTGCGTTAGGTCTGGTGGGCTTCCTTTGGGCTGCCTCGATCAACATCTCGAACTATTTTTCGTCCACACCCTGAGCAGAACACAGCCCAGCAAATCCAGGGGGTTTGGGGAAAACTTGTTCGGCGTGCACAGTCTTGTCCACAACCTGTTAACAACGTGTTTGGAAGTTGCGCACAGCCAGCGCACACCGTTATCCACAGGGTCGTTTCTCAAACTCGCGGGACAGGCATAGCGTCCTCTTCGAGATAGCGCATCACCGAATGCGCTGCCCCCGCTCACCGCAGCCGAGAAAATTGTCAGACCCTGCGCGTAAACCAACCTGTGTCTCTGCAGGTTGGCCGATGCGCTGCGTTCTGAGTGCCTCAGCTACATATCGAAAGGCCCGGCTTCGTGGTTCTCGCTGACGACACCCGCGTGTCACCGTCCTCAGCGCCGGGGGCCCGTGGGCATGCACCCACCGAGTACGACCGGACACCCCCGCAGGACATCGCCGCCGAGCAGTCGGCGCTGGGCGGCATGCTGTTGAGCAAGGACGCCATCGCCGACGTCATCGAGGTGCTCCGCCCCACCGATTTCTACCGACCGGCCCACCAGGTCATCTTCGACGCCGTCCTGAACCTCTACGGACGCGGCGAGCCGGCCGACGCCGTCACCATCTCAGCCGAACTGACCCGCATCGGGCAGCTGGCCCGCGTCGGCGGCGCGGCGTACCTGCACACGCTCATCTCGATGGTGCCGACTGCGGCCAACGCCGGCTACTACGCCCAGATCGTGGCTGAGCGGGCGACGCTGCGCCGGCTGGTCACCGCCGGCACCCGCATCGTGCAGATGGGCTACGACACGGCCTCTGGCAGTGCCGACATCGTGGGCAGCGTCGACGAGGTGGTGGACCGGGCCCAGGCCGAGGTCTACGACGTCACCGAGCGCCGCACCAGCGAGGACTACGTCGTCATCGGCAGCCTGCTGGAGGCAACCCTCGACGAGGCGGAGCGCATCCAGAGCTCAGGCGGCGTCGGCCTCGGCATCCCCACCGGGTTCGCCCGTCTGGACGAACTCACCAACGGCCTGCACCCGGGGCAGATGATCACGCTGGCCGGGCGCCCCGGTAGCGGTAAGAGCACGCTCGCACTGGACTTCGCCCGGGCGTCGGCGATCAAGCACAAGAAGCCGACGGTCATCTTCTCCCTCGAGATGGGGAAGCTCGAGATCATGATGCGGCTCTTCTCGGCCGAGGCGACGGTCCCGCTGAACAACATGCGCTCGGGGCATATGAGCGATCAGGACTGGACCCGGATGGCGCGTCGCTCCGGCGAGATGGCCGAGGCGCCGTTGTTCATCGACGATTCGCCCAACCTCACCATGATGGAGATCCGGGCCAAGGCGCGGCGGCTGAAACAGCGCCACGACCTGCAGATGATCGTCATCGACTACCTGCAGCTCATGACGTCCGGCAAGCGCGTCGAATCCCGCCAGCAGGAGGTCAGCGAGTTCAGCCGCGCGATCAAGCTACTGGCCAAGGAGCTCGAGGTGCCGGTGATCGCGCTGAGCCAGCTCAACCGTGGACCCGAGCAGCGCACCGACAAGAAGCCGATGCTCTCGGACCTCCGTGAGTCCGGGTCCATCGAGCAGGACTCCGACCTCGTCATCCTGGTGCACCGCGAGGATATGTACGAGAAGGAGTCGGCCCGTGCGGGCGAGGCCGACCTGATCATCGCCAAGCACCGTAACGGCCCGACCCGGACCGTTCCCGTTAGTTTTCAAGGCCATTACAGCCGTTTCATGGATATGCCGGAGTAGCTCTGCCCACGGATGGGCGTTCGGGGACGCGACCGGAGAGAGGCCAGCTGGCTGGGGTCAATTGGAACTCTTCGGTTGTGTGTACCGGTTGTTGACGGACGCAAGTCTGGGGGTCAGCGGCCGGTGTGCTGGGGGTGATGGGCCGGAGACGGGCGATGGGGATCGCCGCGTCTCCGGCCCAACCACGGCGTGGGGCAGCGTGGGGCGATGCCATTCTTCGGCGCCGACGCAGGTGGCGTCAGCGCGCGTCGCGGGCGGCTTGGCGACGGGCGCCGGCCGCGATCGACGAGGCGTCGCGCTTCTTGCGTCCGCTCGACTTCGCCGGCCGACGCTTCACCGACTTCATCGCTGACGGCCCAGTGCTCTTGGCCGGTGGCGTGGCAGGCGTCCCGCGGGCCGCGCGGGCGGCCGCCAGACGCTCGGCCTTCAACTCGGCCGCGCTGCTGCGGGCCGCCTTGGCCAGCGCCGTGCTGACCTTCGCCAACGCTGCTTCGAAGATCTCAGCCTTGTCGGCCGCTCGTCGATTTGCCGGACGCGCCTTGCCCCGCCCCCCAGCACCGGCGACGCGCTCGGCGGCCGCACGCCGGTACTGCCCGACATACTTCGTTCGAGCACGGCGCACACGGGTGTGGAGATCCACCAGTTCGTCCTCGTTCATCGCCGACAGAACGCTGGATTCGGTTTCCCGCACAACGGCCAGTTCGTCGTCGCTCAGAGCCATCATCAACGCAGTCATGGTTGTCCTCGACAGAGTCTCGGCGGATTTGACGACCACGCTACCCCCGCAGGCCCCGAAATGACCCCGGCAGTCTGTTCCGTCAAACGACCGGATTGCCGTCCTCGGTTCGGCTTGCCGCGTCGCCGCTCACCCTGCGCGAGGGAGGCGTGACTGAGGCAGGCACGTCAGGCTGAGCGGGGTTCCGCTCCGCCACCGGGACCACGTCGCAGACCTATCTGGCACGTTCTCGATGAGGCAGGACCTATGACCAGCACCGACGTAAACGTGGCCCCCACCCCGGAATCAGGGCCAGCCGCCAAGCTGAGCATGCCGACGATGGCCATGATGGTCGTCGGGTCGATGGTCGGCGCCGGCGTCTTCTCACTGCCCCGCCGTTTCGCCCAGGAGACCGGGGTCGCCGGCGCGCTCATCGCCTGGGTGGTGGCCGGGGCCGGCATGCTGATGCTGGCCTTCGTCTTCCAGACCCTCGCCGTGCGCAAGCCCGAACTGGACGCCGGTGTCTACGCCTACGCCAAGGCCGGTTTCGGCGAGTACCTCGGATTCTTCTCGGCCTTCGGCTACTGGGCCAGTGCCTGCGTCGGCAATGTGACGTACTGGGTGCTCATCATGTCGACCGTCGGCGCCATCGCGCCATCGCTGGGCGACGGCGACACCGTGCTGGCCATCGTGCTCTCCTCGGTCGGGCTCTGGGCGTTCTTCCTCTTCATCCGGCGGGGGGTGAAGGAGGCCGCTGCCATCAACCGGATCGTCACCATCGCCAAGCTGGTGCCGATCATCGTCTTCATCATCATCGCGCTCTTCTACCTGGACCCGCACGTCTTCGCCCAGAACTTCCGCGGGGCCGACTACGCCGGCTCGCTCTTCAGCCAGGTCCGGGGAACCATGCTGGCCACCGTCTTCGTCTTCCTCGGCGTGGAGGGGGCCAGCGTCTACTCCCGGCACGCCAAGCAGCGGGCCGACGTCGGCCGGGCCACGGTGCTCGGCTTCCTCAGCGTCTTCTCGATCTTCGCGTCGGTCACCATCGTCTCCTACGGGCTGCTGCCGATGAGCGAGATCGCCAAGCTGCGCCAGCCGTCGATGGCCGGTGTATTGGAGTCAGCCGTCGGCACCTGGGGGAAGGTCTTCGTCAGCGTCGGCCTGATCATCTCGGTTCTCGGGGCCTATCTGGCCTGGACGCTGATGGCGGCCGAGGTGCTCTATGTCGCGGCCAAGGACGATGACATGCCCAAGTTCCTGCGTCGGTCGAGCGCCGCCGACGTGCCCGTGCCGGCCCTGATCATGACGACGCTGCTCAGCCAGTGCTTCCTGATCATCACCTATTTCTCAGACGACGCCTTCAACTTCGCCCTCGACCTGACCAGCGCCCTCTCGCTGATTCCGTTCCTGCTGGCCGCGGCCTACGCGCTGAAGCTCGTACTGACCCGCGAGACCTACAGCGACGTGGTCGCGGTACCGGTCGGCGGCGCAGGCCCGCCACCGGCTGGAGCGGGCGGCGCAGGCGCGCCACCGGAGGACGATTCGAGCGCACCCCCGGGTGCAGCCGGCTATCAACGCGACCTTATCGTCGGGCTATTGGCCACCTTTTACACGGCATTCCTGCTCTACGCAGCTGGACTCAAGTTCGTCCTGGTGTCGTTCATCATCTACGCACCGGCCACCGTGCTCTTTGTGATGGCCCGTCGCGAGCAGGGCCGAACGCTCTTCTCCAGTCGCGAACTGCTCATCTTCGCCGTATCGATCATCGGTGCGATCGTCGGCATCGTCGCCCTGGCGGCGGGCTGGATCGACGTCTGAGTAATCGAACTCATCCATCTCGAACCCACTTCTGCAGAGGACTTCCCATGACAAGTAGTGACACGCTTCCGTCGGCTTCTTACGGCGTCCACTCCGAGGTCGGCCGGCTGCGCAAGGTGCTGGTCTGCGCGCCGGGACTGGCCCACCGGCGCCTCACCCCGACCAACGCCGACGATCTGCTCTTCGACGACGTCATGTGGGTGGAGAACGCCCAGCGCGACCACGCCGATTTCGTCAACAAGCTCACCACCCGCGGCGTCGAGGTGGTCGAGCTACACGACCTGCTAGCCGCCACCGTCGCCGACACCGCGGCCCGGGACTGGCTGCTGGATCGCAAGATCACCCCTAACGAAGTCGGGCTCGGGCTGGTCGATGACACCCGCGCCTACCTGGAGACACTGACGCCGCGTCAGTTGGCCGAGTTCCTCATCGGCGGCCTGTCGACGGCCGACCTGCCGGATGACTTCCGCAAGGACTACCTATCGCTGGCCCGCGAATCGACCGGGGTGCGCGAGTACCTGATGCCGCCGCTGCCGAACACGCTCTACACCCGGGACACCACCTGCTGGCTCTACGGCGGCGTGACCCTGAACCCGCTCTACTGGCCGGCCCGCCACGACGAGACGCTGCTGATGAAGGCGATCTACCAGTTCCACCCGGACTTCGTCGGCTCGACGGTCTGGTGGGGCGACCCGGAGAAGGAGTGGGGGCAGGCCACCTTCGAGGGCGGCGACATCATGCCCGTCGGCAACGGCGTGGTCCTGATGGGGATGAGCGAGCGCACCTCCCGGCAGGCCGTCACCCAGGTCGCCAACGCCCTCTTCGAGCAGGGCGGCGCCGAGCGGGTGGTGGTCGCCGGGATGCCGAAGCTGCGCGCGGCCATGCACCTGGACACGGTCTTCACCTTTGCCGATAAGGATATTGTCACCCTATATCCGAACATCATGGATGCGGTTCACACCTTCACGCTGCGCCCCGGGGGTGACTCCGGGGGCGTGCACGTCACCGACGAGGGATCGGCAAAGTTCACCGACGTCGTCGCCAAGTCGCTCGGGTTGACGTCGCTGAACGTGCTGGAGACCGGCGGCGACGTATACGCCTCCGAGCGGCAGCAGTGGGATAGCGGCAACAACGCGGTCGCCCTCGAGCCGGGTGTGGTCTTCACCTACGACCGGAACACCGTGACGAACACCCTGCTGCGCAAGGCGGGCGTCGAAGTCATCACCATCGTCGGTGCCGAACTCGGACGTGGACGCGGCGGTGGCCACTGCATGACCTGCCCGATCATCCGCGAACCTGTTACGTTCTGATTCCACCGCCTGATGCCACTTCGGTATCGGGTACCACCGTGGAGACGAGCTGATCTGTAGATGCCAATCGGATGGCAGCCGATCGTGGCCGAACGGGCCGCGATCGGCCGCGGCGCTCGCCGACGAGTCAAGCGATCGGCGCTTGGGCCGTGGTCCCCGGCGACTCGCCGGGAGGATGCGCTGGGCGTCATCCGGGCTCAGGATGCGACTCGCCTGCAGTCGTTGATCCCGATCCGTCATGCCCGGATGGCAGTCTCGCCCTGGACGTTCTACCGCGGGGCCGCCGGGGTGATGGCCGCCGATCTGGCGGCCACGCCGCACAGCGGGCTAGAGGTCCAGCTCTGCGGTGATGCGCATGTGCTGAACTTCGGCCTCTGGGCTACGCCCGAGCGCAACCTGCTCTTCGATCTGCGTGACTTCGACGAGACGCTGCCCGGCCCGTTCGAGTGGGATGTGAAGCGACTGGCCGCCAGCATCGTGGTGCTGGCCCGGGACAACGAACTCCCGGCGACGACGGCCAACGAGGCCGTGCAGGCCACCCTCCGGGCCTACCAGCGGGCGATCGCGCGGTACGCCACCGCGCCCGAGCTGGCCGTCTGGTACGACCGGGTCGACGTCGGCGACCTCCTCGGCTTCTTCGAGGTGGAGGATCGAGCCCGCCTCGACGCGTTCATCCAGAAGCAGGCGAACCGGCGTACCAGCACCGGGGCCTTCGACAAGCTCACCGAGCTGACCGACGGCTCCCGGCGCATCGTGGAGAGCCCCCCGTTCCGCGTCGCCATCGACGATGCCGTGCACCTGAAGACGGCGCGCGAGGTCATCGACTCCTACCGCGGCTCGCTACAGCCGCATCTCTGGCATCTGCTCAACCGGTTCTCCTACGTCGATGTGGTCCGCCAGATCGTCGGCGTGGGAAGCGTCGGCATGCAGGTGTATCTGGTGCTGCTGGACGGGCGCGGCGGCAGTGACGATCCGCTCTTCCTGCAGCTCAAACAGGCCGGTCCGTCGGTCTATGAGCGGTACCTCAAGCGCAGTGACACGACCAACCATGGGCAGCGGGTCGTCAACGGAAAGCGGCAGCTACAGACGGCCACCGACATCTTCGCCGGCTGGGCGACCGCTCGTGGGTTCGACTTCTACGTCCGCCAGTTCCGCGACATGAAGGTGATCCCGGACAGCCACCGCATCGCCCCACGGCTCAGCCAGTTCGCCACGGCCTGCGGGGAGGTGCTGGCCCGGGCGCACGCCCGCTCCGGTGATGCGGTTGCAATCGCCTCCTACGTCGGCCGGGGGGATGCCTTCACCAAGGCGCTGCAGGGCTTCGCGGTCAGTTACGCCGACCAGAACGCGACTGATCATGTCCAGTTGCAGCGGGCCATCGCCGACGGACAACTGGAGAGCGCGCTTGTCTTCTGAGTCCGCTCCGGCCGACCCACCCGGCACCACGGCAGAGTCACTCGGCGGTGACGCCGGGGGCGGGAGGGTTCGCCCCCGATGGCGGACGGTGCTCGGCGCCATCGTCAAGTACCTGATCTACATCCTCTTTCTGGTGCTCTTCACCCAGTTCGTCCGCCGCGTTGACTGGCATCAGGTCGCGGACGCGATCGGACAGCTGACCATCTGGGAAGTGCTGGTGCTGCTGGTGCTGGTCGCGCTTCGTCAGGTCTGCAACGCGACACCGCTGGCGCTTTTGATTCCCGGACTGGGTATCAAGCGCGCGCTCTCCAACGACATGTCGGGCTTCATGGTGTCGGTGGTGGCGCCGAACCCGGCCGATGTCTTCCTGCGCCAGCGCATGCTCGCCTCCTGGGAGATCGACACCTCGGTCGGCATCGCCGGAATCATCGTCAACTCGCTCTTCTACTACGTGGCCCGGTTCAGCGCACCGATCATCGGGCTGCTGCTCTACATCTCCTTCTACGACAACAGCGGGGCCTACACCGCCGCCGCCGTCTCCGGCGTGGTGGTGGTCGCCGTCCTGCTGGTGGGTCTGGTCATCGCGGCAAAGGGAGAGCGCATCGCGCACGCCGCCGGAGCCCGGGCCGGACGGCTGGCCCGTCGCGCCGGAGCCGACAAGATCGACCCGCAGGCCTGGGGCAGCAGCTTCGCCGACTTCCAGCGGGCGGCGTCGAATCGCATCGTCAGGGCCAGCACACCATCAGCGGCAGCGCTGATCCTCCAGCTCACCACAGACGCCACGATCCTGGCGGTGAGCATCCGCTCGGTCGGCATCACCAGCTCGGAACTGAGCCTGGTGGCCATCTTCGCCGCCTTCTTCTGCGTCTACCCGATCACGGCGCTCCCACTGGTCGGGCTCGGTGTTCTCGACGCCGCCCTGATCGCGCTGCTGGCCGACCACGACCCGGGCGACACGTCTCGCCTGGTCGCGGCACTGGTGGTCTTCCGGGTGATGACACTGCTCGTCCCGCTCGGGCTCGGAGCGGTGGCGCTGCTGCACTGGCGAGCGAGCAGCGTCATCGCGCCGGTGAGCACCGACCAACCCTGCACCGACCAACCCAGCACCGACCAACCGGGTGCCGAGGGATCTGGCACCGATCAATCTGGGCCGGTAGTCGAATAGTCACCCGTAGAGAATGAGTCGAAGCGCCGGACATCGCGGGAGTCTTTTTCTGTGACGACCTCGGAGTCAAGCGAACCGACCTCACCCGCTGAACCCGGCCGGCCCTCAGAACCAGCCCAGCCGGCCGACCCGCACCGGCCCGGCGACCGGCACCCGGGCAACCGCAGCTACCTCCTCGTCGTCTTCGGTGCGCTGATCGCACTGGTCGGCGGGCTGATCGGCGGCCTGGTCGTCCACCTGGCCGGCGACAACTCCACGACGGCACTCGCGCAGAGCGCGGAATCCACCGGATGCCCGGCAGTCACGATCGCTGACGCCGTGCTGCCGACGGTCGTCACCCTGTCCGTGCGCACCAGTTCCGGATCGGGGAGTGGAAGCGGCGAGATCATCCGCGACGACGGCTACATCCTGACCAACGACCACGTCATCTCGGCCGCGGCGAACTCGGGAGTCATCGATGTCCTCTTCAGCAGTGGGCACACCGAGCGGGCCACCCTGATCGGGCGCTCGATCGCGCTTGACCTCGCGGTCATCAAGGTGGACGCGGACGAGAGCCTGCCGACGATAGCCCAGGGCGACTCGAACGAACTGCAGGTCGGTCAGCCGGTGGTGGCCCTCGGCGCCCCGTTGGGTCTGGACGGCAGCGTCACCGCCGGCATCGTCAGTGCGCTTGGTCGGGACGTGTCCGTTCCGGCCGATCAGGGGCAGACGGCTGTGCTGGCCGGGGCGATCCAGACCGACGCGGCGATCAACCCGGGCAACTCCGGCGGCGCTCTGGTCGACTGCGCGGGGCACCTGGTCGGCGTCAACACGGCCATCGCCACCGTCCCGGGCGGATCCGGTCAGGGTGACAGCTCCGGAAGCGTCGGCATCGGTTTCGCCATCCCGGTCAACCTAGCCATCCTGGTGGCCGACCAGTTGATCAGCGGCGGCCAGTTCAATCCGCCGGTGATGGGGATCTCGACGGCACCGATCCCCGACGCGGTGGCTGAACGGTTCGGCGTCACGGACGGGCTCTTCGTGCAGGCGGTGACGCCCGGCGGGCCGGCTGAGAAGGCCGGGCTGAAAGTCGGCGACATCATCACGAGTGTCAACGGTCGGGCCACCACCAGCGCGAACAGCATCTTCCTCGCGCTGGTGAAGGCCAAGCCGGGCGACCAGATCCCGGTCGAATATCAGCGCGACGGTACGAAGGCCAGCACCACCGTCACCGTCACCGCCAGACCCTAGTCACCAGATCGGTAACCATCAGTAGCCCAGCGAAGGTGCAGACGTGAGCGGTACCAACAGCTTCGCGGTGGACGACGCGGTCGTCCTCTTCATCACGCTGGTCGCGCTCTACAGTCCGGCGGCGGCGCTCTCCTCCTACTTGCCGATCATCGCCCGGTTCAGCGCGAAGGATCAACTGCGCCTAGCGATAGCGCTCTTCGTCAACGTGCTGGTGATCGCCTTCGTCGCGATCTGGATCGGTGAGTTACTGCTGGAGAAGGTGCTCGGGCTCTCCACCGATTCGCTGGTCGTCACTGGTGGCATTGCCCTTATTTTTGAGGGCATTCACCTGATGACCGGACCCGAGGAACAGTTCATCGCGAAGGAGCCGGAGGAGGTTCAGGCGGATCCGGAGACCGGCGGCTGGCGATCAGTCGCCTTCATGCCGATCACGTTCCCGTTGACGATCGGCGGCACCACCTTCGGAATCCTGGTCGCCTTCCGGGCCGACGTCGGCAGTGTCCATGGCGCAATCGGGCTGAGCGTGGCGGCGGCCCTCTATGCGCTGGTCACCGGGGTAACGATTTACGCGGCCGGACACGTGGCCCGCCGGTCGTCGCAGAAGATGCAGATCGTCCTCGGCCGGCTGGCCGGAATCCTGCTCACCGCAATCGCGGTGACCCTGCTGATCAGTGGCGGCACCCGGATGGTGCACAGCGTGCTTCAGTCGCTGGGCAACTAGCCGCCGGCTTCGCTGGAACGCGGTTGCGCGGCGGCGATTCCGTTGAGGTGGCGAGCTTTGTGCGGGTAATACGCGATCTAGAGCCCGAAACCGGCAACCCTGAACACAAGGCGGGCAGACGACCGCGCCGCCGCCCGGTTCTGCGGTCACGCGGCGAACTTGACCCACAGCGGCCAGCCGGCAGGGAGTGGCCCCCAGGCCGGATCAGGAGCCCACCCCGCCGGCGGAACCCAGCCGGCCGGCGGGTGAGGCCAATTGGGCGGCGGGTTGAAGCGATACTCCCGGCGCACCGTTCGCCCGAGTCCCCAATTAGAGGGACTGGCAAGTATCCCGCAGAAGTCGGCGAAGAACCCGGTCGCGAGGGCGAAGCCCAAGGCCAGGACAGAGCCCACAACGTGATGCCACCGGAATTGCTCCAGGGGCAGCACGGCGACGACGGCGATCCACAGCACAGTCCCCAGCAGGTAGCGGGCCAGTCTGGAGGGAGCCTCGCGACTGCCGCGAAACCGCGCGCAGGCTGTGCGGGCGTAGAGCAACTCGGGACGGAGCGTTGCGACGAGCACCAGAGCGGCGAAGGTGAGTCCGAACTCGACCGTGGACCAGCCAGTTGCGTCACCAGGACGCAGATCACCCCAGAAGGCGCCGCCGAAACTGAGGGCGAGCACCAGGACGGCGAGGCCCAGGCAGCGTCGCGCCGGCCGGTGGCCCGGCGCCGGCGCGACCTGGACTCGATTGCCGTTCATCGGCGAATCGTACAGAACGCTTTTGCCGCGCCGGCGTCGTATCGGAGACTGCTTAGCGGCCGCCTCGACTACTCACCGCGGCCTTGTGTGGGTAGTTGCCGATTCTGGCGCCAGAATCGGCAACTACCAGCACAAGGCTGGAGTTGACCAGCGCTCGGCCGGGCTACCCGACCAGGGCGCGGGTGTTGCAGCCCTCGACGTGGTCGTCGACCACGCCGACCGCCTGCAGGTAGGAGTAGACGATCGTCGAGCCGACGAACTTGAAGCCGCGCTTCTTCAGATCCTTGCTCAGCCGATCCGACAACTCCGTGGTGGCCGGCAGCGCGACCCCAGAGGGCGGCGCGTTGACGATCGGCCGCCCGTCGACCCACCCCCAGAGATAGGTCGCGAAGCTACCGAACTCGGCCCGTACCGCTAGGAAGGCTTCGGCGTTCGTGACCAGTGAGGCGACCTTGCCCCGGTGTCGGATGATCCCCGGGTCGAGCAGCAGCGAATCCAGCCGATCCGCGTCGTACCCCGCGACCACGGTCGGCTCGAAGTCGTCGAGGACCTCGCGGTACCGGGCCCGCTTGTTCAGTACGGTGGACCAGGAGAGACCGGCCTGCGCCCCTTCGAGGGTCAGGAATTCGAAGAGGTAGCGCTCGTCCCGCGACGGAACACCCCACTCTTCGTCGTGATAGGCCCGCATCAGGTCAGACCCCTCCGCCCACGCGCAGCGCTTCAGCTTGGCCGTCATGCCCGGAACGCTAGCCGAGCACTACGACACGCCCCCACAGACGACACCAACGCCGCCGGAACCCCTTCCCGTTCGCCCTCGGGTTGGCTAGGTTTGAGTTGGCCCGATGTGAGCCAGCTAACAGCCAGTTAACAGAGCGCACAACAGTGGAGGCATAGATGAAGATCTCGGACATTTTGCGCTACAAGGGCTCCAACGTGGTGACGATCGCGCCCAGCGCGGACGTCCGGACGCTGCTGAGCGAACTGGCCGAGCACAACGTCGGCGCGCTGCTGGTGAGCCTCGACAGCCGGGTCATCGGTGTCGTCTCCGAACGAGACCTCGTCCGCAAGCTGAACAGTCTGCAGGGCGACCTGCTGCAGGCCAAGGTCGAGGACATCATGACCACCAATGTCATCAGCTGCAGCAGCGACGACGCGCTCGATGAGGTGGCCCAGACCATGACCGATCGACGCATCCGCCATATGCCGGTGATCGATGACGGCGCGCTGGTCGGCATCGTCACCATCGGCGACGTGGTGCTGAACCGCAGCCGTGAACTCGAGCAGCAGCGCCGCGATCTCGAGCAGTACATCACCGGCTAGGAGCGACAGCTGTCCACAGCCCATCCGGCTGTCCACAGGCACCGAAATTCCGGCGCCGCTGCCCGTATACCGGCCTTAGAGTCACTGCATGGTTCCCACTAACCACCTGGTCACCTTCACGCTGACTGCGTTCGCGCTCATCGCCGTCCCCGGGCCGAGCGTGCTCTTCGTCATCAGCCGGGCCCTGGTCATCGGCCGCACGGGCGCGCTAATCACGGTGCTCGGAAATGCGCTGGGCGTCTACGTGCAGGTGGTTGCGGTGGCCTTCGGGGTCGGCGCCATCGTTGAACGCTCCATCGCCGTCTTCACGATCATCAAACTCGCCGGCGCCGGGTACCTGATCTACCTCGGTGTGCAGGCGCTGCGTCACCGCCGCGCACTGAGCGCCGTCTTTGACAACCGTCCGGCACCGCAGAGCCGGCTGCGGGTGCTCCGCGAGGGGTTCACCGTCGGCTTGGCCAACCCCAAATCGGTGGTCTTCTTCGCCGCTGTCCTCCCCCAGTTCGTCGACCGACCCGCCGGGCACGTCCCGGTGCAGCTATTGATCCTCGGGGCCATCTTCTTTCTGGTCGCACTCCTTTCCGACAGCCTCTGGGCCGTGGTGGCCGGATCGGCGCGGAATTGGTTCGCCCGCTCCCCGGGGCGGCTGGCTACTCTCGGTGGCACCGGAGGCCTACTTATGGTGGGTATCGGCGCCCGGTTGGCCTTCAGCGGCCGGAATGACTAAGCAGATGAGACCCAGCTCACATTTGACCTTAGGTGGCCTAGGCAACTCGGAGCGTAGCGAAAATCGGCATTTCGCCGACCAGGCAAGCTAATTCAGCACTCTTAGGCATGCCGGTTCACCGAAAATGGTTTCCTCGGCCACTAATCTGAACCGAAATTGCCATTTGTTTCATCTTTCAACTAATTTATTTGGGTCGCACGTCGATAACCACGATGTGCGACGACTCCTTCAGAAACGAACCGCCGATGGCGGAAGCCTGCGCCTGTGGCTGCTCTCCCTAGTCATGGTCCCGATCATTGGCGTGGGGCTCGCGGCTGCCTCGGTAATCGTCGCGCACTCCTCGACTGTGCAGTCGGACAAGAAGGTCGAGAGCCTCATCGAGGGAACAGTCGAGCTCGACCACGTCCGCACCGGTCTGCAGGCCGAGCTTCTCCCCGCGATGATCAACTCGATCCTCTCCAACCAGGACATCCTCCGGCAGTTCAACCTCAACGCCGCGCAGGTTGCCCTCTTCGCCGGCAACCCGAACGACGTCGTCGCGCTGCGCAAGACCACCGATGACGCGCTGGCCAAGGTGGCCTCGCGCTCGGACCTCGGCAGCATCGGCAAGCAGTTCCAATCCCGGCTGAAGTCGTTGCGCGCAACCATCGATCAGCGCACCCAGCCGCAGACCACCTTCACCGAGGCGATGACCGCCGTCTACGACCTCGCCGCCGTACAGAACAGCCAGACCGCGCTGGCCATGCACTACGGCCTCGACCCGGCAACCACCAAGGCTCTGAAGGACCTGGACCTGGTCAGCCGCGCCGTCCAGTTCGGTGGGCAGCTGGCCGCTTACTTCGCCACCGCCCAGTTCCCGGGCGCGGTCGCCCCGGCGGCCACCGCGCAGCTGAGCTGGGTACAGAGCTGGGGCAGTTCCCGCTCAGGCTCGGAGTCAGTGACCTCGCAGGCCTCACCGGAGATCGCCGCCGCCTGGCAGAAGACGATGAACGAGCCCATCCCGAAGGAACTCAACGATATCTTCGATTCAACGGTCACGTCAGCCAAGCCACTGGGTCTACCCACCACGATCAAGGTCGTGATGAACGACCCGCAGCGGGTGAAGGCGCTCTCCACCATTCAGGACATCACCGCGAACAAGGTGCTCGCCTCGGCCAAGAAACAGCAGAGCGCGGCGACCCGCACCCTGATCATGGTCATCCTGCTCTGCCTGCTCGTCGTCGCCATCAGCCTGCTCGCCGCCCGGCGCGCCCAGCGGGCGCTCACCGGGCCGCTGCATCGACTCGCCTACCAGGCCGACAAGGTCAGCCAGGGCGAACTCATCGACGTCGCGGTCAGCGGCCCGCGAGAAGTACGCACTGTGGCCCGCGGACTGGCGGCCTCCGTGAACAGTCTCCGGATGATCGAGTCCCAGGCCTCCGCCGTCGCCGACGGGGACCTCGGCGATTTGGAGAGCAGCGTTGTCTCCCAACCCGTCCCGGGCCCCCTCGGCGCCCTCATGCACGCCTCGGTCGAGCGCATCGTCAGCGCGCTGCGCGACCGGGAGCGCGCCCAGGAGGCGCTGGCTCATCGCGCCGCCCACGACCCGCTGACCGAACTGCCCAACCGCGCCCGCGCGCTGGCCCAGATCGACAGTGCCCTGCACCGCGCTCAGCGCACCGGCTCGATGACCGCTGTCATGTTCGTCGACCTCGATCACTTCAAGGCGGTCAACGACACCTTCGGGCACGCCGCCGGTGACACCGTACTGCGCACAATGGCCCGCAGAATGCAGCACATCATGCGTACCGGCGACACCGTGGCCCGCCTCGGCGGTGACGAGTTCGTCATCCTGCTCGAGGCAATCGAGGACGAGGGTGCCTGTTTCCACCTCGCCGAACGGGTCGTCGAAGCGGCGTCACTGCCGATCGAGATCGACGGCCGCGAGGTGCGCGTCGGCGCCAGCGTCGGCGTCTCGCTCTGCCGCGAAGGGCAGCACGTCGACGCGAGCCGGCTGCTGCGCGAGGCCGACGCCGCCGTTTACCGGGCCAAGAGCGCCGGTCGTGGGCGGATCGGCATCTACGACGATGACCTGCGCAGCGAGATCGCCGACCGCTTCGAACTGGAGCAGGCGATCGTCAACGCGCTCGAGAACGACGAGTTCGTCCTGTACTACCAGCCTGTGGTCGACCTCGTCAGCGGCACCGTGCACGGCATGGAGGCGTTGATCCGTTGGGACCGCCCCGGCTTCGGCATGGTCCCGCCGGACGAGTTCATCCCGATCGCCGAATACACGACGCTAATCAACGACATCGGCAAGTGGGTACTGAAGACGGCGACCACCCAGCTCGCCGAATGGACGGCGCTCGACCCCGATCTGGCCGCGCTCACCATGTCGGTGAACATCTCCGGTCGTCATCTCATCAGCCCGCAGTTGCCGGCCGAGGTCGCCGAGGCCCTGGCCCAGTCCGGAGTCGAACCGCGGCAGCTGGTCATCGAACTCACCGAAACGGTGCTGGTCGACAACATCATCGCCAAGAAGAACATGCACCAACTGCGGGAGCAGGGTGTGCTCATCGCAATCGACGACTTCGGCACCGGTTACACCTCGATCGGCCAGTTGCCGATGCTCCCGGTCGACATCCTCAAGATCGACCGCAGCTTCGTCATCTCGACCGAGCCGGGTAACCAGGATCTGATGCGCCTGATGGTCGCGGCGGCGCATGCCTTCGACCTCAGCGTGGTGGCCGAAGGAATCGAGTACGCCCACCAGGCCGACACCCTGCGCAATGCCAATGTCGAGATCGGCCAGGGCTACTTCTTCGCTCGACCGTGCTCAGCCGCGGACGTGCTCGGCTTCATCCGCGAGAGCGTGCATCGCGCGGACGCACCGCTGGCCGCCCTCAGCGACGCCGCGATCGACCAGGCCCGGATGACCGCACACGCAATGCGGACGGTCGTCGAGACTGCCCCGGCTACTGCTGAACTCGCGCCGCAGCCACCGCACTGAGTAGCGACTGCGCACAGAGCTCTCGCACCTGCTGACGGGTGAGCTCGGCCGAAGGTCGCGACTCGTCGAGCCAGTCCAGGCAGATCGCGATGGTGAAGGCGAGCCATCCGCGGACGGCCAGGCGCACCATGGCGCTGGGCTCGTCGGAGCCGCTTTCGGCGTCGTTCTGCAGCGCCTGCAGGATGCGCTCCTCCTGCACGCTCATCGCATCGCCGATGATCCGGCGGATCTCGCGGTCATTGGTCAGGGCGCCCTGATGCAGCATGCGATAGGCCAGCCGATGCTCCTGCACGTAAGCCAGGTAGACGTCCAGCCCGTGGTAGAGCTGCTCGGTGACCGTCTGCTTGGGCTCGGTCTCGATGAGCTCGAGCATCTGGGTGCACTCGTCGCTGACCACGGCCGCCACGAAGTCACGCTTGGTCGGAAAGTAGTGATACAGCAGGCCACGTGAGACCCCGGCCCGGTCGGCCACCATCTCCACCCAGACGTCGTCATACGGGCGAGTGGAGAGCAGCTCGACCCCGATCTGCACGAGCTGGCGGCGTCGCGCCGCCACGCTCATTCGGGTCCTGGTGGGCACGTCGAGATCTTACTTGACACCGAGTCAATAAGACCTCATGCTGCTATTAGATTCCGATTCAGTATCGCCGCGAGTTGGTCTCACCACGATTCGATCACCACGATTCGATCACCCACGATTCGATCACCACGATGCCGCGCCACCACCCCGATCTGGAGAAGCCGTGCCCGCCTCCCCGAAGACCGCGTGCCCCCACAACGCCGACGGCATCAACTTGACCCGGGCCAACCCGCCGTCACGGCCGCAGCGCACCACCATCGACACCTCGACGATCCCGCATCCGGCGCGACGGGTGCCGTTTCTCGGCGACATCCTCGGGGTCTCGATCCGCACGCCGGTGCAGGATTCGATGCGGATGGGGCGAGCACTCGGCCCGATCTTCGCCCGCCGGGTGCTCGGTCGAGACATCGTCTTCATCACCTCCGCCGCCCTCACCGCGGAGCTGGCCGACGACAGCCGCTTCGCCAAACACGTCGGCGTCGGGCTCGAACAGCTACGCCCACTGGCCGGCGACGGGCTCTTCACCGCCTACAACGCCGAGCCCAATTGGCAGCGTGCGCACAACATCCTGATGCCGGCCTTCACTCAGAGCGCCATGCACGGCTATCACCCGACGATGCTCACCGTCGCCCGGCAACTGATCAGCAGCTGGGACGACAGCGCCGAGCGCGCTACCCCGGTGGATGTCGTCGGGGACATGACCAAGCTGACCCTGGAGACCATCGGCCGCACCGGATTCGGTTATGAATTCGGTTCTTTCGACCGCGACGAGGTGCACCCGTTCGTCACCGCGATGGTCGGCGCGCTGCGCTTCGCCCAGCAGGAGACCTTCCTACTGCCCTTCATGGCGCGGCTGCGCCGACGTGCCATCGCGGCCAACAAGAGGGACATCGAGTTCATGTCGGCTGAGGTCGACCGGGTCGTACAGGCCCGGCGCAGCAGCGGAGCCGACAGCGACGCCGACCTGCTCGGGCTGATGCTGCAAGCGGCCGACCCGCAGACGGGAGAGCGTCTGGACGAGGTGAACATCCGCAACCAGATCATCACGTTCCTGATCGCCGGGCATGAGACCACCTCGGGAGCACTCGGCTTCGCGCTGTACTACCTGCTGAAGAACCCGACGGCGCTGGCCCGCGCCCAGGCCGAGGTCGATGAGGTCTGGGGAAGTGATCGGGACGTCGATCCGACGTACCAGCAGGTGACGAAGCTGCGCTACGTGCGACGAGTTCTGGACGAGGCGCTGCGACTGTGGCCAACCGCGCCCGGCTATGCCCGTGAGGCCAGAGAAGATACCGTTCTGGACGGAACGTACCGTGTTCGTAAGGGTGAATGGGTGATGGTGCTGCTGCCGATGCTGCACCGTGACCCGGCCGTCTGGGGCGACCCCGAGAAGTTCGAACCGGACCGCTTCCTGCCGGAGAACGTCCGGGCCCGGTCCGGTCACGCCTTCAAGCCGTTCGGCACCGGCGAGCGAGCCTGCATCGGGCGTCAGTTCGCCATCCACGAGGCGATGCTGGTGCTCGGGCTACTGCTGCACCGCTACGACCTCCACGACAGCGAGAACTACGATCTTCGGGTCACCGAGCTACTGACGGTGAAGCCGGACGGTTTCCAGATGACCCTGTCGCGGCGTTAGACCCTCCGCTACCGACTTTGGCCGCACACGGTGCTGCCGTGCTTTAAAGTCTTACCGTGAGTCGCGCACTGGTCCTCGGCGGAGGCGGAACCGCCGGAATCGCTTGGCAGACCGGCCTGCTCGCCGGGCTGGAGTTCTCCGGCACCAATGCGCTGAACGTCGACATGATTCTCGGGACCTCGGCCGGAGCCACCGTGGCCGCTCAGGTCACCAGCCCGATGTCGCTGACCGAGCTGATGCGCCGCCAGACCGACCCGGCTCTGCAGGTCGCCGAGCTGAAGCCACCGATCCCGGTCGCCGACGTGTTCACCCGCATCGGTGAGCTGGCCGTGCAGTACCCGGAGCAGACGGCACTGCGACGGGCCATCGGCGTCTTCGCCCTCACCCAATGGACAGTCGACGAGCCGACCCGCCGGGCCGTGATCGCCGAACGCCTGCCATCCCATGACTGGCCTCGGACGCCGCTGTACGTGGTCGCGGTGCGGGCCGACAACGGCGAGACCGCGATCTTCGGGCAGGGCAGCGGGGTACGACTGGTCGACGCCGTCGCCGCCAGTTGCGCGGTCCCCGGCGTCTGGCCCCCGGTCACCCTCGGCGCGCACCGCTACATCGACGGCGGGGTGCGTTCCGGAGCCAACGTCGACCTGGTCGGAACCCACGACAAGGTGCTGGTGATCGCCCCGATGGCCCCGGACCTGGACGTCGCCCTGAACCTGCAGATCGCGGCGATCTCCTCGACCTCGGCGGTGAATCTGATCGTGCCGGACGCCGCCTCGCGGGAGGCGATCGGCCCGGACCCGCTCGACAATTCGGTGCGGGCGCCCACGGCGCGGGCCGGGTTCGCGCAGGGGCAGCTGATCGCCGAGTCAGTCCGCCAGTTCTGGGACTGAGCGCTCCCCTCTCCGGCAACTGACGCGAACCCGCTCGCCACGACGAAACCGCGATGCGGTGAACTGGTGGCATGAGCGAACTCCTCCCCGAGACCCGCCACACCCTCGCCCATCGGGTAGCCACCGGGCAGGTCGCCGGGCGTGCCCCGTCGCTGATCGCCGGCGTGGTCCGCGGCTCGTCGCTGGCCTGGGCCGGCGGCCACGGCTTCCTCAGCCCCGGCGTGCCACCGGACACCAACACGCAGTACCGGATCGGCTCGATCACCAAGACGTTCGTCGCCGTGCTGATCATGCGGCTTCGCAACGAGGGGCGCCTGGACCTCTCCGACCGGCTGAGCACCTTCCTGCCGGAGACCGCCGCCGCGCCCGGGGTGGGCACCGCCCGCATCGGAGAGCTCCTCGCGCACACCTCCGGCATCGCCTCCGAGACGCCGCCGCCTTGGTGGGAGCGCGCGCACGGCTCGTCCCGTCCGCAGCTGGCCGACATCTACGGCGAGACACCCGCCAAGCTGACCGCCGGGCGCCACTTCCACTACTCCAACACCGGGTTCGGACTGCTGGGTGCCCTGGTCGGGGTGCTGCGCGGCGCCAACTGGCTGGAGGTCGCCCGGTCGGAGATCCTCGATCCACTCGGCATGGGCCGCACCACGCCGATGCCACAACCACCGCATGCACTCGGCTGGGCCGTCCATCCGTGGGCTGATCTGCTGATGCCCGAGCCGACTCCGGATGCCGAGCTGATGGCGCCGGCCGGTCAGCTCTGGTCAACCATCGACGACCTGGCGACCTATGCCGCCTTCCTGCTCGACGGCCACCCGGATGTGCTGCCGCTGGCGACCCTCGAGGAGATGCGCACGCCCGCCTCGCCGCCGTCCTCGACCCCGGCCGGACCGAGCTGGGAGTCAGGTTTCGGGCTGGGGCTTCAGCTGGCCCGGATCGAGGGACGGAGTCTGGCCGGGCACACCGGCTCAATGCCCGGCTTCGTCGCGACGCTCTGGACGAGCCCGGCCGATGCCCTCGCCGGAATCTGCCTGGCCAATGCCACCTCCGGGCCGCTGGTCGCAGCGATCGCGGCCGACATGATCGCCCTGGTCGCCAAGCACGAGCCGACGATCCCGCCACCGTGGCGTCCCGCGGAGGGGTTCGACCCGGTCCTGCTGGAGCTGACCGGGCCTTGGTACTGGGGGGCGACGGCGATGGCGCTGCGGCTGCGGGAGGGGGGCGACCTGGAGCTGGTGGCCCTGAACCAGCTCGGTCGCACTTCCCGCTTCCGCGCCCAGCCGAACGGAACCTGGCTCGGCCTCGACGGGTACTACCTGGGCGAGACGCTGCAGGCGGTCCGCGGCTCGGACGGCACGGTGAGCCACCTCGATATCGGCAGCTTCGTCTACACCCGCCAGCCGTACGAGCCCGGACGCGGCGACGACCCGGTGCCCGGTGGGGTGGATGCGCAGGGTTGGCGGGGCAGCGCTGACCTCTAGGCCGCCGGAGCAACCCGATGCTGGTCCGGCCGCCGCTAGCTGGTCGGCGCGGCCGGTGCGACCAAGCCGCGGAAGCTGATCTCCCGACGCTGGGTGAAGCCGAGCGAGGTATAGAGGCGGATCGCATTCTCGTTGGAGCCGGCCGCATGCATCAGCGGCGTCTCGCCGCGAGCGCGAATGCCGAGGGCGACCGCGAGCACCAGGCGCGTCCCGAGGCCCTGGCCGCGGAAGTCGGGGTCGGTGCAGACGGCGCTGATCTCAGTCCAACCGGCGGGACGGAACCGCTCACCGGCCATCGCCACGAGTGCCCCGCCACGACGCACGCCGAGGTAGGTTCCGAGCTCGATGGTGCGCGGCAGGAAGGGGCCCGGTCGGGTCCGCTCGACGAGGTCGAGCATCTCCGGTACGTCGGCCCGGGTGAGCCGAACCGCGCCGTCTGAGTCGAAGGCGTCAGCTGATCCCGCCACCGAGTCGCCGACGAGCTGCACTCCGGGGATCTCCATCGTCAGCTCCCAGTCAGCCGGCGGCGCCGCCTCGAGCCCGGCCATCACGACGAAGCCACCGGCTCCGACCAGGGTGGCGAGATCCTGCCACTCGTCACCGTCGACCGGACGGGCCGCAAAAGGCGACACATCGTCGGGGTAGCGGCGAGCCGACCGGTAGCTCTCGGCCAGCTCCGCCTGCGGACCACGCAGCGCCGAACGGACCGGGTTGTCGAGTGGGTGATCTGAATTCGTCGTCACAAGACGGTCAGTTTATGCAGTCCGTCGACGAGTACGAGCGGGGAGGAGTCACTGTCGGAGTGGGGCGATGGGTAGCGGCGGGGTCATGCGCAGCACCGGGGGCGGGAGTCGCGGACGGCTTGACCGCGGGCGTGGCCGACTTGGGCGCCGGGGCGGACGGCCCGACGACAGCGGCGATGAAGGACGGAATCGCCGCACGATCGACGGCGACGATCGACACCGGGGCGCCATCGACATAGATGGTTGGTGTGCCGGTGGTCGGAATGGTGGCCGATTTCAAGTTCCCCGACTGCAGGTTCTCCATCTGCTGGGCGAACTTCAGCAACCCGTCACCGGCGAAGTCGGTCTCGATGTTCGAGCTGACCGCCGAGAGAAGATCCCGCAATTTCAGGGGGTTCAGCAGTGTCTTGGCTGATGCGATCTGACTGAAGGCTTGGGATAGGAAGTACTGCTGCCGGATCTCGCGACCCAGGTCGCCGCCGAGGAGATCGTGGCGCTGTCGCACGAAGGAGAGGGCCTGCTTGGGGGTGAGGTCGGAGGGGCCGGCTGGCAGGTCGGTGCCGGAGTAGGGGTCGACCGACGCGTGCTTCAGGCAGACCGGGATCGGGCCGAGCACCTTCGCGATCTGATAGAAGCCGACCAGCGAGACTCGCACGAAGTGATCGATGTGCAGGCCGGTCAGATCATGAATGGTCGCGATGAGCAGCCGGGAGCCACCCCGATCGCCACCGCCGTTGCGTGACCCGAGGGAGAACGCAGCGTTGAGCTTGTTCAGGCCATGACCGGGCACCTTCACCCACGAGTCGCGCGGGAACGAGATCAGCGTGGCCTTCGACCCGTCGGCCGGCACGTGCATGACCATCATCGTGTCGGTGTTGGTCCCGCCACCATCCAGTTGCGTGCTCAGTTCGGCCAGCAGCGCGGCCGACGCGTTCGCCGGTCGATGGTCGTCACCCACGAGCAGGATGTTCTCGGCCTTGCCGTCGAGGTCCGGCGCCCGTGCGTCGGGGGCCGACGGGTCGATCGCGTCGACGTGGGTGACGTTGGCCGTGAAGCTGCGATAGGTCGCCCAGGCATATCCGCTACCGAGCACGATGACCAACGAGATGAGCGCAGCGATCGCCCGCGATCCAACGACCAATCCGACGCCGAGCCAACCCGCGAGCCGCGAGCCCACAGCGCTGTCGCGCTCCGAGTGCTGAGGCATCGCCAGAGCGTATAGACGCCAACCCGTGACGAAGCTGAGAATTTTGCGGGCGATCGAGCCAGCGTGCTAGCGGGCCAGCACCCGCAGCCCCAGCGCCTCGGCGATGGCGACGGCCTGCTCGGGAAGGATCTGCGCGTCCCGCACGTCCGTTCCCTGCGGATCCAGTGAACTCAGGTCACTCCCCCGCAGGTCGGCCCGGGTGAACCTCGCTCCGTGCAGCATCGCGCCGGAGAGATCTACGTCGGCGAAGACGGTGTCGACACAGTTGGCCGCGGTGAGATCGGCCTCGCGCATCCGGACGCTCTGAAAACTGCATCCGCGCAGGTCGGCACCGGCCAGCACCACGAAAGACCAGTCGCCCCCGATGACGCGCATCGGCCGCAGCGAGGCGGACTGCTCGAAGGTGCTGCCGAGCAGCTTGCACCCGCTGAACTCCACGTCGAAGAAGTTGCAGCGCCGGAAGGTGCAACCGAGAAAGGCGGAGTCGACGTGCCGGGAGGCGTTGAAGCTGACGTTGCCGAAGATGCAGTTCGTGAACGTGCAGTTCTGCAGCACAGCCTCGGTGAGCTCAATCTGATGGAACTGGCAATCGGTGTAGCTGCGGCCGACGATCTCTTCGGCGTACCAGTCATCGCGGCTGAAGGTCACACCGGTGAAGCTCTCGCCGGGCGCAGAAGAAAGGCTCTCGGTCACCGGCCCACCGTAGCGGACCCGACGACCGAGAGCCTTTAGTCGATCAGCAGTTGCTAGCGAGATGCCTTAGCCGTCTCGGCGTCAGCCTCGGCCGGCTCCTCGACCTCATCCGGCTTCTCGACCTGATCCGACACCGTGGATTCAGCTGACTCCTCGGTCGCGACCTCCGTTGCCTCATCCGTGACCTCATCGGTGACCGATTCCGGTGCCTCGGCGACCGGCGCGGCGACCTTGGCCGGGGCGTCGTCGACGGTGATCGATGCACCGCCGAGCGTGGCGAGCATCCCGCGCACGTTCGCCAGCTGTGCATTGATGCTGTCGCGACGCTGGGTGGCGGCTGAGAGCTCCCGCTCGGACTCGGAACGGATCCGGTCGGCGCGAGTGCGGGCCTCGGAGACGATCTGCTCCGCCTTCTGCTGCGACTCCGCCGTCAGCGCGGCGGCCTTGCGAGCGGCTTCGGACGAGGCCTGCTCGGTCTCCGCGCGCAGCTGAGCGACGTGTTCCTGGGCCTGCGCGAGCTGACTCTCGGCCAGCGCGGTGCGCTCCTGGAAGACCTGCTCGGCCTTGTCCCGCCGTTCGGCGAGCGTCTGCTCGAAGTCGGCCGCGGCCTTGGCCGCGTGCGCCCGCTGACGCTCGTAGACCGCCTCGGCCTCGGCGCGCCGCGCCGTCGCCTGGCGGTCGGCCTCGTCGAGGATCTGGTCGGCGTTGCGCTTGGCGTTCTCCATTACCCGGGCCGCCTCGCGCTCGGTCTGGGCCCGGATCTCCCCGGCGTACCGCTCGGCTTCGGAGCGAAGCTTGGCGTTGGCGTCCTCGAGTTCGGCCAGCTTCTGGTCGGCGTCGGCAGTGGCCGACGCGCGAATCTCCGCCGCCTCCTGCTCGGCCAGGCTGAGGATCTGGCCAACCCGATCACCCAAGTGATCGAAGTTCGCCACCACCGGAGCCGCCGGAGCGGCCTTGGCGGCGCTGACGGCCGCGGCGGCCTTCTTCCTCTCCTGCTCAACCGCCGCCGTCAGCTCCTCGACCTGCTTCGCGGCGTCGTTGGCGTACTGATGCGCTGATGCGGCCGCAGTCGAGAGCTCGGCGATTCGCCGATCAACTTCGCTGGGCTCGTAGCCTCGCATGACAGTTCGGAAAGTTGTGGTGGTATCGCTCATTCGACTCTCATCATTTCGGTTGGTGCGGGCATCGGCGGAATTCGGGTTGATCGGTGTTACGAGTCGGAGACCGGTGTACGGATCTCCTCGTCGGCAGCATCGGGTGAGCCATGAGGCGGCCCGTGAGTCGGCTCAGGTGTTGCCGCTGCTGTTAGCTGTGAAGCTGCCTGATCAGAGTGCGGATCGGGCTGTGGATCGGGTTGCGGAAGCACATCTGGCACCGCGAGGGCCTCGATGATTCCGGAGAGATTACCCAACTCACTCGCGATGGTGTCACGTCGCTGCGCCAGCGTCACTACCTCGGCGCGGGCGTCTACCAGCAGCTGACGGGCCAGCGTCCGCAGCTCGTCGGCCTCCGACCGGGCATCGGCGATGATTCCGATCGCCTCGGCCTTGGTGTTGCGCCGGAACTCGTGCAGTTCGCGCTGCGAACGGGACGTCTCTTCCGCGACCCGCTCCCGCACTGCGCGGGCGCCCGACTCAGCCTCCTCCAGGCGACGATCGGCCCGCGCGATGCGCGCGGAGGCGACGTCCTCGGCCTCGGCGATCGCCTCGTCGGCCTCTGCCCGAGCCTGCTCACGGATCTGGATAGCGTCCGACTTCGCTCGCAGCAGGGCCTGCTCGGCCGCGTCGGTGAGGGCCGCGGCATCGCTTTCGGCGGCGGCCTGACGGCTGCGGCGGGCCTCGCCGGAGGCCTCCAGCAGCGCGCTGAGCCGGGTGCGAGCCTGACGGGCGACAGCCGCTGAGTCCAGATGAGCCGACTTGCGGATGCGCTGTGCGTCGAGTTCGGCGGCGGCGATCAGTCCGGCCACCACCTGCTGCGCCCAGGCCGTCTGCTCGGCGGCGGCCGACATCTCCGCCGCCGCGTCGGCGCGGGCGGACTCAAGCAGCATCCGAGCCTCCTTGCGGGCGTCGGCGCGCATCATGTCGGCATCCACCGTCGCGTCCGCATGCTCACGCTTGGCCGAGGCGAGCAGCTGCTCGACGCGGGCGTGGGTCTCGGCGTGCCGGTCGACGAAGTCCTGCTCGGCCTGCTCCGCGCTGGTGCGCAGTTCAGCGGCCAGCGCCTCGCGCTCCGACTGCAGGATGGCGTCGTGCTCGGCGCGTTCGGCGGCCAGCTCCTCAGCGAGTCCGAGGTGGGCATCGGCGCGGAGCGTCTTCGCTTCGGCGAGCAGGGCATCGGCCTGGTCGCGGATGATCTGCGCGTCGCCCTGGGCTCGGGCGACGATCTCGGCGGCCTCCTCCTCCGCCTGCGGCATGAGGCTCTCGGCGGCCAGCTCAGCGCTACGGGCGATCATGCTCGCCTGCTCGAGCCCGTCGGCGATGATGGACTGGGCCTCGTCGTGGGCCTCGCTGAGACGGGCCTCGGCCGCGGACAGCTTGTGCCGCGCCGCGAGCAGGGCGTCGTGGACGTCGGCCGGCGTGCTCGAACCCTCGATCAGCCCGGTTTCATCCGAGCCGCCGAGGGAGGAGCCGCCGAGGGAGGAGCCGCTGAGGGGTGAGTCGAGGCCGAGGTGGTCGATGGGGCGGCGCTGCGACGTCCCGTCCGCCGCGGGCAGCGCCGGGTTTGCCGGGCTGGCTGGGCTGGCTGGGCTGACCGCGTCGACTGCGTTGGCTGGTTCCATAGGGGCCTGCAGGTCCAACTGCGCGAAGTTCTCGGTTTCGTGGACAGCGCGACTCATCTGGTCCACTTCACCGGAGTGCGGCACGTGAGTCCCCATCTGGCACACCTCGCTGCGTGGTCGGCCGACCGTCGATCATCTGCAGCGCGGATTCGCCGTGCATACGCACATCGTCGCAGATGTGCGCCCAGAATTCTTGTTTAGCGGGTACCCAGAGTACTGGGGTTGGGTTCCGCGCGCAGTCATTCTTACACCTGCCGTGCGAATGCGGTGTTACGCGCTCGTTTCCCACAACTCGGGCGCAGCCGAACCCGGCCGCTCCCGCAGTACGAGCAGCAGCGCGAAGACGAGCGCGGTGACCGAGACGATGCCGAGCGCACCTCCGGCGTAGGCGAGCAGCTCACTACTGCGGTCAAGATCGGTCGGCACCCCGCCGGCCGGCATTACCGAAGCGGTGCGCAGCAGCGCGAAGACCGCGCCGGCGCCCGTTGCCACGGCTACACCGAAGCAGGTGACGAGCACGGCCGGCAGGCCCCGACTACGCCTTGGTACCCGACCGGCACCGCCTACCTCACGCTTCGCCCGCGCTCCCGTCTCGTAGCTGGCCACCAACGCGGCCAGCCCGCCCCAGAACGCGACGACGAGGAGGGCACAGACGACGTCGCTCGGGCGGTGCCAGCGTCCGGTGAGCGTGGAGACGCCGACGGCTGCCGTGTACGCCGCCCCGAGCAGGGCGACCAGCGGACGGGCCGGGCGCGGAGCGAAGAGCATCGCGGTGACGGCGGCCGACGCGGCAAGGGTGGTATGCCCACTGGGCAGCGAGTTGGCCAGCTCCGTGTAGGCGCCGAGGAGGTTCGGGCGCTGTAGGACGACGAGTTTGAGCAGTTCCGTGGTGAGGCTGGCCCCGCCCATCACCAGCGCGGCCTGCGCGGCCAGCAGCCAGCGGCGGCGCAGGGCGGCGATCGCCACCGCGACCAGCAGCGCGGTCAGCACTATCGACATGGTGTCCAGCACCCGGTGACCGAAGCGCCAGAGCAGCGTCTGGCCGTGCGCGGCCGCTTGGAAGGAGGCCGTGTCCAGCTGCTGACCGAGGACGGTATGCAGCGCGATCGCGGCGACGACGACGAAGGCGGCCACCGAGCCCAGCATCAGTGCGAGGCAGCCGAGCCGCCACCACAACAGTGGCCTCGCCGTCGCAGCCGCCGGCCGCCCGAGGACGGGGCGATCAATGATCTGCGGACGGCTCACCTGATGAAAGGTAGTGGTGACGGCTGTGCCTTCACGGGCAACTCTCAACGAACGTTCATGCCGGCGTCGGCACAGGTCCGTCTATCCAGTGAGCCCGAGTGTGGATCAGAAGGTGCCGTAGCGGCCGCGGCGGTGCACCAGGGGGGCGTCGACCTCCGGTTCGGCGAGCTCCACGCGCTCGATCCGCAGGTGGACGGCCAACCCCCAACCGACCTTGGCCGGCGGTTCCGGAGCCAGCCGACAACCGGCCCAGGTGGTGGCCGACAGCGCTGGACCCCAGGGCGTCTCGACCCAGTCGCCCTGGCGGAATGGGCCGCCCGGCGCCGGAGCGACGTAGCCGAAGACGTCGGCCAGTCCGCGCTGCGCCCAGCCCAGCAGATTCACCACCGCGACCTGTGACACCTGCAGGGCGTCCCACAGATCGGCGAGCGGATCGACGATGCCCACGACGATGCCCGGGTCGCCGTCTGCGACCAGCATGGAGGAGACGGTGAGGCCGGCCGGCTGCCCGCGGCCATTCGAGGTCCAGATCGAGACCGGTGAGGCTAGCCGCCCGCGAAACTGCCGGACCGGGTTGCGGGCACTCTCGTCGGGCTGGAACGGATGAGCGCTGTGGATCGTCACCCGACCATCGTCTCTGCTCGTACCGGGTACGTCGACTAGCATGCAAATCGGCAGACGACGGGTTGCACCCCAACCCCGGTGGCTGCCTTGCTTGTGTAGCCTCGTCCGGCAATACCGGACGAGCATTCTGCGGCAGCGAATTGCGGGGGTTGAGGCATGGATTTCACGGTGTCCACGACAAATGAAGCCGGGCGTTTCACACTGCAGGTGGCCGGCGAGCTGGATCTGGCAGCGCGCGACGGGCTGGTCACCGAAGGGCAAAGGGCGTTGACCGATCCGGCCTGCACCGAGCTGGTGCTGGACATGGCCGGCGTGACGTTCATCGACTCCAGCGGGGTCGGCGGGCTGGTCGAGCTGCGCACCGCGGCGATCGAGCGCGACCAGCAGGTCACCATCGTGAACCCGTCGAGCCGGGTGCACCGGCTGCTCGAGCTCACCGGCCTCGGATCCGTCTTCCTCGGCTAGGGACGGAGCTGAGATACGTGGCACCACGACGTAAGGCCGGGCTCAGCGACGAGCAACTGGCCGAACTCCGCAGCAAGAGCGACGGCGGCGGCCGACCCCGGGTCGTCCTCTCCGGACCTCAGTTCCCGCCGGATACAGTCGCAACCGTGGTCCGGATCGGCAGCGTCGAGGCTGATGGGGACGACTTCATCACCGTCCGGGTCAAGGTCGATGGGGTCACCGACGAGCTCGCCTTCGCCCCGGCCGAGTTGACCCTGCCGGGGCAGAAACCGGCATCGCGGGCGGCGAAGCGGCCAGCGCCGCGCGCTCCGCGAGCCGGCCAGAAGGCCGCGAGCACGAATGCGGCCTCCTCGCTTGCCGCCACGTCCACAGCACCCCGGGCCGCGGGCCGACCAGCACCCGAAACCCGACCAGCACCCCAATCCCGACCAGCACACGAAACCCGATCAGCGGCTGAGACCCCAGCGGCACCTGTCCCAGCCGAGCCGTCGAAACCCGCGCCATCAAGCAGCACGGCGCCATCGCAAGCCACAGCACCGTCGCAAGCCACAGCACCGTCGAGGGCCACAGCACCGTCGAGGGCCACCGCACCGCCCGCCAATGCCCGCGCCGGTGCGGCGAAGAAGTCCAACAGCACCCCGAAGGTCGTGGTGACGATCACCTCGACTGGGGCCACCTGGAGCGTCACCGCGCAGCGCGGAGCACGGGTGGTGAGCAAGAATCTGGCCGTCACGCCTGGCACGATCGCGGCCATCGCCGAGCTGCTCGACGACGCCGGTATCACCGAAGCCGTCGGCGCGGTCAACGACACGGCTCGCGAAGAGGCGCAGGCTCGGGCCGAACAGCTTCGCGTCGAATTGGCCGAGCTCGAGGCCGTGCTGGCGAGCCACCGCGCTCCCTGACCGACGCCCACCCAGCAATAACGAATAGGCTGGCTGTAAAGAATAGGCTTGAACCAGCGCGACGCCTGCCGTCGGCGGTACCCCTCGGCGGCAAATCGGTCGGTGCTGCTAGCCGTCAGCTCGCCGGCTACCGGTCGTCAGCTGTGGATCGGCCGTCAGCTATTTGGAAGGAGCACCAGTGCAAGACCCCCGCGGATTGTTTGAGTTCGCCGAGTCGGTCCCCGACCTCGGTCAGCCGGTGCTCGTCCAGGCGATGGAGGGGTTCGTCGATGCCGGCGGCGCCGCCCGGCTGGCTCGCGCCCACCTGCTGGAGACGATGCGCTCCGAGCTGATCGTGACGTTCGATGTCGACCAGCTCTTCGACTATCGCGGCCGTCGTCCGGAGATGATCTTCGCGACGGACCACTGGGAGAGTTTCGCCGCCCCGCAGTTGGCCATCCACGCGGTTTGGGACAGCGCCGGCGTCCCGTTTCTGCTGCTCGACGGGCCGGAGCCGGACTTCCAGTGGGAGCGCTTCGTCGCCGCCGTCGAGCTGATCATCGAGACGTTCGACGTGCGGCTGCTGGTCGGGTTGAACGCGATTCCGATGAACGTGCCGCACACCCGGCCGACGGCGGTGATCGCGCACGGCAGCCCGATCGAGTTGATCGCCGGATACACCAACTGGCTCGGCACCGTCCAGGTTCCGGCTAGCGCCGGACATCTGCTGGAGTTCCGGATGGCCCAGGCGGGCTTCAATTCGATGGGTTTCGCGGTGAACGTGCCGCACTATCTGGCCAATGTCGATTACCCGCAGGCGGCGATAACGCTGCTTGACTGCATCGCGACCTCCGGCGAGTTGATGATTCCGACCGAGGCCCTGACCGAAGCGTCGGCGGCGGTGCTGAGCAACATCGATGCCCAGGTGAGCGCGTCCGAGGAGATCGCCGGCGTGGTGCGGGCGTTGGAGAAGCAGTACGACGAGATCACGGCGGGACGGGCCAACAGCCTGCTGGCCGACGGCTCGCGGCTACCTACGGCGGACGAGATCGGCGACGAGTTCGAGCAGTACCTGCTTCGCCAGCCCGGTTCAGGCGAGAATCCCGAGACGCTGTAAAGGTCTCACGCTGTGGGTCTCACGCTGCGGGTCTGAGCCGGCATTCGCCGCGATGGATCCCAGACCGATCCAGGACGGAACAGCTCGTGTCGGCGCGACTTTGCGGCAATGTTGCCTCGAATCTGATCGAATACAGGGATGCTTGATCACATCTCACTGCAATGCTCGGACCTCGAAGCCAGCGCGGCGTTTTACAGCAGCGTGCTACCGACGGTGGGGATGCACCTACTCGTCGACAACAACGAGGTGCTCGGCTACGGCGAAGGCAAACCGAGCTTCTGGATCGGGACTCATCGCTACGGCGAAGGCTTTCGTGAGTCACACATCGCCTTCACCGCGGCGAGGCGTAGCAACGTCGACGCGTTCTATGCCGCGGCCGTCGCTCTCGGTGGCGAGACGTTGTACGCACCCAAGATCTGGCCGCAGTACCACCCGGACTACTACGCTGCCTTCGTCCGTGACCCCGACGGCAACAACATCGAAGCCGTCTGCCAGCAGGCTGAGTAGCGACGACGCCGTCGTCTCTGCCGTGCACGTGGGATGGGCGGTCGGCCCATTAGACCGACGCGGCCAGCCACTTGGTGAGCGACTGAATCGTGAAGTTGCTGCCCGGAGTCTGGGCCGCGACGAGCTGTCGGGCCAACTCGGCGCGAAGGGCTTCGGTTGGACCGGTGGAGCGGACCTCTAGCCGCAGCATGCGTGCGTGCTTGGCCGGCTTCAGGAAGATCGTCGACTTCTTCCGGCCGGTGAATACCGTGACCTTCTTCAGCTGTGAGATGCGGGTCCAGCGGCCACGGGCCAATGCGCCTTCGCGCAGGTAGACCCAGTCCGGCCCGACGGCGGCGTACCGCCGCCGGCTGGCCATCACTTGACGAAGCGCAGCCAGGCTCACGATAGCTATCCCCAATAGCCGCTGGGGCGAGCTCTGCAGGAGCACGGAGACGTCGAAGATCACCAGCAGCACCAGGCCGCCGACCATCACCTTCGATGGACGGTTCTCCGGCCCCGACGTCGCCGTGGGCGGCTGAAGTTCGGCGTTCGGCGGCAATGACGGCGGACGGGCCCGCCAGAATTCCCACGTCAGATGAGGCATACGGCCATTCTCGCAAAGATGGCGGCCGGTCACGGCCGCTTCCGTCCGTCGCCCGTCCTGGCTTGGTTGCGTGGGCTCGGTTGCGTGGGCTCGGTTGCGTTGCTAGGACTGTTCGCTTAGCTCGAGCCGCTGGCGCAGCGCCTTGCGGTCCAGTTTCCCGATGCTGGTCAGCGGGAGCTGGTCGATGAGATGGATCTCGCGGGGATACTTCACCGCCGACAGGTGTTCTTTGGCGAAGCCGATTAGCTCGGCCGCGGTAACCCTGGCATCTGGTTTGAGCTGCACGAAGGCGACCACCTCCTCACCGTGCTCGACGTCCGGTCGGCCGACCACCCCGCAGACCGCGACCTCCGGGTGGCGCATGAGCACCTCCTCGACGTCGCGCGGATAGACGTTGAAGCCGCCCCGGATGATCAGGTCCTTCAACCGGTCCACGATGAACAGGTAGCCGTCATCGTCGAGATGCCCTATGTCGCCGGTGTGTAGCCATCCGTCGTGAAGCGCCTCGGCCGTGCTCTCGGCATCGTGCCAGTACCCGCTCATGATGGAGAGTGTCTGCACGCAGACCTCACCGTCGACATTGGGGCCGACGGTCGCGCCGGAGGAATCCTCGATGCGCAGCCCGACCCCGGGCGCGGCGGTGCCGACGCTGCCCGGACGGCCGGCGTGCGGCGGTGTCGAGGTGGCCAGTGCCGCCGTCTCCGAGCAGCCGTACCCCTCGACGACCTCAACGTGCGGCGCTCGCCGCGCCCACTCCTCCCGGATCTCGGCCGGCAGCGGCGCGCTCCCGCTGACCAGCCGACGCAGCCGGCTGAGGTTGTAGGACTCCAGCGGTTGGGTGGCGAGCAGCCGCAGCATCGTGGGCACCACGACACCCACCTCGACCTGCTCGTCCTGTGCGAGTTGGAGCCAGGCCGCCGGCTCGAACCAGCGCATCAACACTGCCCGTGAGGGCTGCACCGCGTGCAGCCCCATCGACGACACCATCAATCCGTAGACGTGGGCCAGCGGCAGCGGCAGCAGTGTCACCGCGTAATGCTCCTCGACCCCAGCCAGTGTCGCCGACCAGGCCGCGGCCGAGAGCGCATCGTGGCTGAGCACGACGCCCTTCGCCCGTCCGGTCGTTCCCCCGGTGTACAGCAGGGCGGCCATTTCCTGCGAGCCGACTCGGATCAGCGCCGCCTCAGCGCCGGAGGAGAGTTCGTCGAAGGTGATGACACCGGAACCGGCGGCACCCTCGGGAGCCCTCCCGGTCGTCACGCAACGGACTGTTAGCCCGGTTGTCGCTGCCTGCACCTTCGGCAGGAACTTCGGGGTGGTTATGACCAAGGTGGCAGCGGAGTCGCGGATCGCATGCCGTAACTCGTCTTCGCTGAGCAGGAAGAGCAGGGGCGTTACGGCGGCGCCCATTCGCCAGATCGCCCGGTAGGCGACGAGAACTTCGGGACAGTTGGCCATGCAGACGGCGACCCGATCGCCGAGCCGGACCCCGATGTCGGCCAGACCGGTGGCCAGCCGTCGGGCCTGGGCGGCTAGGTCGGCGTTGGTGCGGACGGCTCCCTCGAAGACGAGGAGACTCGACTCGCCGAAACGCTCGAGCGCGGCGTCTTCAAGCAGCCCGAGCGACGCACCACACGGTTGGGTCAGCATGCGGGCATCGGCGATCGAATCGGCAGCACTGATGGTGATACGCACCTCCGAAACAGGCTGTGACAGGCTCTTCAAGCATGAGTGGACGAACCCTTCGCAACCTAGGTGAGGAGCGGGCGCGGCGCAATACCGTTCGCGGTCTCTGGCGCACGCTCGGGTACGAGCTGGAGAGCTGGGAGGTTGGCCGAGCCGTTGTCAGCTGGACGGCCACCGAGGAGTATGGCTTCGCCGCCGAGAGCGGGTATGTCGTGCAGGGCGGGCTGGTCACGGCTGTGCTTGATGCGGCGATGGGCAGTGCCTGCTGGACGGTTCTCGATCAGTCGCAGATCTTTCTCACCGCCGACCTTCGCGTCGAGTTTCTGCGCAGCACTCGGGTGGGTGCGTTGCGGGCGACGGGGACGGTCGTGCGTTCAACGCCCCGGGTGGTCTTCTGCGCCGGCGAGCTGCACGACGCCGACGGCACCCTGCTGGCGGCGAGCCGATGCACGCAGGTGGTTCTCCCCGCCGACCACCCCGGATCTCGGTCCCTGACTGGTTCCTGATCGCGCCGCCGAACTGGTTGCGTCAGCCGAAACTGGTTGCGTCAGCCGAAACTGGTTGCGTCAGCCGAAACTGGTTGCGTGAGCCGAACTGGTGCGACGGTCGAGCTGAGTGCCGCGACGGCGCGCGACTAGAAGGGCGCCGGGTCATCGTCGGGGTCGGCCCCTTCGGGGTCGGCCCGTTCGGGGTCGGCCCGTTGTCGGCCCACACCTTCTCGGCCCACACCTTCTCGGTCGACACCTTCTCGGTCGACACCTTGCCGGCCGGCACCTCCGGGATCGGCCCATTCTCGGCCCGCACCTTCTCGGTAGGTACTTTCGGGGTCGAGAGCTCCCCAGGTGTCGGCGTCGGGGTCATGGAGTGGCGGTGCCTGGTTGGAGTACGTGTGCCCGTTCGGCGAGGTCCATTCGGAGGTGGTGCCGGCGTCGCCTTCGGTTGTCTTCACTCTCCACCTCGTTTGGTGTTTGAGGCGGTGGTGCCGGCGGCATTTGCAGCGAAGGTTGACCTTGTTGGTCGGGCCCTGTGGGAACGGGACTTCGTGGTCGAGGTTGGTGCGGATGGCCGGTACGTTGCAGGTCGGGAACGAGCAAATTTGATCGCGGGTGATGACGAAGTCGGTGAGATCCTGCGGCGGGGTGTAGCGAGTTCTCCCGTACTCCATCAACTCGCCGGTCGCCGGGTCGGTGATCAGCCGTCGCCAGGTTCCAGTCGGGTCGGCGGCGATGCGGCGCGCGACCGACGCCGGGATCGGCCCATGCCCTTCCAACTGACCAGGCAGATCATTCACTCCCATCAACGTCGTCATCGCAACGGTCACTTGAATCGACGGTCGGCGCCCGTGCTGGGTCGGGACGTACCCGGGAGTGTTCAGAGCGTCGATGAACACGTGGGTAAACGAGTCAGCTCGGCGCTGATCGGCCGTCCGTGGATCGTCAGAACTGGTATGCCAGGCCAGGGCGTTCACCGCCGCAATCACCGCCGCAGCATCCTCGGCGGGCAGCAGCGCCCAGATCTCGGCCATGCCATCGGGGCGGGGTGTGTGCTCCACCGTTCGCTTCGCCATCACGTCTCGCTGCTGCTGCTCGACGGTGACGTGGTTGTGCTTGAGCACCGCACGTTTCACCGAGCGGCTGAACAACTGCGCCGTCTGCCCCGGAGCCCGGGTGAGTACCGAATTCTCCACCGCCGCCAGCACCGCCCGGTCATCGATGCCGACCGTCTCCCGCGCCAGCACCGCGGCATGAGCATCAGTGATGACGCCCCGTCTCAGCAGGTTCATCGTCGCCGGGAGTTTCGTGACCAATTGGGTGGCGTGGGACAGCTCGAATGCCGCCACCCTCGGGGAGATCATCAACGCCGTTGAAATCTCGGCGTTGGCGCACTCATACCCCAACTCCAATGACAACCCATCTTCGGTGACCCGCTCCACCACCACCGCAACCCCCTCAGTGATGGCAGCTTTCACCGACGCCGACTGACGACGCAGAGCAGCTAGCAAGTCAACCCGACCAGCCGCGGTCAAAGCCCGCGGATCCAGCGCGCTGAGCAATGACAGATCCGCCGGATCCGGATCGGAAATGGCGAAGTGCTTCGCGAACGTCTCCGGGGCAGCCAGAACGTCCAAAACTGTCAGAGCGAGATGAGACGCTGACTCAGAACCCGATTCGCCGTCCAGCAGACCGGCAACGCTCTCGGCGCAGAACGGCTCACCCAGCTCGATCCCATACTGAGTGAAGTCAGCCTCATTGTCGGACGCAGCAGCTGACCCATCGGCCGACTCGCAGCCGCCCAGGGGTTCGCGCGCATCGTCATCCATGCAATAATAGTACACCAGTTCGATATACTGGCCCATGGACAATCCGCCTAAAAGCTCGGTGGAAACTCCCCCGATTGGCGGTCGGCGAAAACTGGGACGCCGCGAGCTAGGTGAAGATGAGCTAAGTGAGGAGGAGCTATGTGAAGAGGAGCTAGGTGAACTTGACGGCGGACCAGGTCGCCCCGGCATCACGACTCAGGTAGAACGCGGTCTTCAGCAGCACGACGATCCCGTGCGACGGCGTGGTGAAACCGAGGTCGGCCCACTCGAGGCCACCGCTCGGTGCGGCAATTCGGGCCGGTGTGAGAGTCACCCCGTCGTTGGTGGTGCGCAGGATCTGACTCGCGCCGCTGGCCGTCGCCACCAGCAGTACCCGCCGGGCGTTGTCAGCGATTCCGGAGAGCCCACTCGCCTCGATCCGGGATGGACCGGCCTTGGACCAATGCAGACCGCCATCCACCGTCCCGTACAGCTGATACCGCGCCGAACCGGCGGCACCGTCGCTCACACACATGGCGTCAAGATGCGATGCGTCGGCCACCGCAATCGTCGCCGTCGCCCCGAATCCTTCATCATTGGGGCACGGGTTGGGCAATGTTCTGCCTTGTTTTGTTGCCGATCCGGTATAGATGCCGGTGGTTGAGGGCAGGTACCAGGTCGAGCCGTGAACCACCAGGTGACCGATGGCCTGGGCCGGGACCGCCGCCGAGACGGGAGACCAGGAGTCGGACCCGACCTTCGCCGAGTAGATGGTGACGGTATTCGGCGTGCACGAGTCGGCACTCGGTGCGCAGCGGTCCACGCTGGCGTAGACCGAACCGCCTGTCGTCTCCAGTCCGATCACCACCGAGCCGGCGCTGCCGACCCGAACGCTATGCCAAGTCGCCCCACCGTCGTGGGTGGCGAAGAGCGCACCACCGGAGGCCCACCCGTCGGTGGCGTCAGCGAAACGCAGTGAGTCGACCACGGCCGAAGACTGGTTGTCGTACCCCGTTCCGATACCCGCCTTCGGCGCCGGAATTCCGCGCCAGGTCGCACCACCGTCACGGGTACGGACGATCGAGGTGCAGGGTGGCGAAGAGCAGGGGGCACTCCCCAGCACCCATCCGGCGAGAGCGGAGACGAAGGTTGCTGAGTAGGGCTGAAATCCCCTGGGAACCGGGCCGCCGGCGGGTCCGGCCAACGGAGCCGAGGTGGCCGAGGATGCCGAACTCACTGGCGCTGTGCTGCTGCCGGTTGAAGCGGCACCACCGGAAGATGATTGGGCGCCGGAGGGGGCGATGGTCGACGACACCGTGCTCGAGGCCTGCGTGCCGCTGGACGAGCTGCACGAAGCCACGAAAGACGTGAGCATCGCGGCCACGACACCCAACCGAAGCAGCGACGCCCGCCTCGAGGCCCGAAAGCCGAGTCCGAGTCCGAGTCCAGGTACGGCGCGTTGCCTTCTCACGCCCCGACGATACCCAGATCGTCAGCTGAATATCCGTCCGCCACGATGGCGACCACTCACCGACCGGTCGCGCTCCGGTCGACCTCAACTTGCGACTCCGTCGTGGGCACCGGCGCAGTGACCGAAAGGGGGCGAAGTGCATTGGCCAGCATCATGGCGATCGCCAGCAAGACCGCGACGGCGGTCAGGGCATGGAGCACTCCGACCCGGGAGCCGAGGAATCCGATGAGCGGGGGGCCGCCGAGGAACGCGCAGTAGCCGATCGAGGCGACCACGCTGACTCGCCCCGCCGCCGCAGCCGGATCGTCGGCCGCCGCGCTCATTCCGACCGGGAAGCCCAGCGACGTTCCGGTGCCCCAGAGCAGTGCCCCAACGAAGGCCAGCGGCACGTTCGGGCTGAAGACGAAGAGGATGAGCCCGACCACCGCAACCAGCGCGAGCCAGCGCACCACGACAACGCGGCCGTAGCGGTCGAGCAGCCCTGGCCCGGACCACCGGGCGACCGTCATCGCGGTGAGGAAGACAGCAAAACCAAGGGTGCCGACGACGGCCTCGGCGTGATACCCGTCGATGAGCGCGACGCTGATCCAGTCGTTGCCGGTTCCCTCCGAGAAGGCAAAGGCGAGGACGAAGACACCGACAAGCAGCGTGCGCGGCTCCCGCCAGCGGGCCAATGTACTCGGCGCTGAACTATTCGACTCGCCATCGACATCCAGGTGAACCGGGTCAGGCAGGAACTGACGCACCATGAGCGGAACGACGACCGCGACGACGACGGCGGCGCCGACGAGATGCGCGGTGACCGGCACGCTGAGGGCGATCATCACGGCGCCGATGAGTGCGCCGAAGACCGTGCCCAAGCTGAATCCGGCGTGGTATCTCGGCATGATCGCCTTCCCCAGGTGACGTTCGACGTCCGCGCCCTGGACGTTCATCGCCACGTCCCAGGCACCATTGGCGAAACCGAGGAGGAAGAGCCCGACCAGTACCGGCACCACACCGCCCAGATACCCGACGCCGACGATGCAGAGTGCGGCGGAGAGCAGGAATGCCATGACCGTGACCGTCACCCGGGTGTTCAGCCGGTGCAGGATCAGGCCGGAGATCGGGAGCGCAACCACCGATCCGGCCGCGATCGCCAGCAGCACCAACCCAAGATGAGCCGGCGAGAGCTCGAGACGGCTTCGCACTTGCGGAATGCGCGAAGCCCAGCTGGCGAAGGCGAACCCGGCCCCGATGAAGGCGGCGTACGTCGCTCGGCTAGCCGCCGCGATTCGCTGCGGTGAGTAGGCGGTGAGGGCGGCGACGTCAGACACGGTGCACCACCACCCCGGCCTTCTCAAGCGGCGCGGTCGCCGACTCCGGAGCCGTCTGGTCGGTCACGACGATGTCGAAGTCCGAAACAGCGCAGACCACGGCCAGCGCAGCCTGACTGAATTTGCTTCCGTCGAGGGCCAGGATGCGGCGTCGGGATGAGGCGAAGAGCGCTTGTTTTACTGCCATATCTCCGAGATCATGGGCAGTTACCTGACCCTCGGGCGACACACCGCAGCACCCCAGCACTGCCGTGTCGAAGCGCAGCGCGGCGATGCTGGCCAGGGCCAGCGGCCCGATCATCGACAGCTCGCCGGGGCGCGTCTCACCTCCGGGCATCATCAATCGGGCCGAGGACGACCCGGCTAGCGCCATCGCTGCGTGCAGCGAGAGCGGCATGGCGACCAGCCGCCGGTCAGCCAGTGACCGGGCCACCTCGGTGACGGTGGTGCCACTATCGAGGGCGACCGCCTCACCATCGTCGATCAGGTTGGCGACGGCCGCGGCGATCCGACGCTTCGTCTCCACCGCATCGAGCTCGCGCATGCCGAAGGGCAGTTCCTCGCCGCGCATCAACAGGCTCACCGCGCCGCCACGTACCCGGCGGGCAACCCCGCGGTCGACAAGCAGGTCCAGGTCGCGCCGGATCGTCATCTCAGCCGTTCCGAACTCTAGGGCGGCCCAGGAGACGTCGATCCGGCCGTTGCGCCGCAGCGCATCGACGAGCCGGCTGCTCCGCTCAGTTGCATCCATCACCGCATCGTACATGTCATATGTTCGTACGCACATTCAGTATGGGCGTTCGGCGCACCCAGCGCGCTCCGCCGTCACTCACTCTTCGGAATCAGTGGCTTCTGGGCGCGAGCCTTCAGCTGCTGAACGGCCCAGGAATTTCCGTCTGGGTCGTCGAAACCAAAGAAGGTGCCGCCGTCGCGCTCGTCGAAAACGGTTATTTCGCTCACCTCGACGCCGCGGGCGAGCAACTCCTCCCGCGCCCGGTAAGCATCGGCCACCACCAGCTGCACGCCCTTCAACGATCCCGGTTCCATCGCGCGCTGGGCTGGGAGATCGCCGATGACGATCGAGCAGCCCGACCCGGGCGGGGTGAGCTGGGCGACATGCATGTACTCGTTGGTGGTGTCGTGATCGAGATGGAAGCCGACTCTGTCCCGGTAGAACTCGATGGAGCGGGCGATGTCACTGACGGGCACGATGACGACCTCAAGAGTCCAATCCATGTGACCCAACCTAGCTCCCCGTTCGACCATCCATCCAGCCGTCGCCAGCCGCGACGGTGCGAACGATCCCTAGACTCGGCCCATGAGCGACGAGGGGCAGCATCGAGTTCTGGAAGTAGCCGGCGGCCGGATTCACCTGGTCGAGCAGGGGGTTGGGCCACTTGTTCTGCTCGTCCACGGCTTCCCGGAGTCCTGGTTCTCCTGGCGGCGCCAGCTCCCGGCGCTCGCCGCGGCGGGCTACCGGGCGGTGGCCATCGACGTGCGCGGCTACGGGCGCTCATCGAAACCGTCCGAGATCGAGGCCTACCGGATGCTCGAACTGGTCGCGGACAACGTCGGCGTCGTTCGCGCCCTGGGCGAAGATACGGCGGCGATCATCGGTCATGACTGGGGTTCACCCATCGCGGCGAACTCGGCGCTGCTGCACCCAGAGGTCTTCACCGCGGTGGCGCTGCTCAGCGTGCCCTACTCACCGCGCAGCCGGTACCGGCCCACCGAGTCGATGGGCCGCATCGGCGGGGAGGGAGAGGAGTTCTACATCAGCTACTTCCAGCAGCCCGGACGGGCCGAGGCCGAGATCGAGCCCGACGTCCGCGGGTGGTTGGCCGGAATCTACGCCGGTCTCTCCGCCGACGTCGTCACGGCGGATGAGATGAGGAGCATTTTCATGGTGAAACGGGGTGGGCGGCTCTCCGATCGCTTCCCCGCCGCCGCCGGCGTGCGTCCGGCCTGGCTCAGCGCGGAGGAACTCGACGCCTACACCGAGGAGTTCGAACGGACGGGCTTCACCGGCGCGCTGAACCGGTACCGCAATATCGACCGTGACTGGGAGGACCTCGCCGACTGGGACGGCGCACCCATCACCCAGCCGTCGCTGTTCATCGGCGGCGAACTCGACGCATCCAGTAGCTGGCTGGCCGACGCGATTCGGCGCTACCCGACCACCCTTCCGGGTCTGGTGTCGTCACACATCCTCGCGAATTGCGGTCATTGGATCCAGCAGGAGCACCCCGAGGCGGTCAACCGGCTGCTCATCGACTGGCTGAACGGCCTCCCAGCGCGGGTCTAGAGCACAGGGACGGCCTAGATCGCGGCGGGCTCACGAGGCTGCACCGGCGGCGCGCTCTTGGCTGCGCTCTTGTCGGCGGCCTTGTCGGCGAGGTACTTCCCGCCTCCTGCGGCCGCACCGAGGATCGCCACTGTGAGCACGGTCCAGTAGAACTTGCCGTGCTTCTTTGCCTTCTTGCTGCCGCGACCCTGCGCGGCGGCGGCGACGTCGGTCGCCCGGCGGGCTGCCTCTTCGCTGAAGTCGGAAAGGAGCGTAGCCGCGTCACTGCGAGTCTTCTTGACCTGCTTCTGGGCCCGACGGTTCTGCGCCTTCGTCGCGCGGTGTGCCTTGCGGCGGGCGCGACGTCCCTGACGCTTGGCCGACTCGACCGCGTCGGAGACCGCATCGGAGGCCGTGGCGACGGCGGTGGTGATCGCGTCCGCGACTCCGCTCGCGACATCGTTTGCGACCTGCTTGGTGTCGCTCGGGATCGATTCCAAGGTAGTCATGTCGAGCTGTCTCGCTTTCCTGATCGTCAGCGTCCCGCCGGCCTGCACTGCGCAGCCGGCCTACCACTGCTATACCCCGCGGTCGCAGTTCCAAACCATCCAATACCAACGTACGGCACCATGTGTGTCATGAGCGTTCCCGCCAACGCCGCCGAGCCAGCCGCCGAGCCGGCGGCCGAGTCAGCCGCAGCTGCGGCACCCGAGCACCGCAGCACCCCGGGGCATCGTGACCCGAAGGGGGAGGCGCCGTGGGCCATGCAACTGGTGGTTCGCATCGAGAAGGCGGACCCCCCGTCGCGGACCGCCGCGCTCGAGGCGGCCGCACTGGCCACCGTCATGCTGCTCACCGACGACCGCGCCCAGGCCGACGGCGTGTGGGAGCCGGCGATCCACCGCTGGCTCGACGGGCACATCCGCAAGCACGTCCGCCGGGCCCGCGGCGCGCAATGGGAGCAGTCCCAGCAACTGCCCGGCGTGACCGTCACGCACCGGGGAGCCGAGGCGCGAGCGTTCGTACCCATGTCAACCGCGGGACTCCCGCCCGAGCTGCGAAAGCTCCAGCTCTCCGGAACCGAACTCGAGGACCCGGACCGGGTCGATGACCACAGTGCCGCCGAGCCGCAGCCCGACGGCGCTCTAGTCATCGCGATCACGCCGCTTCCGCCACTACCGCTCGGCAAGGCGGCCGCCGCGGCGGGCCACGCTGCTCAGCTCGCGGCGATGAGCATGCCGGAGGAACGCTTTCAGCTCTGGGCGGGTGCCGGGTTCCCGCTACTCGTCACGCATCCCACCCCGGCCGACTGGTTGAAGTTCAGCTCCCAAGCACCAGTCACCGTGGTCGACGCCGGGTTCACAGTCGTCGAGCCGAACACCATGACCGCCGCCGCAACTTGGCGCTGACCAGCACCGCCGTCAGATCTGAGTCGGGGCACCCATCAACGCCCGGAGGTCAGCCGCTACCCGTCCGGCGATGTAGGCGTAGCCCGCGTCGTCGGGGTGCGCCGGCACCGGCCCGGAGAAGCGCCGCTCATTCTTCGGCGTGATCCACCGCTCCGCGATCGGGTCGATGAACGGGACTCGTTCGGCTCGCGCCGTCTGCGCGAGCAGGCGTTGATCATCCGCTAAATCCGGCTGAACCGGCAGTGCCCCCGGGATGGGACCGAGGAAGGTGAGCTGAGCCTCGGGGTAGAGCGACCGGATGAGCTTAATTGTGCTAATCACCGCACGCCGAACCTCGGCGCCCGGATACTGCGCGTCGTTTCGGCCGCACTGCAGCAGGACGATACCCGGAGCTACCGACGATGGAAGGCGGCGTATCCGGGCGGCGAAGGTGCCCTGATCCCGCGGCCCGGGGTTGAGGAAGCCGGTTCCCGACGCCCCATCGACAGTGGTCGGCCAACCCAGCTCTCGACCCAACTGGTAGGCGTAACCCTGCTCGGGCGACGACGCACCGAGACCCTCGGTGTAGGACGCGCCCACCACCAACAACCGACGCGAGCGCACCGTACCGAGCCGGATCGGCGTCTCGCTCGAGTGTGCTCCAACCGCAGCACCCGCGTCGTTAACCGGGGAGGGCGCCTCATGCTGAACCAGGGCGACGGTACCGGCGGCGGCTGCGACGCCCAACGCGGTGGCACTGACCCAGAACTTGCGGCGACCGGCGCCCTTCACAACCGCGCCACCCATTCTCGCTCGATCGGACGCAGATCCAGCTTCAGTACATCATCCGCGGGTCGGAATAGTGTTTGAATTCCAGGAGATTGTTCGAGGGATCCTGCAGCACGAAGCTGCTGTGCTCCTCCACCATAGTCTCGAACCGGGTGAAGGGCTTGGCATAGAAGCGAAGGCCACGCGTCTCGGCCAGGTGAACCAGTCGGTCGTAGTCCTCGATGCTGCGGAATGTGACGCCGAAGTGACGGGGGTAGAGCTCCGGCGCCCGCTCGAACTTGGCAGAGAGGTGGCAGACGACCTGATCGCCGAAGAAATCCAGGGTGATCCGGTCTCCGTAGCGCCGGGCCAGCTTGCAGCCCAGGCCGCCCACGTAGAACTCATGCGCCTCATCCAGGTCGCGCGCCGGGATCGCCAGGTGGAAGGCGTCGCCGCTCTCACGCATGCTGAACCTCGCGCCCCACGGCCTCACCCGCGGCGTCATAGTCTGGCCGGGACACGGTGGCGAAGTCGAGCAGGGTGTCGCCCCGCAGCCCGAGCCGAAGTGTCTCCAGCGCGACGATGTCACTGGTGCTGATGTTGCCCAGATTCACCTGCGAACCGAAGCGGCGGATCAACTGGATCTGCACGTCCTTCGTCGGCGCTTCGAAGAGAACCCGATCGAGGTTGATGTCCGACTCGGCGATCTGGTCGATGAGGTCGCGCTTGAGGCGCCCGTCCGCACTGCAGATGCCGCTCTTGCCGCTCTCCCGGGACTCGGTGATCACCATGTGGGCTCCCGCGGCGAGATCTTGGCGGATGTAGTCGATCCAGACCTGCGCGGTCATCGCCTCGGATTTGGCCTGGTCCTTGAATCCGACCTCGCTGAAGACTCGATAATCATTGGCGAGCAAGTCGACATACTGAGCTTTTCGCTGATTACTGAGGGGGATCGTTCCGTTGGATACCTCGACATAGCGACAGTCGAAGCGATCGCAGAAGCGTCGCCAGTCATCGAAGCGATCCTGGCTCAGGAACTTCTCGAAGAGAGTGCCACCGAAGTAGAAGTCCACCCCGGCATCGGCCAGCGCGTCGATCTTGTACTTGAGGTCGTCGGTGACCAGCGAGGTACCCCAGCCGAGCTTCATCACGTCGATTAGCCCACCGAAGCTGGAGACGACGTCAATGAAGTACCGGGTCGGTAGGCCGCCGTCCATCACCATCGTGACGCCGATCGAGCGGGGCTTGCTCTGATGTTCGGGAAGATCCAGTGCCGTTGAGTGCATGATGTTTTCCCTTTCGTTCGTTGTGTATTGAATGTTCGTCCGGGGTCTCGAGGTAAGGCTGAGAATTTTGCGTGAACCACTTGTGAACACCGGTGCCGGTCAGCATCGAACGTCCGGTGAGCGGTCTGCTCAGCGGCGTTCGCCGGAACAACTCGACTACGACGACGGATCCGGCGACCGTGGCCGCGTAGGCGAGGAGGGTCTGCGGAACGGCGGGCGTCCGTCGCAGCCAACCGACATCGAGCACGTAGGCGAGAACCGCCGGATGGACGAGGAAGATGCCGAACGACCGGTCAGATCCGTAGGCCAGTCCGCGATCCAACCATGCTCCGGGTACCCGCCGCTCGGACCAGAGCGATCCGAGCGCGAAGAGTCCGGACACCGCCGCAATCGACCAGATCACCATTACCGGCTGCAGTACGGCCGAGGCGTGAATCGGCGTCCAACCGGCCCCTAGTTGCAGACTGAAGACCCCGATCGCGATCAGGGCGACCGGGAGCAGCGCGCTACCGATGACTCCTCGATGCCGGGCGACGCAGGACCTGAGCAGATCACTGTGGAAGGCGCAGACGGCACCCAGGATGACGTAGAACTGGTAGGAGATCAGCAGTGCGTCCTGGTGCCGCAGCAGCGTCGCCGCCCATCCCGAGGGGAGCGACCCGTAAGTGAGGTAAGCAAGAAATCCCAGCTGCGTGAGGGCGCTCACCGCCAGTAGCGGCCCATGGTGGTCGGCGGTGGCTCGAATCACCATGGCCAGCAGCGGGTAGAGCAGGTAGATCTGCAGCGACACCAGCAGGAAGTACAGGTGATAGCACGCCGCCCCGGTCAAGATGTTCGCGAACAGGGTGGCGAGCGGCGTCCGCGGTACCGTCCAGTGCTGAGGCAGGTAGGTGTATATAACTGTCCAGAGCAGGTAGGGGATTCCGACCGTGACCAGGCGACGAGAGTAGAAGCGCCTAAGATCGATGGAACGACGAATGTACTGATGAACAAGGACGAATCCGGTGAGGACGAAGAAGGCCTCACGGGTGAAGTGCAGTAGCATCAACGACCCCCCGGCCGTGACACTCTGAGCCGGGTTGGTGTGGGACACGGTATGTACGGCGATGACGCAGGCGAAGGTCAGCACCCGCACCACGTCGAGTTCGTGAATGTGCCGGCTGCGAGCCGGCGCCGGTTCGACGATGCTCACAGGCGTCCGTGGCAGACGAGTTCACGCACCAGGTGGGTGCGAATCTTCCCGGTGGCGGCCCGCGGCAGGTCGTCGACGATCTCCACCGCCTCTGGTCGTTTGAAGCGGCTTAGCCGCGTTCGGCACAGCTGGTCGAGGTCGGCCAGTAACGCCGCACGCTCGAGCTCGGTGCGACAGCTCGGGGCCGTGATCACCCGAGCAACCGCAACCGCACCGAGAACCGGATCCGGACGCCCGACCACTATCGCCTCGAGCACTCGCCGGTCAGCGAGGAGAATCTCCTGTATTTCTCGGGGGTGAATCAGCTCGCCCCCGCGATTGATGACGTCGTCGGCCCGCCCGCGCAGGTACACGTACCCGTCGGCGTCGAGGAGCCCGAGGTCACCGGTGTCGAGCCAGCCGGCCGGGTCGAAGCGCTCCGCAGCCCGCCCTCCGACGTACCCGGTGATGACCCCGGGCCCGCGAATCCAGATGCGTCCGACCTCATCGGTGGCTGCGCACTCGCCGGTACCGGTACGCACGCTGAGTTCGACTCCGACCGCCCGTCCGGCGCTGCCGGGGCGCGCCCGGTCGTGCAGCGGGGTCGCGGTGATCTGGCTCGCTGCCTCCGTCATGCCGTAGCTCTCGACCAGCGGCACCTGCAGCGATGTCTCGATCGTCGTCCGGACCGACGACGGTAGCGGCGCGGAGGCCGAGCGGATGAGGCGCAGCTTCGGCAGCGGTGGCGGGAAGTCCTCGCGAGACAGTATCGAGAGAATAGCTGGGACGGCGTTGATCCAGGTGATCTCGCGGGCCTGCATCAGGTCCCAGAAGCCCGTGCGATGGAATCGTCGATCGAGGACCATGGTCGCACCGCTGACCAGCGTGGAGAGGAGCCCGACCACCTGCGCGTTGATGTGAAACAGCGGCAGCGAGCAGAAGCCCCGGTCCGCGTCGCTGAGCTCGTTGTGCGCGGCGACCTGCCGGGCGACGTGCAGCAACTGCGCCTCGCCCAGCTCGACGACCTTCGGTTGGCCGGTTGAGCCGGAGGTGCTGAGGCGAAGCGCGCCCGCCGCCGCCGGACGACTCCGCGCGCCCAGCCGAGACCTCAGGATCAACTCGTCCGGTGGCAGGCCCTGCTCTTCGCTGTCGACCGTGACGATCTGGCACCCGGCCACCGCGTCGAGCCCTCGCTGGTCGGTGATGAGCAGGTTCGGGGCGTCGGCAGCCGGCCGGTCGATGATTCGGCGCAACTCAGCCGCTGGGACGCCGGCATCGATCGGAGCGACGGTGCAGCCGGCCGCGATCACCGAGAGATATACGGCTGCGAATACCAACGGATCGTCGATCAGCAGCGCGATCCGGGGCTGCGCGGCCAGCGGATCGGCGGGCTCCTGCGCCGGGCCCGCTCCTCGGCTGGGCTCGCCGTCGCGGCGAGCGAGCACGAGCGACCAGCACTCGACGATCCGTTCCAGGGCCGCATAGCTCAGGCTTCGGTCGCTGCGGGCATCCTCCAGATAGCTGCTGGCCGGCCGTCGCGCCCGCTGCCAGCGAATGATGTCGCGCAGGGACCCGTTGGCGCGCAGGGACCCGCCACGCTGCCTGCCACCTCCGATGGCATTCAGGTGAGTAGTCACTCCCAGCACGCTGCTGGAGGCCGCTGGGTGCACGCCCAGGGAACGTTGTGAATTGGCGAGGGGAAAGGCGATTCACCAGGAATTCATGGTCCACCCGTAGCAACGACCCGCAGTCTCGATCCGTGCGGAGCGGGTGGAGCGGGCGGAGTGGGCGGTGGGGTGGCGGCCGACGGGGCAATCCGCGCCGGAGGAATCGTTGGCAGCAGGCGACGGCCGCTCTGCTTATCTGCGTCCTCGTCTCGGGCTCGCTCGCCCTCTTCGGCGCGGCCGGCGGGACCGATCGCTCGGTCGCCGCCGCAGCGCCGGCGACGTCGGCATCCGCATTTCAGCCGACTTCGAGCGTCACGTCGGCCGGCTACCCGGTGAGCGCGGTACAGCTCCTCGCACCGGCCACCACCGTCGCTACGTCAACGCTGATCTCCGGCGGGATCCTCCGCACATACCTGACGATCGCGCCCTCACGGCGGAGCGGGCCGCTGCCGTTGATCGTGGTGCTGGCCGGTCAGAATGCGTCACCGACGCAGGAGGCGCTGCGTGACGAACTCCTGCCGCTGGCCAATCGCGGCGAGGCGATCCTGGTGTACCCGGCCGGATACCAGAAGTCGTGGAATGTGGACGCCGACAGCTGCTGCGGCCAGGCCGGCCCCTCCAACGTCGATGATGTCGGTTTCGTGGCCGATGTCGTCGCCGCCGCGGAGAGCAGCCAGTCGGTGACGAGCGGGCGCGTCTACCTCGCGGGCTACAGCAATGGTGGCAAGTTGGCCTACGACGTCATGTGCCGCGAACCGCAGCTCTTCGCGGCCTTTGCCGCAGTCAGCGCGACCCCGCTGACCAGTTGCGCGGCGAGCAGCCACACGTCGGCCCTGGTCGTGGTCGGGGCGGACGACCCGGAACTGCCGATCTCCACCGACGCTATGCCAGCCGGTGCGGCCCTCGCCGCGGCGGCGATCGCATTGCGCACCCGCGACGCCTGCTCGGCCACGTCCACCAGTGTTCGTGACGGTCTGGCCACCATCACGAGTTGGTCCAGCTGCTCCGGCGGGACGGCCGTCAGCACCGTGCTCTACACCGGGCAGGAGCACGGCTGGCCCACCACATCGCCCTCCACACCCGGTGCCGCTTTGCTCCTGTGGCGGTTCTTCAACCGAACCCTGCATTGACCTAGTTCTCCAGATCGAGGACATCCGCGAGGTCGGCGATAGAGTCGATGACGGCCAGGCAGCGAGCCTCCAACTCATCATCACCGGTCAACAGACCCCATGGTCCGCTACGAACCCGCACCACCTGCAGCCCGGCGGCCAGCGCCCCCCGCACGTCGTTGTCGAGCTGGTCGCCCACGTAGAGCACGTCGGCCGACGCGCAGCCCGCGGTCTGGACGCAGCGCTGGAAGAATCTCGGATCCGGCTTCTCCAGACCCCATTCGGCCGAGACCGCGACGACGTCAGCGTCGAGATCGAGGCGCCGCAGTTGCTCACCCAGCGCCAGCGGCTGATTGCCGACGATTCCCACAGCCAGCCCGGCCGCCCGCAGCTGCTTGAGCAAGATCCGGACACCAGGGTAAAGGTCCTCATCGGTCAGCGGCGGCACCAACCCGGAACGCTGCAGCCCGTCCCGCAGCGAACCGACGCTCTCGGACGGACGCAGATAGTGCAGCACGTCGCTGACACCGCCACCCCGGCTCACGATCGCACCGAAGACCGCCGAGAAGGTGTGCGACGGCAGCCCGAGGAAGGCCGCCCAGGCCGCGTACTCCCGACTCCGGTCAAGGACCGTCTCGCCGATGTCGAAGTAGACGGCCGAGACCTTCGGCGGCTGACTCCACTCGCTGCTCATCGAATCAGGATTCAACGCGTGGCTGTGCGGCGCCTGAGCGCTGCGACTCAGCTCACTTGGCTCTGGCAATTGGGGGGCTAGGCACCCTAGTCTCGACGAATGACTGAGTCGCTGATCGTCGATCCCGAGAAGGACCCCACGGCCACCTGGAGCATGAGCCCCTCGGTTGCCCGGCGGCTCACCGCCCGCATCGTCGCCACCTCGGGCACCACACGCACTACGACGAGCCCGGCCAATGGTGCGCCGATCGCCGCCATCCCGGTCTCCAGCGTCGAGGACGTGCGTACCGCCTTCGCCACCGCAGCGGCCGCCCAGAAGCTCTGGGCCAAGCGGCCGGCGAAGGAGCGGGCGGCGATCATCCGCAAGATCGGCGAGATCGCCGTGCAGCGCCAGGAGGAGGGCCTGGACATCCTCCAGACCGAGACCGGCAAGGCCCGCGCGCACGCCTTCGACGAGATCTTCGACGTCGCCGCCAACTCGGCCTGGATCTCGCGCAGCGGCCCGTCAGTGCTGAAGGAGAAGCGACACTTCGGGGTGCTGCAGTTGGGCACCCCAGTTCGCGAGGTCTACCACGCCAAGGGCGTCGTCGGCATGATCGCGCCGTGGAACTACCCGCTCATCCTCACCATCTCCGACGCGATGCCGGCCTGGATGTCGGGCAACGCGGTCGTCTTGAAGCCCGACAGCCAGACGCCGCTCATCGCCCTCTGGGCCGCCGAGATCGCCGCCGCCGCCGGCCTGCCGGAGGGGCTCTTCCAGATCGTCTACGGCTCGGGCACCACCCTCGGACCAGAGATCATCAAGCTCAGCAACCACGTCTCCTTCACCGGCTCGACCGCCACCGGCCGCACCGTCGCCGAGCAGGCGGCCCGCGATTTCAAGGGCGTATCGCTGGAACTCGGCGGCAAGAACCCGGCGTACGTGGCCGCCGATGCGAACATCGAACGGGCGGCCGAGGGTCTGGTCCGTGACTGCTTCGGCAACACCGGCCACTCCTGCGTCTCGATCGAGCGCATCTACGTACACCAGGCGATCTACCAGGAGTTCCTGAAGGCCTTCGCCGCCCGGTCCAGCGCACTACGGATCGGCACCAAGCTGGACTGGTCCTACGACGTTGGCTCGATCTCCAACCAATCCCAGTTCGACACCATCGCAGCGCACGTGGCCGACGCGACGGCCAAGGGTGCCCGGGTTGTCGCCGGCGGCAAGGCCCGTCCCGACATCGGGCCACTGGCCTTCGAACCGACCGTGTTGGCCGACGTCCCCGAGACGGCCGCCTGCTACGCCGACGAGACCTTCGGCCCGCTGGTCTCCGTGTACCCGGTGTCCGACGACGAGGAGGCGATCGCCCGGGCGAACGACACGATCTACGGCCTGAACGCCACCGTCTGGTCCGGTAGCGGACGGCGGGGACGGGACCTGGCCCGGCAGATCGAGTCGGGGACGGTCACCGTGAACGATGCCTTCACCGTCGTCTGGTCGGCGATCTCCAGCCCGATGGGGGGTCGGAAGCAGTCCGGGGTCGGTCGTCGCCACGGCGCCGTCGGGATCACCCGTTACACCGAGGTCCAGACGATCGCGATTCAGGCGGTGCCGCTGAAGCCGCTCTACGACCGGGGCGGCGCGTTCTACGGCAAGTTCATCACCTTCGCGGCCAAGGCCAGCCAGCGCACCCGCTTCCCGTGGCCCTAACCAATCGTGCCCGCCGCCACCAATGATCTACGAGTCGCACCAGCCCGCGGGCTGCCACACGGCCTGATGATTCCGGCGGCCGAGCTCTCCGAGCGGTTCAGCCGCTCCTCCGGCCCGGGCGGCCAGTCGGTGAACACCACCGACAGCCGGGTCGAGCTGAGCTGGAGCATTGCGGAGTCGGTCGTGCTCAACGACCAGCAGCGCAGCCGGCTGCTGGAGCGCCTGCACTCACGCATCGTGGACGGGGTCATCACATTGGCCGCCTCAGAGCAGCGTTCGCAGCTGCAGAATCGGATGCTGGCCCGGGCCCGGCTGGCCGAACTGGTTGCCGACGCGCTCGCGCCGGTGGCTATCCGGCGCCCGACCCGTCCGTCCCGGGCGGCCCGGCAGCGCCGGTTGGACGGGAAGAGACAGCGCGGCGACATCAAAACGACCCGCCGGCGGCCACCGCCGGAGTAACCAACAGCTCCACCGACGTCGACTTGGGGAGCCAGATGCCCGGATTCCGGGCACTTGACTCCCCAAATCGCGGTTGAGGGAGAGTAAACCGGGTTAGTAGGTGAGGCCGATCTGGCGGCGAACCTCGTCCATCGTCTGCATGATCTGCAGTGATTCGCGCAGTGGCAGATCCGGACTCTCCAGCAACCCGGCGCGCAGGCAGCGCTGCACCTCCGCCGCCTCGAACTGCATACCCCGGCCCGGCGGGATCGCGTCCCACCGATCCAGCTCGGCCCCGTCGCGGCCGATGACCTTGAACGTCGAGGGTTGGTAGAAGATGCCTTCTATCTCCAGACGGGCCTGGGTGCCGGAGATGACCGCTGCGCACGGGGTGACGGCGTAGGAGGTAGTCGTAAGGATCGCCTGGGCCACGCCGGGGTATTCGAGGATCATCGAGGTCTGGGCATCGACTCCGCTGAAGGCCGGCGCGCTCACCGCCGTCACCCGGCTCGGCGCACCGAGAATCATCGACGCGAACGATATCGGGTAGATGCCGAGGTCCAGCAGCGCTCCGCCACCGAGTTCGTGCTTGAAGAGTCGGAAGTTGGGGTCGTGGCGGAACCACTGCCCATGGTCGGCGGTGACCGAGACGATCTCACCCAGCACCCCGGAGGCGACGATCTCCCGGACCCGGACGATGTGCGGAAGCCAGCGCGTCCACATCGCCTCCATGACGAAGACGTTCGCCGCGGCCGCCGCTTCGATGATGTCGTTGGTCTGCAGCGCGTCCATGGCGAACGGCTTCTCCAGCAGCACCGCCTTGCCGGCGGCGATCGCCTGCAGCGCGGCCTCGTGGTGGCCGGGGTGCGGCGTTGCGATGTAGACGACGTCCACCTCGGGGTCCTCGACCAGCGCTTGGTAGCTGCCGTGCCGGTGGGCAATGCCGAACTCATGGCCGAAGGCCTCGGCACCGGCCGCGCTGCGCGATCCAACCGCCACGACCCGGGCATCCGGAAGATGCCGAAGATCTCGGGTGAACATGCGGGCGATCCCGCCGGTGGCCAGGATTCCCCATCTGATCGGCGGCGGCCCCTCCGCCAACTGCGCAGCTTCGGCCAGAGTCTCGCTCTCCATCGCAGTCACGAATTGACCCTAATCCCCGCGGCGGCGGTACTCCATGGGAACAACCGGTGCATTCCCGTTCGTTGAACAGACATGTGCCGAAACATTCGCCCGTTGAACAATTTCGAGCCGCCCGCCACCTCGAGCGAGGTGCACAATGCCGCGCTGCAGTATGTGCGCAAGATAAGTGGCACCAGCAAGCCGTCGGCGGCCAATCAGGCGGCCTTCGACCGGGCCGTCCACGAGATCGCCCACATCACCCAGCACCTGCTCGACGACCTGGTCACCGCCGCCGCGCCCCGCGACCGGGCGGTCGAGGCCGCGAAGGCGCGAGCTCGCAGCGAGCTGCGCTTCGGCGCGCGAGCCTGACCAACTGGCAACGTCTGACTAGCTGGCGACGACGAGGTCCTGGTACTCCGGGTGCTTGCTGATGAAGGCCGCGATGAAGGGGCAGACCACGACCGCCCGCCGGCCGGAGGCACGTACCGCATCCAGGGCGCCACGAGCCAGCGCGCCCCCGACACCACGGCCGGAGACCTCGGACGAGACGCGGGTATGCGTGAAGACGACACGTTCGGGCCGCGTCTCATCAGCCGGCCGGAGTTGGTAAAACGCGCTGCCGACGTCCTCGCCGTCCAGGCTCACCCGGAAACAGGACTGGTCGGGATCATCGCGAACATCGATCATCAGCCAATCCTGTCAGACTGAGCGATGGCCACCGTTCGGCGGTCACCGGCACTTGGGAGTCATCCATGAGAATCGCGATCACCGGGGCAACCGGCCAGCTGGGCGGTCGAGTAGCCCGCCGACTGGCGGACGACGGTGTCGAGCTCCGGCTCGTCGTGCGAGACCCCACGCGTGCTCCGCAGCTTCCCGGAGCCGAGGTGGCCCAGGCCGAGTTCCGCGACACCGCCGCCGTGCAGCGGGCGCTGACCGGAGTCGAGGTGGTGCTCATGGTCTCGGCCGCGGAGTCGGTCGACCGGCGCGCGGAGCACTTCAGCTTTGTCGACGGGGCAGTGGCGGCCGGCGTCCGGCAACTCGTCTACACGTCCTTCTACGGCGCCGGTCCGGACTGCGCCTTCACCCTCGGCCGTGACCACTTCGCCACGGAGGAGCACATCCGAGCCAGTGGCGTCGCCTTCACATTCCTGCGGGATAACTTCTACGCCGACTTCATGACCCTTATGGCGGGGCCGGATCGAGTGATCCGGGGGCCGGCCGCCGACGGGCGGGTCAGCATCGTGGCCCGGGACGACATCGCCGAGGTGGCGGCCGCTGTGCTCCGGCGAGCAAACGACCACGCTGGCGCAACCCATAACCTCACCGGCCCGCAGTCGCTGAGCCTGGACGAGGTCGCAGCGACCCTCAGCGCCGAGCTCGGTCAGCCATTCCGCTATCAACCGGAGACGGTTGCCGAGGCCTACGAGTCACGCGCCGGCTACGGCGCACCGGGGTGGCAGGTCGACGCGTGGGTCTCCACCTACACCGCGATCGCCACCGGTGAGGTCTGCGATATCAGCGATGACATCCAGCAGATCACGGGTCGTCCAGCGACCTCGCTGGCCGAACTGCTCCGCCGCTAGACGGCCCGACAACCGGGATCAGCCGTGCTCTGCGGCGGCCAGCAACTCCTCGACCGTCCCGAATTTGACCCGCGGACGACCCACCTGCGCACCCCGCTCACGTTCGGCCCGGTCGATCGCCAGCAGCGTCTTGCGGTTGATCGCCGCCGGCTTCTGCCGATGCACCAGCCGGTCGAAGTGCCGCGCCGACTCCACCTCGCCCCGCAGCAGGTGAGCTTCGGCGTCGTCCAGCAGGGTGTCCACCGTCTCGGCGGCACACTCGCGGTTCGCCCCGATCCCGCCGCTCGGCCCGCGCTTGATCCAGCCGACCACATACGTTCCGGGCACCGGCGCGCCGGTCTGCGGATCGATGACCCGTCCGGCGTCATTGGGGATGGTTGCGGTCAGCGGGTCGAAGGGAAGTCCGTCGAGCGGACGCCCGCGGTAGCCGATGGCCCGCAGCACCAGGCCAGCCGGAATGGTGTCGTGCGCGGCCGTGATCGCCACGGCGGCCAGCTCCTCGGCGGCGGCAGTGTGGTGCTCCACGTTCCGGGTCACCTCCACCGCCTCGACCGACTTGCGTCCGACGATCTCAGTGGCTGAGGAGAGGAAACGCAGCACGATTCGTTTGGTTGCCGCCGGCGCCGTCCAGTCGACTTCGACCAAGGGCAGGTCAGCCAGCAGCGCGGCCTTCGACCCGGGGGCGGCGGCCGCGATGGCCGAGCGCACCATCGGGTGGTCCTCGACCACCAGCTCGACCCCCGGTAGGTGCTTCAGGGCCAGCAGCTCCGAGTCGGTGTAGGACGCCTCGTCCGGACCACGGCGACCAAGGAGGACGACCTCGCGGACCGAGCTACCGCGCAGGGCGGCGAGCGCGTGGTCGGCGATATCGGTGCGGGCCAGCGCGGCCGGATCGGAGACGAGGATCCGGGCGACGTCGATGGCGACGTTGCCGTTGCCGATCACTACGGCCCGCTCGCCGGAGAGGTCGACCTCGGTTTCGGCGGCATCCGGATGGGCGTTGTACCAGGCGACGAAGCTGGTCGCCGAGAGGCTACCGTCGAGCGATTCACCTGGAATTCCCAGGGTGTTGTCGGCCGAGGCACCGACGGCGTAGATGACCGCGTGATGGTGGTCAGTGAGGTCGAGCGGTGTGATGTCCTTGCCGATCTCGACGTTCATCAGCATGCGCAGCCGCGGGTGATGCAGCAGGGTGCTGAAGCTGTCACCGATCTTCTTGGTGTCTGGGTGATCGGGAGCCACTCCGAAGCGGATGAGCCCACCGGAGACCGGAAGTTTGTCGATCATGGTGACCTCGGCGCCGATGTCGCGGACCAGCAGGTCGGCGGTGTACCAGGCGGCCGGGCCGGTGCCGACGACGGCGACTCGCAGATTCGGGATGTCGCGGGGCAGACTACGTGGGAAATGCGGCACATCCGGCGCGTTCGTCACGGCCCGGCGCTGGTAGAAGTCGCGGTTCAGTTCGACGTAGACGGCCTTCGGACCGGTGAGCTGATCGGCCGGGAAGATGGCATCCACCGGGCAGGCGTCGGCGCAGGCCCCGCAGTCGATACAGGTCTGCGGATCGATGTAGAGCATCTCCGCCTTACCGAAGTCCGGCTCGGCCGGCGTCGGGTGGATGCAGTTGACCGGGCAGACCGCCACGCAGGTGGCGTCGCTGCAGCAGGTCTGGGTGATGGCATAGGCCACGGAGGTGATGTCCTTAGTTAGCAGGAAGAGTCGAAGAGACTCGATGCGAGCGCGGCGGCGCTCAGATCATGTCGACGCGCTTGTAGATCGCCATCGCCGTCTTGCTGAGCAGTCCCGACTCGGAGAGGAACTCCATCAGGTGGACGCAGCTGGAGCGCATCATCGCCTTGCGGTGCGGGTTGCTCTTCGCCTCGGCCAGCGCCCGCTTCGTGTCCAGACCCGCCGCGGCATAGACCCGCTTGTTCACCATGTTGCTCACGATGATGTTCGCCGCGACCGCGATGACGACGCCGCTGCGGTAGCGGCGTCCGGCGCCGACTCCGTCCATCCGCTCGCGAATCTCCTGGCGGGCGAACTTCATGTGCCGGGACTCCTCGACGACGTGGATTTTGCTGGTGGTGCGGACCAGCGGCAGCACGTTCTCGCCGCGCATCCAGTCCCGCTGCATGACGTCCAGGACCTCTTCGGCGACGAGGATGCCGGCGTAGGAGATCTCGCCGGTGGCGGTGCCGGCGAAGATCCGACCAGCCTCAACGCTGAGCCGGTTCGGGAAGTAGCCGTTGGCGTCCATCTTCTCGCAGGCCCGGGAGAACATGATGGAGTGGCGGCACTCATCGGCGATCTCGGTGAGCGCGAAGCGGAACTCCGCGGTGGAGTGCTCCTTGGCGTACTGGTCGCGCAGCACCATCTGCTGCAGGATCATCTCGAACCAGATACCGGTGCTCATGATGGAGCTGACCTCGTGGCGGGTGAGCGTGATGCGCTGCTCCTCGCTCATCTCGTCCCAGAGCGCGGTGCCGTAGAGCGTGCTCCACTCCGGGTTGAGCCCGTAGAGCGACGGATCGAGCGGCTCGTCCCAGTCGACCTCCGTCGCCGGGTCGTAGGAGAGCGTGGCGGCCGACGCGAGCAGCCGGCGGGCCACATCCTCGCCGTACTCCGGCGACACCCGACTCAGCGGAACGGGTGCGAGCGAGAGTGGGCTGACCAAGGTGGGCTCTGCGTCGAGGTGAATCGTCACGAAACGGCTCCTGTTGCGGGTCGGTGTGCGGTCTGAGGTGTGCGGTCTGACGTGTGGATCGGCAAGCTAGGTTGCGGGCTGTCATCGCCTCGTCACGGTGTACCCGTGACGCTGTGTCACAGCAATTCGTTCAGCATGATCGTCGAGGAGATGTCCGTCAACTGGTGTCGCAGTTAATTCCTCTCAAGGTGACTCATATCACGGTACCGTAACTTACACATACTTTCATCACTACTTTGGGCGCACACTGATTCCGATGCCAAATCGGTCCCTGCGCCGCACCCGAAGACAGCTGGTGGCACTCGCCGTTCACCTGCCCGCCATCGATTCGTCGCCGCCGAACGGTAAGTAACTAGCAACGCGGTGGGCGTCTGCAGTCCTGCCGGTGACGACAAGTGAGGGTGACCAGGATGGATCTCAAGGAGCAACTGGCGCGTCTGTCCGAGCAGTACGGCACGGATGGCTTCCGCGTCGAAGACACCGACGACGACGACCCGGTGCTCATCACGAATGCCGGCCAGATCGTCGATACGTGGCGCGAGAGTTACCCGTACGACCATCGGCTGAACCGAAACGACTATGAGCAGCAGAAGCGACTCCTGCAGATCGAGTTGCTCAAGCTGCAGAAATGGATCAAGGCGAGCGGGCGCCGGCATGTGCTGGTCTTCGAAGGGCGCGACGCGGCCGGCAAGGGCGGCACCATCAAGCGCTTCACCGAGCACCTGAACCCGCGCGGGGCCAAGGTGGTCGCCCTGGAGAAGCCGACCGACTACGAAGAGCGTCAGTGGTACTTCCAGCGCTACATCAACCACCTTCCGGCCCGCGGCGAACTCACCCTCTTCGACCGCTCCTGGTACACCCGGGCCGGGGTCGAGCACGTGATGGGTTTCTGCACTCCGGAGCAGCACGCGCGCTTCCTTCGGCAGGCGCCGGCCTTCGAGAACCTGCTGCTCGACGACGGCTTCTCGCTCATCAAGTTCTGGTTCTCCGTCTCTCCGTCCGAGCAGCGCACCCGCTTCCTGATCCGCCAGATCGATCCGGTCCGGCAGTGGAAGCTCTCTCCGATGGATCTGGCCTCATTGGACAAGTGGGAGGAGTACACCGCGGCCAAGAGCGTGATGTTCCGGGCCACCGACACCGATCGGTCGCCCTGGACGGTGGTGAAGAGCAACGACAAGAAGCGGGCCCGACTGGAGGCGATGCGCTACGTGCTCGCCCGTTTCGACTACGACAACAAGGACCTCGAGATCGTCGGCACGCCCGATCCGCTCATCGTCGGGCGAGCGGCCGAGCTCTACGAGACGGGCGAGGAGACCGCGGCCTGACGGGCTGGAATAGAGACCACCGCAGCCTCGTTGACTCTGTAGTTGAATGCTCAACTATCGAGTGGGAGAATCACGCCATGACCGAGACTGCACAGATGCCGGCGCTCTACCTGAGCCACGGCGCCCCACCGCTCGTTGACGACGCGCTCTGGACGTCCCAGCTGCGCGCCCTGGCGGGAGAGCTACCCACCCCGAAGGCCATCCTGGTCGTCTCGGCGCACTGGGAGTCGGCGCCACTGATGCTCGGCGCCACGACCACGATCCCGCTGGTCTACGACTTCGGCGGCTTTGACCGACGCTTCTACGACGTCACCTACGCCGCCCCCGGCGCACCGGAGTTGGCGGCGCAGGTCGAGAAGCTGGTGAGCGGCGACCAGGCGGTGGCGCGGCAGGAGGCCCGTGGCCTTGACCATGGTGCCTATGTGCCACTGACGGTGATGTATCCGGACGCGTCCGTCCCGGTGCTTCAGATGTCACTGCCGACGCTGGACCCGGCGAAGCTGCTGCGTCTGGGCGAGCGCCTGCGCCCACTACGTGAGGAGGGCGTGCTCATCATCGGCTCCGGCTTCGCCACCCACGGCCTGCCGTTCCTGCGCGACTTCCGGGCCGAGGCGGCGGCACCGGGATGGTCGAAGGATTTCGACGCCTGGCTGGCCGAGGTGCTGGCCGCCGGCGACCTCGATCAGCTGGCCGACTTCCAGCGGCGCGCCCCCGGGATGCCCTACGCCCATCCGACCACGGAGCACTTCGCGCCGATGTTCGTCACCCTGGGCGCGGCCACCTCCAGCGAGGCAGCTCCGGATCAGCTCATCGACGGCTACTGGATGGGGCTGGCCAAGCGGTCGTTTCAGGTCGCCTGACCGACCTCGACACCGGTCTCGCGGGCCTGCTCCGAGGCCCGCTCCGGGGCCACCGCGGCCGATACACCTGAGGCCCACCCGGGGATCGACCCGCAGGCCAATGCGGCCAGCGCCAGGAGCACCAGCACGATCCCGAGCGGCACCAGCGTGCTCCGTCCGCCGATGCCGGCCAGCGGGGCGAGCAGGCCGCCGAGGACGAACTGAACCGCCCCGTAGACCGCGGCCGCGGAGCCCGCGACGTCCGGGTGATCGGCCAGGGCCAGCGCCGTGACGTTGGGCGCCGCCGCGCCGTAGCCGGAGGTGATCAGGAAGAAGCCGGGGAGGACCAGCGGCAGGCCGACTCCGGTCAACGCCGCGATCAGGACCAGCGTGGCGCCGAGCAGGATCAGCCCGAGGCCGATGAGCATCACGCCACGGGGATTGGGCCACCGCAGCCGGCTGAAGATGATGATGCCGCTGGCGTTGATGCCGAAGATGAGGCTGAACATCTGCGGGGAGAGGCCGAAGTAGTCCTCCAGCACGAACGGCGAACCCGAGATATAGGCGAACATGGCCGCGAAGGCCAGACCGCCGGCCACCACGTGGAGCATGAAGCGCAGGTCCGAGATGAGCCGCAGGTAGTTGGCACCGGTGACCGCGAGACTCCCCGGCTGGCGACGCGGCGGCGGGAGGCTCTCCGGGATGAAGAGGGCGGCGGCGAGCATCAGCAGCGCACCGATCACCGCCAGCACCACGAAGACGCCCCGCCAGGACGTGACCCGTACCAGCTGGCCACCGATCACCGGGGCCAGGATCGGAGCCAGCCCGTTCACCACCATCAGCGCACTGAAGAGCCGCGCCAGCGCAACTCCCGACCGCAGGTCTCGGGCCACCGCCCGCGAGATCACGATCCCGGCCGAGCCGCCGAGGGCCTGCAGGAAGCGGAAGGCGACCAGCGACCAGAGGTCCGGGGCGGCGGCGCAGGCGAGGGAGAAGACGACGAAGACCAGGAGACCGACGAAGAGTGGCCGGCGCCGCCCGAACGTGTCCGAAAGTGGCCCGGCGACCAGTTGGCCGGCCCCGAGGCCGATCGTGCAGGCGGTGAGGGTCAGCGCGATCGAGGCGGCGCTGGCGTCGAGGTCGGCGCCGATCCGCGGCAGAGCCGGCAGATACATGTCGATCGAGAGCGGGCCGAAGGACGCGAGGCCGCCGAGTACCAGCAGCAGCTTGAGCCCGATATGCGCCTCTGACGGGCTCGGCGGATCTGCTGCGCTGCTCATCTCGTCGATCATTGCAGGTGCCCGTTATCGAGCGCTGGAATAGGCCGTCGGTGGGCTAGGTTTGTATTCCTATGAGCAAGCTTCTTTCCTTCCCGAACCCGGTCAACGAGAAGGCGGCTCGGGTGGTCGCCGGCGGGGTCGTCCTGATCGCCCTGCTGGCCCTGCTCACCGGATGGCTCTGGCTCAGCGCAGTGCTCTTCGCCGGCTTCGCGCTGCGGGTGGCCAGCGGGCCGCGGTTCAGCCCACTGGGGCAGCTCGCCACTCGGGTGATCGCTCCCCGGCTCGGTGAAGCGAAACTCGTCGCAGGCCCACCGAAGCGCTTCGCCCAGACCATCGGGCTGGTGGTCACCGGTGGTGCGACGCTGGCTTGGTTTGGGGCCGGTTCGGCGCTGGCCACCGAGATCCTGCTCGGGCTGATCGTCGTCGCCGCCACGCTGGAGTCCGTCTTCGCCATCTGCCTGGGCTGCCTGGCCTTCGGCTGGCTGATGCGCGTCGGGGTCATCCCGGAGGAGACCTGCGAGGCCTGCAACAACGTTGCCGCCCGCTACGGCACCGCCTGATCGCTTTTGGCACACCTGCAGGGATTATCCCGGCTGCTGTGCCAAAACCGGGGCGTTGGCAGCAGAATCGGCGCCATGAACGTGCGAGAGCTCGGACGCCTGACAGAGTCGATCCACGCCGTCGTCTACTTCGCCCCCGAAGCGCAGCAGGCCTACCTGGAACTCGGGCTGCGCGGGTACTGGCGCGGCTACTTCGCCAGCCGGGGCGCGGCGCTCGCGCTGCAGTCGTCGGCACCGTCGGCCGAACTGGTGACGCGGCTCTTCGGCGGCTTCGCCCCCACGATGGTCGCGCGGGCGGTCCCCGAGGTGTGGGGGATCGCTGCGCCGACGGACATCGTGGCGGCCCGACAGGAGGCAGCGACGGCCGCGCTACGCCGGCTGATCCCTCCGCGGATTTGGCCGGATGACCGGGGATTTCCGGTCACCATCCCAAGGCCAGAGGTCACGGGACGGCCGATGGCGGCGGCCCAGGCCGGCCTCGGACGCCCCGACGAGCCGCTGGCCGCGCTCTGGCACGACTGCACCGTGCTGCGGGAGCACCGCGGCGACGGGCACCTGCTGGCCCTGGTGGAGGCCGGCTTCACGTGGCCCCAGCCGCATGTGCTGCTGGCCGCCGCCGGCCAGCTCGATGCGAACCAGCGCGAGTACCGCGGCTGGAGCGAGCAGGAGTGGCGCACCGCTGCCTCCCAGCTGCGCGACTGCGGCCTGCTCGACCAGCAGGATCAGCCGACGCCGGCGGGGATCGCCCTCCTCGAGGAGATCGAGGCCCGAACGGACGAACTGGCCGCCGAGGCCTACGCCGCGTTCGACGCCGACGCCGTTGCGCAGCTGGCCGACTCACTCCGCCCGCTGGCCGAGGCGGCCGCGGGCGGGATTCCGTTCCCGAACGCGATGGGGCTGCGCTCCGCACCGCCAACGAGAGGCGGTTGATACCCCCAGGGGGTATAGTCGGCCTCGATACGGAGACGGTGAGGAGACGCCATGGCTGAGAAGTCGATCCAGAAGACGATCGAGCGGACGATCCGGAAGACGTACAGCGTCAGCGGCATGACCTGCGAGCACTGCGCGAAGGCGGTGCGGGCCGAGGTGAAGGTCGTCGATGGTGTCACCGCGGTCTCCGTCGATCTCCCGACCGGCCTCGTCCACGTCAGTGGCGTCGACTTCACCGACGCCGACATCGCCGCCGCCGTCGACGAGGCGGGCTACTCGGTCGCACCGTGACCGGCCGTTTGCCCACCACCTCCGCCGTCGAGCTGTCCGTCGGTGGGATGACCTGTTCCTCCTGCGCGGCCCGGGTGGAGAAGAAGCTCAATCGCCTGGACGGGGTCAGCGCGAGCGTCAACTACGCCACCGCCAAGGCCGCCGTCGACTTCGACGCGCAGCTCGTCAGTCCTGATCAGCTCATCGCCACGGTGGAGTCGGCCGGATACTCGGCCCAACTGCCGACAGCGCGGGACGACCGCGAGGAGGACGAGGACGCCGAGCAGTCCGCCCTGTTGCAGCGGCTGCTGATCAGCGCCGCGCTGGCCCTGCCCGTGTTACTGCTGGCGATGATTCCGGCGCTGCAGTTCGACTACTGGCAGTGGTTCTCGCTCGTCCTGGCCACGCCGGTGGTGCTCTGGGGCGGCTGGCCCTTCCACCGGGCCGCCTGGAGGAATCTTCGCCATCGGAGCACCACGATGGACACCCTGGTTTCGCTGGGAACTCTCGCCGCCTACGGGTGGTCGCTCTACGCGCTCACGCTCGGCGACGCCGGCGATCGGCTGATGCGGATGCACTTCGATCTCGGGGCCAGCGGCGGGGACGCCGGCGACCAGATCTACCTCGAGGTCGCCTCCGTGGTGATCGTCTTCCTGCTGACCGGGAAGTATCTGGAGGCCCGCGCCCGCGGCCGCTCGGGGGAGGCGCTGCGAGCACTGGCCAACCTCGGGGCCAGAGACGTAGCCGTGCTGCGCGATGGTCGACTCGACGGCCGGCAGGAGCGTATCCCGATCGCGCAACTGGCGGTCGACGATCTCTTCGTAGTGCGTCCGGGCGAGAAGGTCGCCACCGACGGTGTGGTGGTCGACGGCACCTCCGCGGTGGACCAGAGCCTGCTCACCGGCGAGAGCATCCCAGTCGAGGTCGGCGTCGGATCGCCGGTCGTCGGCGCCTGCGTAAACGTCGGCGGGCGCCTGGTGGTGCGAGCGACCCGGATCGGCTCCGACACTCAGTTGGCTCAGATCTCCCGTCTCGTCAGCGACGCGCAGAACGGCAAGGCCAAGGTGCAGCGGCTGGCCGACCGGGTGAGCTCGATCTTCGTACCGGTTGTGCTGGTCATCTCCCTGGCCACCCTCATCCTGAGCCTGCTGGTCGGGCTGGGCAGCGCGGCCGCCTTCACTGCCGCGGTCGCCGTGCTCATCATCGCCTGCCCGTGCGCTCTCGGCCTGGCCACACCGACCGCCCTACTGGTCGGCACCGGGCACGCGGCCCAGCTCGGATTGCTCATCAAGGGCCCGCAGGTGCTGGAGAGCACCCGTCGGGTGAACACGATCGTGCTCGACAAGACCGGCACCGTCACCACCGGCCGGATGACCCTGTTGGCGGCCGAAACGGGCGAAACGGCCGACGCGGGCGACGGGGTCTCCCGGCGGCAGGTGCTGGCGCTGGCCGGCGCCCTGGAGGCGAGCAGCGAACACCCCATCGCCCGGGCCATCAGCCAGGCGGCGGAGGAGGAGTTGGGGACGCTGCCCGCGGTCAGCGACTTCGCCAACGCGGCCGGCCTCGGAGTTCAGGGCGACGTTGACTTCGAAGGCCGACCCCGGCGGGTCTTCGTCGGCCGGCCGGCATATCTGGCTGAGCAGGGTCTGCGCTCGGATAGCCATCTCACGGCCGGCCAGCGGCGGGCTGAGGCGGCCGGCGGCACCGCGGTGCTGGTCGGCTGGGACGGGAAGGCGCAGGGGCTGCTCGTCGTCGGCGACTCGGTGAAACCAACCAGCCGGGAGGCGGTGCAGCAACTGCGCGCCCTCGGGCTTCGACCGCTGCTGCTCACCGGCGACAACCTGCAGGCGGCGCAGAGCGTCGCGGCCGATGTCGGCATCGACTCGGCCGACGTCATCGCCGGCGTCCTTCCCGCGCAGAAGGTGCAGACGATCAAGGATCTGCAGCAGGCCGGACTGGTCGTGGCGATGGTGGGCGACGGGGTCAACGACGCCGCCGCACTGGCCCAGGCCGACCTCGCGCTGGCGATGGGCGGCGGAACCGACGTGGCGATCGAGGCAAGTGACATCACGCTGATGCGGGGCGACCTACGCGGCGCGGCCGACGCGATCCGCCTCAGTCGCAGAACCCTTCGGATTATCAAGGGGAATCTCTTCTGGGCATTCGGCTACAACGTGGTGCTGATCCCGGTTGCCGCCTTCGGCCTGTTGAGCCCGCTGCTGGCCGGCGCGGCGATGGCCTTCTCCTCGGTCTTCGTCGTCACCAATTCGCTACGGCTGCGGCGCGGCTAGCCGCCGCCCGGCGGACCGGTGGCGCATCACCGGAATCCGGGTAAATGCGGGAAAACATTCAAGGATGAGGTCGTTTCGATCAGGCGACAGGTTTGTGTCGATCAGATGACCAATATTCAGTACGCCCGAGCAGCCATGCCGCTCACCGAGTCGCTGCGAAAGCGTGATTGAATTCGATCGCAGCTGACTATTGAGGAGCGCAGATCATGACCGTCCCGCCGAAGGAAGATCGCCCCGACCGCGAGGGTCACTGGGCCCAGCAGGCCGAGGCCCTGCTACCGACCCGTCGACTCCAGGAGGAGATCGAACGCGGCCTCGCATTCGGACTGGAGGCGGCTGACTCGATCACCGACCGCACCCTGCCAACCTTCGCCCGCGGCGAGATCCCGCATTTTGCGGGCGAAAGAGGCACATTCCTCAAGTGCCCGTATGTCGAAGACGTGCACGAGGTGGGCGATGCCGAGGTGGCCATCTTCGGTGCACCGCTGGATGCCGGGACGACCTACCGGCCGGGCACCCGCTTCGGCCCGCAGGGAATTCGACGGGCGACCAACCTCTTCGGCACCTACAACTTCGAACTGGGCGTCGACCTGCGCGAGCAGCTGAACATGGTCGACATCGGCGACATCTGCGCGATACCCGGCAACCTGGAGAAGTCCTTCGACCAGATCTCCAAGGGCATCGGCCATGTGGCGTCCCAGGGCGTCTTCCCGGTCGTGCTCGGCGGCGACCACTCGATCGGCTACCCGACGATCCGCGGACTCGCGCCCTACGTCGACGGAAACATCGGCATCATCCACTTCGACCGGCACGTCGACACCCAGGAGCTCGACCTGGACGAGCGGATGCACACCACTCCGTGGTTTCACGCGACCGACATCAAGAACGCACCGGCGACCAACCTGGTCCAGATCGGCATCGGCGGCTGGCAGGCACCACGCGCCGGCGTCAAGGTCGGGCGGGCCCGCGGCACCACCGTCATGACCGTCGGCGACGTGGAGCGCGTCGGCATCGAGAAGGTGGCCGAGGTGGCGCTGGAGCTGGCCTGGCAGGGGGCCAAGGCGGTCTACCTCTCCTTCGACATCGACGTGATCGACTCCGGCTTCGTGCCGGGCACCGGCTGGCCCGAGCCCGGCGGCCTGCTGCCGCGAGAGGCCCTCGGCCTGGTCCGGATGATCGCCGAGGGCGGCCTCTCGGGCATGGAGATCGTGGAATGCTCCCCGCCTTACGACTGGGCCGAGCAGACTTCGCTCATCAGTGCCCGGGTGGTGCTCGACACGCTGGCCAGCATGGTCAAGGTCGGCAAGCTCGGAAAGAAGCCGTCGACCCAGCGCAAGGACGCCTGGGGCCCGTACCCCGAAGGAAAGTAACTCAGCTCTGCTGTTGCGCGGCGGCGTCGCGGCGCTACTCCTCGATGTCGCCGCGCAGCAGGGCAATCAGGTCCTGCTGTGACTTGACCCCGACCTTGCGGAAGACCGATGAGAGCTGGTTGCGGACCGTGCTCTGACTGACGAAGAGGCGCTCGGCGATGGCCGGCACCCGGTCGCCCATCACCAGCCGCACGACCACCTCCAGTTCCCTGGGCGAGATCATGGTCAGCGATCGCGCGACCGCACTGCGCACCTGCTGCTCGTCACCGAGCTGCGGGGCGAGGCTCCCGGCTCGCGGCGGCACCTGCCCGAGCGGCACCGGAACCGTCGGCGCCGCCCCCAGCAGTCGGGAGAGCGGGCCGGTGCCGACGCCGCGCTGCTCGGTCACCTCGCTGCACATGACAATGCTGCCGGCGAACGCTCCCAAGTGGTCGTAGCGGGGAGCCATCGCCACCCGAAGCCAGCGGGTTCCCTCGCCTGGTACGGCGAACGGGCCCTCAAGCTGTTCGCGGGCTCCGGGGAGGCGGATCACGTTCTGTTCGCGCACCATCCGGCAGAGGGCGATGTCGTCCAGCTGCTCCAGCCGGCTCTGCAGGATTCGGTTCCGGCTGATTCCGAGGAATTCGGCCAACCGCTCGTTGGCGAAGATGGTGGTGCCGTAGGCGTCGACGATCCAGACGCCCTCCACGGACGTCTCCAGCACCGACAGCAGCGTCTGCTCCGCTGCCGCCAGTACGTCCTCGGTACGCCGCAGGTCACTGACGTTGCGCGCGTTCACCACCACTGAGGCGACCTCGGGATCGTCCAGCTTGCTGACGATGCTCTCTTCGATCCAGAGCCACTGGCCGTTGCTGTGCCGGACCCGGACCTGCGCGACGTGGCTCTGGCCGGGATCGGAGATGGCGGCGTTCCAGGCCCCCATCCAGGCGGCCAGATCGTCTTCGAAGATGAACTCCGGCGCCCGCAGGCCGATGACATCCCGCGGCAGGTAGCCGAAGATCGCGGTGAGTGACGCGCCGACGTACTCGATCTTCATCGTCTCGTCGCAGAAGAACCTCATCTCGGCGACGGCCTCCAAGCCGGAGGGGGCACCGGCGCGCTCCACCCCACCGCCGGTCGAGGCGGGCAACGGGCTGGAGGCGAAGATGATCTCGAGCGCGCCATCCGGTCCGGCGGCGACACTCGCCGTCGATTTGAAGTGAACGTGCTTGCCGTCCGCGAGCCGAACCGGGTGGCGGAAGACTCGAACGCCACCCTCGCCGATCTGGGCCAGGTGCGCCAGATCGTCCGGGGCGATATGCCAATCGATGAGCGAGGCGATGTTCTGGCCCAGGGCGCCTCGCCGAGGTAGCCCGTAGAGGCGCTGCGCGCCATCCGACCAGTAGGTCACCACTCCGCTGAATGTCGTGGCGACGACCGCCGTGAGGCCGTGATCGACCCGAGCTTCGGGCGCAGGCTCACGCCCGGCGGCGGTCCGTCTCTCGCCCGGAATTGCGTCGTTGGAACTCATTCAGGTGCATCCCCATCACCTTAAGATTCGTCGGGTTCCGCAGTACACAGCCGCTCATTTCGGGCCTGAGCTGAGCTACGGCGAGTCCGGAGCCTGACGATGAAAAATGCGTTGTTACACCTACATCCAACACTGAAGTGCGCGTACCCCTACGACCGGGGTAGGCGCCAAATTATACGAAGTGTCACTGACAATAGATAGTCTGCCCAGATACCTGAAATGCTGCCAAATCGACACCGGCTAATCCGATAAGCCAGCATCGGGTGAGCCGCTTCGAATTTCGCCGACCAGTTCCTCCAGGACGTCATCCAGAGCGACCACGCCGACCACCGTCCCGTCGGCCTGGCTGACCTGGGCCAGATGGGCGCCGCTTATCTTCATCCGGCTCAGTGCCGAACGCAGCGGCTCGTCGGCGCCGATCCTGATCAGCGGACGAAGCTGGGTCGCCGCGACCGGGGCGTCGCGGGTCGCCGCCTCGGTCGAGAGGACGTCCTTGAGGTGCAGGTAACCGGTGAGGTCTCCGGACGCGTCCCGCACTGGAAATCTGGAGAACCCGGTGGACGCGGCGACCGCCTCGATCTCTCGCGGAGTTGAGCCGACGGGCAGCGTCACCAGCCCGTCAAGCGGCATCAGCACGCTCAGCACTGGAAGGGTGTCGATACCCAGGGCGCCCGCCAGCAACTCATGCTCATCGTCATCGAGCAGCCCCTCGCGGTGCGACTCCTCGATCAGGTCGGCCACCTGATCGCGGGTGAAGGCGCTGGCGACCTCGGCCTGCGGCGCGACGCCGAATAGCCGCAGGGTCGCATTCGCCGCCGCGTTGAGGCCGGCGACGACGGGACGGAGCACCCGCACGAGAGCGACCAGCCCGGGCGCCAGCGCGGTCGCCGTGCGCTCGGGGCCGGCCAGGGCCAGGTTCTTCGGCACCATCTCGCCCAGCACCACGTGCAGCCCGACCACGATCAGCAGTGCCGCCGCGAAGGCCAGCGGGTGCTGCAGGTCATCGGGCAGTCCGAGCGCGTGCAGCGGAGCCTCGAGGAGGTGGGCCAGCGCCGGTTCGGCGATCGCCCCGAGGCCCAGTGAGCAGACGGTGATTCCGAGTTGAGCCCCGGCCATCATGACCGATACCTGCTCCATCGCCCGTAGGGTCGTGCGGGCCGAGCGCGAACCCTTGGCTGCCAGCGGTTCGATGGCCGAGCGGCGGACCGAGACCAGCGCGAACTCGGCCGCCACGAAGAGACCGTTGGCCACCAGCAGCAGCACGGCCAGCAGCAGACCCCAGCCGCTGCTCATGAGGCCTCCCCGGTCGGGCGGTGGCCGGCCGACTCGGCATCAGGGTCAGCTGGAGTCAGCAGCACCTGGTCGACGCGGCGACCGACCACCTGCAGCACACTCAGCCGGAACGCCTCTGCCGATGTGTCCGATGTGCCGGAGGAGTCCGACGAGCGGGCAGCGGCCACGTCCCCGGCCGGAAGATCGACCTCGTCACCGACGCCCGGAATCCGACCGAGTTCCTTGGCGATCAGCCCGGCGACCGTCTCGTACCCGCGCCCCTCCGGGATGCGCACGCCGGTGAGGTCGAAGATCTCGTCCGGGCGCAACTGCCCGGAGAGCACCCAGGCCCCGTCCGCCCGCTGCCAGGCCGGCGCGCTGAGCGGGTCATGCTCGTCGGTCACGTCGCCGACGAGTTCCTCGATGAGATCCTCAATCGTCACCAGCCCGTCGACGCCCCCGTACTCGTCGACCACCACCGCCATCTGCAGGCCCCCGGCCCGCATCGACTCGAGGAGCGGGTCCAGCGGAAGCGATGAGGGCACCTGCGGCACCGACACCATCACATCGCCGACCGGTACCCGGCCCCGCTCGGCGTCAGCGACCGCCACCGCGTGCTTGACGTGGACCAGGCCGACGATGTCGTCGGGACCATCACCGGTGACCGGGAAGCGCGAGTGCCCGGTACGGATCGTGAGGGCGATGACGTCGGCCACCGGCGCGCTGCGGGCGACGACCTGCATATCGACGCGGGGGGTCAGGACGTCACCGGCCCGCTTCTCACCGAAGCCCAGTGACCGCTGCAGCAGGTCGGCGGTGTCGGTGGCGAGCGTCCCCTGCGCGGCCGAGCGCTGCAGCAGCGAGAGGAGTTCCTCGGCCGAGCGCGCGGAGGCGAGCTCCTCCTGGGCCTCGATCCCGAACCAGCCCAGGATGAGGTTCGCGGTGCCGTCGAGGAGACGGATCGGCCAGGCGACGGCGCGCGTGAAGATTCGTTGCCAACGCTGCACCCGCCGAGCCACCGTCATCGGTTTGGCGATGGCCAGATTCTTCGGAACCAGCTCGCCGTAGATCATCGTCAGGGCGGTGGCGATCAGCAGCGCGACGGTGACGGCGATGGTGTCGGCTGCGCCGGAGGGGAGCCCGATCGAGGTCAGCGGCCCGTGCAGCAGGGAGGCGATCGCGGGCTCCGCCAGGAAGCCGATCGCCAGGTTGGTGACGGTTATCCCGAGCTGGGCGCCCGCGAGCTGGGTGGAGAGGTGGCGCAGCGCCGCGCGCAGCCCGGCCGCCTGCCGGTCGCCGGATTTGGCCGCCCGCTCGACGCTCGAGCGGTCGACGGTGATGAAGGCGAACTCGGCCGCCACGAAGAGACCGCAGGCCAGTATCAGCAGCGCACTGATGAGCAGCAGCAGGAGCTCGGACATTAGCGGCAGTCTAAGCGAGCATTGCCGCCACCCCGGGTTGGCCCGAAGCGACCCCCTCCTCGCTTATTGCCAAGTGTTTGCAATAAGCTGGAACGGAGAGCGACCAGCCAGCCATCGGGGGGTACTTGCGTTGTCCAGCACCAGATCAGCCCCAACTGCCCCAACTGCCCCGACCCGCCCGACCGGCGTGCGCGGCGTGAGCGGAGGCTCGGGGTCGCGGTTCACGCGGATCCGGTATGCGCTGACCCCTCGCGAATGGGGCCGCGTCGGCGGCATGGCCAGCTTCGTCATCTTCCTGCACGTGCTGGGGTGGGTCATCCTGGCTGCGGCCGTGGCTCCGCAGCATTTGAGCGTCGGCACCAAGGCGTTCGGGCTCGGCGTCGGTCTCACCGCCTACACCCTCGGTATGCGGCACGCCTTCGACGCCGACCACATCGCCGCGATCGACAACACCACCCGCAAGCTCATGGGTGACGGGCAGCGTCCGCTCTCGGTCGGGTTCTGGTTCTCCCTCGGCCACTCGTCGATCGTCTTCGGCCTGGCCGTCCTTCTCTCCCTCGGTGTGCGGCATCTGGTCGGGCCGGTGCAGGACGACAACTCCAACCTGCACCACTACACCGGGCTCATCGGCACCAGCGTCTCCGGCACCTTCCTCTACATCATCGCCGCCATCAACCTGGTGGTCCTCGTCGGAATCCTGCGCGTCTTCCGCAACATGCGCTCCGGGGATTTCGACGAGGCCGAACTCGAGGCCCAGCTCAACAACCGCGGCTTCATGAACCGGATCTTCGGTGGTCGGATGAAGTCGATCACCAAGCCGTGGCAGATGTACCCGGTGGGGATGCTCTTCGGGCTCGGCTTCGACACGGCCACCGAGGTGGCGCTTCTCGTGCTGGCCGGCGCCGGGGCGGCGACCGGGCTGCCCTGGTACGCGATCCTGGTGCTGCCCATTCTCTTCGCCGCCGGCATGAGCCTGCTGGACACCATTGACGGAACGTTCATGAACTTCGCCTACGACTGGGCCTTCTCCAAGCCGGTCCGGAAGGTCTTCTACAACCTGACGATCACCGGCCTGTCGATCGCGGTGGCCTTCGTCATCGGCACCGTCGAACTGCTCTCGGTGCTGTCGCAGCAACTGAACCTCAGCGGCCCGTTCTGGGACTGGATCTCCGGGCTCGATCTGAACACCGTCGGCTTCGTGATCGTCGGAGCCTTCGCCGTCACCTGGCTCGGCGCGGTCGCCATCTGGCGCTTCGGCAACATCGAGCAGAAGTGGAGCGCCGGCGTCCGCGAGCCGGAACTCGTCACCTCCGAATAGCAGCCGGATAGCTGCCGAATAGCCGCCGAATAGCCGCGGGGTCCATCCCGGGTGTCCCCGGCTAAGGTGCAGAGAAGGAGCCTGAGTCCAGCGGCGGAGGGAGCGCGGTGCTTGTCAGCCGGCTGCGTCACCGCGCCTGGTACTCCACCTTCCTCTTCGTTCTCTCGACCCTCACCGTCGCCGCCTTCGCCGTCGGCCCGTTCTACGAGCGAGCCGTAGAGCAGGCAGCCCTGCAGACGACCCTGGGTCAGGCCTCGCCGTCGGCTCGCGGCATCGCCGCCCACGCCGACACCGTTGACGACGCCCTCACCGCGATGCCGACGGGTGATGCCGCCCGGCTCTTCCGGGCGCCGGTGACCGGCGCCGACAACAACCACCTGCAGACGACCCTGCAGGGACAGAGTTACTCGGCGACCGTCTCCACGCGCAGCCAACTCTGCGCCCATCTCACCTTCCTCGCCGGACGCTGCCCGCGGGCGATCGGCGAGATCGTCGTCAGCTCCGCCAGCGCCAAGGCGCTGAAGCTGCAACTCGGGCAGGCGGTCCCGCTCAACGGAGTAGTCGACGGCGGCCCGTCCTATCCGCTCGGTTCGGCCACGATCGTCGGGCTCTACGCCCCGATCGATTCCGGCGATGACTACTGGTTCGGACGCACATACTCGTCGGCGACCGGCACCTACACGCAGTCGCAGGCCGGCGCGGTGGCCCGCTACGTCGACACCTTCTTCATCAGCCCCAGCTACGCCGCCAACCTGATGACCCAGGTAACGCAGTTCAACGCCGGGCGCCCCTCCGACGCGCCGATCCCCGACCCCTTCGATCGCTACGCGCAGGCTGCCCTGGTCGTCGACCACGTCGGCGTCGACGACATCCCACCGTTGCGCAGCGCCGCCGCCCACAGCGCAACAGTGGCGCAGACGGCGGCGGAGAACGGCCAGACGATCAACGTGGTCACCGACCTCCCGGCGCTGCTGGACACGGTGGAGCACGCCCGAAGCCAGTCCCGCTCGATCATCCCGGCCTTCGCCCTGCAGCTGGCGCTCGTCGTACTGGCCGTGATGACGCTGGTGGTGGCCGCCGAGGTGGAGCAGCGGCAGCCGGAGCTGGCCCTCGGACGCCTGCGCGGACGCGGTAGTCGTGCGGCGGCCGGCCCATTCCTGGCCGAGTCGGCGACGCTGGTCGGCGGATCCCTGCTGCCGGGCCTCGCGCTCTCCTGGCTCGTCACGCTGATGCTGGCCCGATCGCAGCTGCCCGCCGGCGTCGGCCTGGAACTGCGCTGGGCGCCGGTCCTCGCGGCCGTCGCCGGCGCCCTCATCGCTCTGGGCATCTTCGCGATGCTGGTGCTGCGCGCCGCCCGCCGCCCCGTCCTGGAGCTACTGCGCACCGTCGCGAGAGTGGTCGGGCGGCGTGGCGTAGGGGCGATCGAGGCGACGATCTTCGCCGCCGCGGTGGCCGGCGTGGTGGTGGCTCTCTCCGGTGATCGGCAGAATCTGCTGGTCTCGCTGGTGCCGGCGCTGCTGGCCGTCGCCGTCGGGCTGCTGGCGGCGCAGCTCGCGGCCCGCGCCTGTGACGGTATCGGTGGCCGGCTCGTCTGGTCGGGCCGCCTCGGCCCCGGCCTGGCCGTGCTTCAGGCCGCCCGGCGCAGCGGTTTCCGGCGGGTACTGCTGCTCGTCTGCATCACCACCGCGCTGGCCGTCGCCGCGGTGGACCAGTGGAGCGTGGCAGCCTACAACCGGGCGAAGGCCGCTGGGCTGGAGGTCGGCGCCCCGGTGGTGCTGACGACCTCGGCCACCACGCCGACGCAGCTGCAGGCCGCGGTGAAGTCGGCCGATCCGTCCCAGGGGTACGCCGTGCCGGTGGTGCTGCAGCAGCCGCAGAACGCCGTCTCGCCGATCATCGCCACCGAACCGGCGGCCTTCACCGCCGTCGCCTCCTGGCTGGAGAGCGCCGACCGCCCCTCACCGCAGGCGCTGGCCAAGCTCAGCCCACCGGCGGCCGCCGCGCCGATTCGCTTCGCCGGTGACCGCCTGCAGCTCACCGCGAGCTCCTCCTCACTCACCCGCGTGCCGGACGACACCTCGACGCCCGGCCCGGTGACGCTGCGGTTCGGGCTGCGCCGCTCCGACGGATCGTCGACCGCGGCCGACGTGGCGGTGCCCGAAGGGCAGCATTCCGGGCTGCTGCTCAGCATCCCGATCAGCGGCTGCGCGCCCGGGTGCCAGCTACGGGAGATCTCCCTCGAGCGCGCCGCGTCGGACAACGAACGGGTGCAGCTCGACCTGCGGATCAGCCAGCTCTACGTGGCCGGCGGCAGCGTCCTCACGCCGGTCTCGCTGGGCACCCCGGGCGACTGGGGAGTGGTGCCGCCGGCCGACGGTTCGGCGCCTCCGGGTCCCGACGAGTACCTGCGTTTCGACAGCGACCCCGGCGGTCCGGGTCTCGCCTTGCTAGCGGTCAACGAGGGGAGCGAGGCGGCGCTGCGGCACCGGGACCTACCCGCCGTGATTCCGGCGATCAGCGGTGGTCCCCTTCCGCCGAGCGCCGCCACCACCGGCATCGACGGCCTGCCCCAGACGTTCGGTGTGGTCGCTCAAGCGCCCTACCTGCCGCGACTGGGCACCACGGGGACGCCGCTGCTCACCGATCTGAGCCTGGCGATAGCGGCCAGCGGCACCACGACGACCGGGGACACCTTTCAGATCTGGCTGAGCCAGGACGACCCGGCCCGGGAGCGGCCACTCTTCTCGGCGCTCGCCGCTCACGGCATCACCATCGACGAGCGGCAGACAGCGTCCCAGGCTCGCCGACTGCTGGCGCAGACCCCTCCAGCCTGGGCCGTCACCTTCGCGCTGCTGGCCGCCGTGGTGGCGATGCTGGTGGCGATACTGATGATCATCGCCGTCGCCCTGACCTCGCGGCGCGTGCGTCGAAGTGATCTCGCCGCGATGCGCCTGGTCGGGGTCCCGGGTGGCACGCTACGTCGAGCCGCGGTTGGTGAACAGCTCCTCGGGGTGCTGCTGGGCGTCCTCACCGGTGTCGTGGTCGGCGTCGTCGGCGCGGCACTGGTGCTGCCGTCGCTACCGATCTTCTCCACCCCGCCGCTGGTGCCCGTCTCGCTGCTCGGTACCGCCTGGACGGCGGTCGCCGTCACCGCCGTGGTCACGACCCTCCTCTTCGGGGCGATCGGCTGGCTCGTCGCACTACGGCTCACGACGGGTTCGGATGTCGCCGAGATACACCGGGGTGCGCAGTGACGACCGGATCGGGTGGCCTCTCGGTCTCCGCGCACGGGCTGGTGCACATCTACCGGGTCGAAGGCAACGATGTGGTGGCCCTGACCTCGGTCGACCTCGAGATCGCCCCGGGGCAGATGGTCGGCCTCCTCGGCCCCTCCGGCTCGGGGAAGTCGACGCTGCTCACCCTGCTGGCCGGCCTGCAGCGCCCGAGCGCGGGGCGGCTGCGGGTCGGCGCCCACGACCTGGCGGCGGTCGAGCCCGACGACCTGGACGGGATGCGAGCGACCGAGGTCGGTATCGTGCTGCAGGGGGCGGCGCGCAACCTGCTGCCCTACGCGACACCGCGGCGCAACGTCGCCTACGCCCAGCGGGCCGCACGGCGCCGGGGACGCCGTGACCTGCCGGCGGCCGGCGAGGTGCTGGCGCTGCTCGGTCTGGCGGATGAGCTCGACCATCCGTTGGCGACGCTCACTCCGGGACAGTTGCAGAGGGTCGCGGTGGCCACCGGGATGGCCGCCCTCCCCGGACTGCTGCTGGCCGACGAGCCGACCAGCCAGCTCGATCATCGTCACCGCGACGAGGTGCTGGACGCGATCACCGACGTCAATGCGCAGCTGGGGACAACCGTGATCACGGTGACCCACGACCCCGACGTGGCGGCCCGGATGCCCCGCACGATCACCATCCGCGACGGCCGCATCGGCGCCGAGGGGCGTGGGGGTGAGGAGTTCGTGGTCGTCGGCCGCGACGGTTCCGTGCAACTTCCGCCCGAAATTCGTGCCCGATTCGCCTCCGGCGATCTGCTGCGGGTCGAGATCACCGAGGAGGGTGTCATCCAACTGCGTCCGCGCGAATCCGACTCCGAGGGGGAAACGCCATGACGCCCCGCCATGCCCGGGCCGGAGATGACGCCTCAACCGACGAACAGCACCTGCTGCAGGTGAGCGAGGTGAGCGTGACCTACGGTCAGACGGTGGCCGTCGCTGCGGTCTCGCTGCAGGTCGGGCCGGGCGAGTTGATAGCACTGACCGGACGATCCGGCGCCGGGAAGAGCTCACTGCTGAACTCGCTCGCCGGGGTGATCCACCCGGCCTCCGGTCAGATCTCGATCAACGGCCAGCCGCTGCGCAGCGCGGAACAGGCCAATGAACTGCGGGTGGTTCTCATTCCACAGGGGAATGCCCTGGTGCGGGTCCTCACCGCACTTGAGAATGTGGCGCTGCCGCTACTCGGCGGCGCCGGCACCCGCGCGGACGCCCGGGACCGGGCCCAGCAGGCGTTGGCCCTCCTCGGTCTGGAGGACGCGTCGGGGCAGTTGGTCGAGGAGCTCTCCGGCGGTCAGCAGCAGCGGGCCGCAGTAGCCCGCGGGCTGGTCGTCGAGGGTGCGCTGCTGCTGGCCGACGAACCCACCAGCGAACTCGACGCCGCCAATCGAACTCGGGTGATGGCGCTGCTGCGGCTGCAGGCCGAGCGTGGGGCCGGGGTGCTGGTGGCCACCCACGATCCGGACGCGGCCGCGGTCTGCGACGCCGAGTTGCGCCTCGACGAGGGGGCCGTCACCATCGTGCGTGACGACCGTCCCGGGGGTTGAAGCGGTGCGGACTCGCCGAGTTTGGGTAGGAGTAGAGCTATGACCCAACCTGGACCCGATCCCGACAGCCTGCCGCCGATCAACCCGAACGAACCCGTACCGGACGACGCCGGGCCGCTGCTGCCGGACACACCGGAGACGCTGCCGCCGGCCCCGGTCGAGCCGATGCCCGGCCCCGACGACCCGGACAGTGTGCCCGTCGGCGCCTGACTCAGGTCAACCTCAGCCAGCCACGATCTCGTCGATGCGGGCGGCCAGATCCAGATCGTTGCGAGTGAGACCGCCGGCCGAATGGGTGCTCAGTGTGAAGGTCAGACTGCGCCAGCGGATATCGATGTCGGGATGATGGTCGGCATCCTCGGCCACCTCGGCGATCCGGCGTACCCATCCGATACCGGCCAGGAAGCTCGGCGCGTCGACCTTGCGGGTGATCGATGCACCGGCGGCAACCCCCGGTTCTCCTGAACTCTGCCAGGCCGGTAGCTGAGCGAGACCGACCTCCAAATCATCCTTGCTGATCAGTGCGGCACTCATGGGTTCATACTGCTCCTTGTGGCCGAACCTGTGCACATCACGCTGATCGGCGGCGGCTGGAGCAGCGTCACGGCAGCCGCGCTGTATTCGCCGTTTCTGCGGGCCGCCGGCGACAATCCCACGGTTGCCTGCCTCCTCCTCGACGAGGGCCACGGGGCCGACGAGTTCACCCGATGGCAGGGTCTGCTGACCTCCCTCGCCCCGTGCCGTCCGATCCCGCTCCTGGTCGCCGTCGGCGAACTGTTCGAGCCGGACCTGCTCGTCGATACCGGGGCCGACGCCCTGCTCGTCGGCGGCGGTCTGACCCCGGCCTATGCGCACGCGCTGGTCCCGGTCGCGGCCGACCTGCGAACCTGGCTGGCCGCCGGCCGCCCGTATGCCGGCTTCTCCGCCGGTGCGGCGATCGCCTCTCGAGACGCGATCCTCGGCGGTTGGCTGCTCGATGGGCACCCGATCTGCCCGGCCGATGCCGGCGAGGACCTCGACGAGATCACCGTCTCGCCCGGTCTTGGACTCATCGGTGCCGGCGTCGACGTTCATGCCGACGCGTGGGGGACGCTGAGTCGAGCTGCGGCCGCGGTCCAGTCCGGTCTGGTGGCCTCGGGGCTGGCGATAGAGGAGGAGACGGCGCTGATCATCGACGGGGGTGCGGCCGTCGTCGCCGGGGCCGGCGGGGTGCACCAGATCGCGGCGGGGCATCACGGCCCGGTCCTCACCCGCCACGGTGCGGGGAGCGCGCTCTCGCTGGAGAGCATCGGTATATGAGCCTCACCCGCGTCGAGGCGCTGCGCCGGGCCGAACTGCTCACCGTGCACCGCTACCGCATCGAGTTGGACCTGACCCTCGGTGAAGATGTCTTCGGGTCGGCCACACTGGTCCGCTTCGGCTGCTCCGAGCCCGGAACCGCCACCTTCATTGAGATTCACAGCGAGACGCTCCTGGGCGTCGTCCTCAACGGTGTCGACATCCCCGCCGCGGCCGAGGGCAGCCGCATCGAGCTGAACAACCTGCAGGCGGAGAACGAGCTTCTCATCCGGGCCAATCTCCCGTACTCGCGCACCGGCGAGGGTGTCCACCGCTTCACCGACCCGGCCGACGGGCAGACCTACGTCGGCGCCTACGGCGGCAGCGACGTCAGCCAGCATGTCTTCGCCTGCTTCGACCAGCCGGACCTCAAAGCGGTGCTGGAGGTGTCCGCCATCGCCCCGCCGGACTGGACAGTCGTCTCGAACGGGCTACTGGCCGCTCGCGACGCGGCGGCAGACCGCTGGTCGTTCGCTCCAACCCCGCCACTGTCGCCCTACCTCTTCGTGCTGGTCGCCGGGCCGCTGCACTCGGTTACCTCCGAGCACGCTCAGCTGCCCTTCGCACTGTATTCACGGGCCTCTCTCGCCGAGCAGCTCGACGCGCAGGCCCCGCAGATCTTCGCCATCACGCACGCCTGCTTCGATCGCTACGCCGAACTCTTCGACGAGCCGTACCCGTATGACTCCTACGATCAGGCCTTCGTACCGGGGCTCAACTGGGGCGCGATGGAGACGCCCGGCTGCGTCACCTTCCGCGACGAACTGCTCTTCCAGTCGGCGGTCACCGGCACCGAGGAGCAGAGCCGGGCCATGGTGATCGCTCACGAGATGGCGCACATGTGGTTCGGCGACCTGGTGACGATGCGCTGGTGGGACGACCTCTGGCTCAGCGAATCCTTCGCCGAATACATGGGATTCGAAGTCACCGGTCAACTCGGCGCCTTCTCCGATCCCTGGACGGACTTCGCCATGGCCCGTAAGACCTGGGCCTACGACGCCGACCAGCGGCCCACCACGCATCCGGTCGCGCCGGCCGCCGAGGACGTCGGCGACACCGACGCCGCCTTCGCCAACTTCGACGGAATCTCCTATGCCAAGGGTGCGTCGGTGCTCCGGCAGCTCGCGGCCTGGCTCGGGGACGAGGCGTTCCAGGCCGGCATCAATCACTTCATCACCCGTCACCGCTTCGCCAGCGCGACCCACGACGACCTCTTCGACTCGCTGGCCCTGACCTCCGGACTCGACGTCCACGCCTGGGCGGCGGAGTGGATCAGAACCTCCGGTGTCGAGCGGCTGAGCACCGCGACCACTGCGGCCGGGAACTTCGTCGTGCGACGCCAGGGAAGCCGTCCTTACCGCCTCTCGGTTCAGACTTTCATCAGTGATACAGAGGCGAGTCTGCAGGCCGCTGAGGTACTGCCGGTCGACATTTCGACCGACGAGACACTGCTGCCACTCCCGGCCGCCGACCCGAAGACAGCTGACCGGAATACCGCCGTGATGCTCAATGTGTCCGACGAGAACTACTGTAAATTGCGGCTGGATGCCGACTCCTGGGCCACGCTGAGCGGCGCGCTCAGCTCGATCCCCCAGCCGATCACCCGCGCCGTGCTCTGGACGACGGCCCGGGACATGGTCCGCGATGGTGATCTGCCGCCGACCGAATACATCGATCTGGTCGGGCGACAGCTACCGCTGGAGGTCGACCCGGCTATCGTGCGCAGCGTGCTGGCCGCCGCCCGCTACGAGGTGATCGATTGGTACCTCCTCGATGCCGAGCGGGACGAGAGTCTGGCCGTCATCGCCGAGGTCTGCGCCCGGCTTCGTGCGGCTTCGGCCACCTCGGCGGCCGGGACCGCGGGCTCCGATCTGCGGCTTGTCGCGCTGCGGGTGCTGATTGATTCCTTGACCTCATCCGATTCGGTCGCGCAGCTGCCGGGCTGGCTCGCCGCGGGCCGGGTACCGGACGGCCCGGTGCTTGACCCGGACCTGCGTTGGCGAATCCAGTTGCGTCTGGCCGTGCTCGGCGCCCGCTCGGCCGACGACATCACCGCTGAGCTACAGCGGGACCGGTCATCCATCGGCCACGAAGGCGCACTGCGCTGCCGGGCCGCCCGGCCGGACCTCGAAGCGAAGGAGGCCGCCTGGAGCTCCATGTTCGCCCGGACGGCCGAGTCGGGTCAGCTCAGTGCCCGTCAATTCACCGCCGCCGGGCAGGGACTCTGGTGGCCCGAGCAGCGCAGCCTGACCAGCGAGCTGGTGCCGCGGTTCTTTCCAGCCGCCGCTGAGACGGCGCAGCGTCGTGGGCCGCAGATCGCCAAGATCCTGGGGAATTCGGCCTTCCCCCGGCACGCGGCGAGCGGCGCGACGCTGGCCGCTCTCGATGCCTGCCTGAGCGACCCCAGCCTCTCACCGGCCCTGCGCCGGCACTTCACCGACCGCATGGACGATCTGGGTCGAGCTTTGTTCATCTTGCGGTCGCCGCGCGGCCAGCTGCTGTAAACCTCGGCTGTCAAGACTCACCCTGGACTGCGCCACCGGGCGCGTGATCCTGAGTAAATCATGGGGAGTTTTGATGAAACGTCGAGCTATCGCGCTCGCTGTCACCGGCACGTTCGCCCTCACTGCCGTCTCCGTCTGCGCCGCGGCCAGCGCCGACGCCGGAAAACCGGACGCCGCGCTACTGGCCCAGTCTGATGCCTATCTGCTGAGCCAGGACCACACGCTGAAGGCGCGCGCCAGCGTGCTGGGCAACGATCAAGGGGGACCGACCGCGATCGTCTCGCACACCGACCCGACCCACGGCACCCTGACACTGAACCCCGACGGGACCTTCAGCTACGTACCGGCGGCCGGCTTCAGCGGCGTGGACAGCTTCGACTACACCGTCAGTGACGCCGTGACGCTCTACCAGACCCACCTACCCCCACTGGCCACGATCGGCGGCGTGAAGATCACCGGCGGCGCCTACGGTTCGTCGCTGGCTCCGGTGCCCGGTTCGAAGAACGAGGTCTACGGCCTCACCGACCGCGGGCCGAACGTCGACGGCCCGAACGGCACCAAGATCGAGCCCATCTCCTCCTTCGATCCGGCGATCGGCAAGTTCAAGCTGGTGAACGGCTCCGCGGTGCTGGAGCAGACGATCCCGCTGAAGGCCGGGGACGGCACGCCGTACAACGGTCTGGTCAATTCGCAGGCCTCGACCGGAGAGACGATCACCGATCTGGACGGGAACGTACTCCCGACCAGCCCCAACGGCTATGACTCCGAAGGCCTGGTCGCCCTCAAGGACGGCACGTTCTGGGTCTCCGACGAGTACGGCCCGTTCATCACCCACTTCGACAAGCACGGCAAGGCCATCGAACGCCTCTCGCCCTTCGACGCGTCGCTGCCGGCCGAACTGGCCCAGCGGGTGCCGAACAAGGGCATGGAAGGGCTGACGGTCACGCCGGACGGCAAGACCCTGGTCGGCATCATGCAGTCCGCCCTGCAGACCCCTGACCTCACCAAGAAGCCGGCCAGCGTCACCACGCTGCGCATCGTGACCTACGCCTTGAAGTCGCACGCCACCCACGAGTACCTGTACCTACTCGACGATCCGAAGGTGAACAGCGGAGCGGTCAGCGAGATCACCGCACTCACCAACACGACCTTCGTCGTCGACGAGCGGGACGGGAAGTTCGAGCCGAACGCCTACAAGAAGCTCTTCACGATCGACCTGACGAACGCGACCGATGTCGGTCCGAAGGCCAGCGTCCCCGGCGCGACCTATGACGCCACCAAGGGCGGCCTGCTGGTCGGCGCGAACGCCCAGTCGATCGACGCCTACGTCGGAACCGACGACACGGCCACCGCCACCGCGGACCTGGCCGGCGTCGGCATCACCCCGGTGAGCAAGACCCTCGACGTCGACCTCGGCGGACTGCTGACCAGGCTGGACCCGACCGGCGGTTTCTTCGGCCACGACAAGGTCGAAGGCGTGGCGACCACTGACCAGGGGAAGACGCTCATCGTCAGCAACGACAACGACTTCGGAATCTCCGGGGTCACCGGGACGTCGGCGCCCTTCACTCTGGCACCGAAGATCCTGCCGAACGGGCAGCAGGACGACGGGGAGTACCTGGCCATCGACACGACGAAGCTGAACGACCCGACCAGCACTGCCACGGTCTCCATCTTCGTGACGCCGCCCGGCATCCACCACTAGTTCCGGCGATATCCACTACCGGCTCGGGCGATACCACTACTAATCAGGCGATGAGGCCCATCAGACGGGCCCCATTCGTCCAGAGCACCGCCCGTAGCCAATCGTCACCCAGCTCCAGCCGCCGCAAGGCCTGGAGCTGGGTGACATACGGGTAAGGAATATTGGGGAAATCCACGCCGAGGACCACCCGGTCGCCGAGATCGGCCAGCCGCTGCACGTACTGCGCCGGCATCGGGGCGTACTCGTCGGCGAACTCGGTACCGGCCATCGTGGTGTCCAGGTGGACGTTCGCGAAATCGTCGACCAGATCGGCGAAGGCGTCGTACTCCGGCATCCCGAGGTGAGCGATCACCAGGGTCAGGCGGGGAAACCGGGTGAGCAGTTCACGGACATGCCCGACGCCGGTGAACCGCCCGTGCGCCGGTGCCGAACCGGCGTGAATCACGATCGGGACGCCGGCCTCCTGTAGCTTCCCCCACGCCGGGTCGAGGAGCTCGTCAGCCGGTGAGAAACGACCGACCTGGACGTGCACCTTGAACAGCCGCGCCCCGGCGGCCAGCGCCTCTTCGACATAGTCGCCGACGCCCTCCTCCGGATATAGCGTCGCCGAGTGCACCGCGTCGGGCACCCGGGCGGCGAACTCCGCGCACCAGTCGTTGAGCCAGGCGGCCATCCCCGGCTTGTGCGGATAGGTCAGCGACGGGATCCCGCGAAGCCCGAAGTCACGCAGCAGCCGCAGTCGCTGCTCCTCGGTGCCGCGGTAGTGCACCGGCCAGGCCCGGCCGTAGTTGATCTCGGCATTGTCGAAGAAACCCTGCACCTTGCGATGCATCGGCTCCGGCATGAAGTGCACATGGATGTCAGCCAGCCCCGGCAGGCCCAGCGACTGCCAGTGTTGACGCACCTCGGACGCCTCCGCCTTCGGCCCGTCAACCATGCCTGCGACGCTACTTCACAGGCTCCGTTGTCAGGCCGCCAGTCCGGCGTAGCGTCCGTTCTCCTGGAGGAGACTGTGGTGAGTTCCCGTCTCGATGACGCGGCCGTGGTCAAGCACCACGATCTGATCCGCATCGCGGACCGTCGAGAGGCGGTGGGCGATGGTGATCGTCGTCCGGCCGGCCGACAACTCGTCGAAGGCCCGCTGGACGGCCCGTTCGGTGTCGTTGTCCAGGGCGCTGGTCGCCTCGTCCAGGACCAGCACCCGCGGGTTGCGCAGCAGCGTCCGGGCGATCGCGATCCGCTGCTTCTCCCCGCCGGAGAAGCGGTGACCCCGCGATCCGACCATCGTGTCGTAACCCTGCGGAAGTCCCATGATCAGCCCGTGGATCTGGGCCGCCTGGGCCGCCTGCTCGATCTCGGCGTCCGTCGCCGACGGCTTGGCGTAGCGCAGGTTCTCCCGCACCGTCGTGTGCAGCAGGTACGTCTCCTGGCTCACCACCCCGACGATCTCGGAGAGATCGGCCAGGCGCAGGTCGCGCAGGTCGACGCCGTCGATGGTGATCCGGCCGCCGCTCGGATCGTAGAGACGGGCAGTCAGCGCGGCGAGCGTGCTCTTGCCGGAGCCGGTCTCTCCGACGATGGCCAGCGTCGAGCCGGGCGCGACGTCCACACTCACGGCGTTCAAGGCCGCGCTGTCGCTGCCCGGGTAGCGGAACGTGACGTCCTCGAAGCGGACGTGACCGGCCGAGCGTGCCGGGTCCACGGCCACCGGGTGCGCCGGATCGGCGACATCGATCGGCAGGTCGAGGTACTCGAAGATCCGCGCGAAGAGGGCCAGCGAACTGGTGAGCGTGACTCCGACCCCGAGCAGCCCCATCAGCGGGCGGAAGAGGTTGGACTGCAGCGCGGTGAAGGCGACCAGGGTGCCGATGCTCAGCTTTCCCGCGGTCGCCGGCAGCCCGGCGCTCAGGTAGATGACGGCCGGAATCGCCGCGAAAATAACGCTCATCGACGCCATCCGCCAGCGACCGGCGAGCTCGGAACGCAGCTCCAGGTCAATGAGCCGCTTGGACGACTCGGTGAAGCGTTCGATGAGGGCGGCCCCGGTGCCCATCGTCTTGCTGAGCTGGACGCCGCTGATCGACAGCCCCTCTTCGATGGTGACGTTGAGATCGGCGAGTTCCCGCTGCCGTTCGGCGGTGATCGCACGACGCATGCGGGCGACCTTGCGGGTCAGGTAGATCGCCGGCGGCATGACCACCAGCGAGACCAGCGAGAGCTGCCAGGAGAGCGCCACCATCGCCACGGCAGTGGCGATCGCGGTGGTGAGGTTGGAGGCGATCGATGTCGCGGTCGAGGTGACCACCGATTCCATCCCGCCGATGTCGTTGGTGATGCGGGACTGCACCTCGCCGGTGCGCGTCCGCGTGAAGAATGCGATCGACTGGCGCTGGAGATGGGCGAAGACGTCGGTGCGCAGCCGGTGCATGACCTGCTGGCCGACCTTCGTGCTGATCCACGTCTGCATCACGCCCAGGGCAGAGGTGACCGCGGCGACGGCGACCATGCCGACCACCAACCAGACCAGCAGCCGGAGGTTCTGCTCAGGCAGGGCCTGGTCGATGACGGCGCGCAGCAGGAAGGGCGAGGCCATCGCGACGATCGATGACGCGACGATGATCGCGGTGACGACGGTCAGCGCGAGACGGTAGGGGGTGAAGAGGCGGGCGATGCGCCCCAGAGAGACCTCTCGGGCGCGGGCCTTGTCGGCCGCACTGACCGAACGGGGGCCACCCCGACGATGCTCAGTAGGCTCCCCGTTCGACCCGCGAGGGGCGGCGTCCGGGGTGATGTGGTTTTCGGTTCGGGTCTGCGTCGGCAAAAGACGTACCTCCCTGAATAGGAGTAGATGCTTGCGTATTTGTTACTGAGGTAACCTCAATATGAGGCTACAACAGCTTCTGCTGATAATCTATTCCGATGACGGCGGAGGAGCGCGAACCCAGTAGCGCGGTCAACGAGGAGACGCTGGTCGAGGCCTTCTGGGGGGTGGCCCGGCGGCTGCGGGGGCTCTCGCTCCAGACGCTGGCACCGTTGGAGATCACCCCCTCCCTCTCGCGGGCCCTCGGGGTCCTGCAGCGTCACGGTGCAATGCGGTTGAGCGAACTCTCCGATCATCTACGGATAGCCGCCCGCTCGACGACCGAGGTGATCGACACCCTCGAAGAGCGCGGCCTGGTCGGGCGACACCCGGATCCGGCCGATCGGCGTGCCACGCTGGTCGAGCTCACCACCGCCGGCGACGAGCTGAACCGCAGTATCCGGGACGCCCGCCGCACCGAGGCGGCCAACTTCTTCGGCACTCTGAGCGCCGCCGACCGGGCCACCCTGATGCAGATCCTGAGCCGGCTCAGCGCCGCCGACCCGGACTGATCCCGGAATCTGGCACGCCCGCGGTGCTTGAGAGACTCCAGAGCTGTGCACAACCGCATACCGGCGGTTAAATGGAGTCATGCCTCTACAAGGTGAATATGAACCGAGTCCGTCCAAGCGCTCCCGGGATCAGGTCGAGCTCTACGAGTCCTCCGACGGCACCGAGGGGACGACCCTCTTCGGGCTACCGGTGATCGTGCTGACCAGCGTCGGCGCCAAATCCGGCAAGATCCGCAAGACCCCACTGATGCGCGTCGAGCATGAGGGCCAGTACGCGGTCGTCGCCTCCCAGGGAGGCGCCCCGACCCACCCGGTCTGGTACTACAACCTCGCCGCCGACCCGCAGGTCGAGCTGCAGGACGGCCCGACCCGCCAGGACATGGTGGCCCACCTGGCCACCGGCGAGGAGCGCAGCCAGTGGTGGGAACGGGCCGTCGAGGCCTACCCCTCCTACGCCGACTACCAGACGAAGACGTCTCGCGAGATCCCCGTCTTCGTGCTGGAGCCCGCCTAAACGACCAACGCTTTTGGCACACCTGCAGGGATATTCCCGGTCGCTGTGCCAAAAGCGGTGACACTGACGACAGTGGCGCGAGCGCTCCCCGTAGTACAGTTTCCCTATCAAGACGATAGGCAAACAGTAATTGGGGATGGGCAAGTCGATGAAGGTAGCAGTGGTAGCCGGCAACCCGAAGCCGAACTCACGCACGCTCGCGGCGGCGACCCTGGTGGCCGAGCGGCTCACCGGACGGCCGGCGGACGTGGTGGTGGACGTCGTCACCCTCGGCCCTGGACTGATCGGCTGGGGTGACCCAGCGGTGGCGCAGGCAGTGGCGGCGGTACAGCAGAGCGACTACCTGATCTGCGCCTCGCCCACCTACAAGGCCACCTACACCGGCCTGCTGAAACTCTTCCTCGACCAGTTCCCGAGCAACGGACTGGACGGTGTCACCGCCTTTGCGATCATGCTGGGGGCCGGGCCGCAGCACGCGCTGGCCCCGGAGCTTCTGCTCAAGCCGGTGCTGGTTGAGCTCGGAGCGTCGCTCCCGTCGCGGGCGCTGTACCTACTCGACTCGGAGTGGGAGACCTCGGCCGCCCTACAGCCCTGGGTCGACGGCGCGCAACGCTTCCTGACCGAGGGTGCCGGGGCGAGGGTGTCATGACCGTGCTGACCCACGACCAGCTCAGCGGCGAGGTGCTGCGCAGTGCCTTCGGCTCGCACCCGAGCGGCGTCACCGCCGTCTGCGCAACCATTGACGGCGAGCCGACCGGCCTCGTCGCCAGCTCCTTCACCTCGGTGTCGCTTGAGCCGCCGCTCGTCTCGGTCTGCGTCGCGCACACCTCCACCACCTGGCCCCGGCTACGCCCGGCGGCCCGGCTGGGCGTCAGCGTGCTGGCGGCCGATCACCACGAGGTGGCTCGCCGCCTCTCCGCCCGGGCGGCCGAGCGATTCGACCAGGTCGGCTGGGAGGAGAGCGCGAACGGTGCGGTGTTCATCGACGGCTCCGCGCTGCGCCTGGAGTGCTCGATCGAGAACGAGGTACGGGCCGGTGACCATGACATCGTGCTGCTGCGGGTGATCGCGGTTCAGTCCTACCCCGAGGTCGCCCCGCTGGTTTTCCACGCCAGTCGATTCCGCCGGCTGGAGGCCTGACATGTCCCGCTCCCTGACGCTGACCCCGGTCGAGCTGGGTGTGCCCGAAGTGACCCGCGCCGCGCAGGAACTCGCCGCCGGGCGTCCGGTCATCCTGATCGACACCACCACCGGAACGGGCGAGGGCGTGTTGGTCGTCGCCGCGGCGGCGGTCACCACCGAGGCCATGGCCTTCCTGGTCCGGCACAGTTCGGGTTTCGTCTGCGCGGCCCTTCCGGCCGACCTGGCCGATCGCCTCGGGCTGCCACCGATGACCTCGCAGAACCAGGACCGCGGCCAGACCGCGTTCGCCGTCTCCGTGGATGCATCGGAGGGGATCAGCACCGGCATCTCCGCCTTCGACCGGGCTCGGACGGCGCGACTGCTGGCCGACCCGACGACCCTACCGGCCGACCTGCGCCGACCCGGCCACCTCGTTCCGGTGCGCGCGGTCAACGGAGGCGTGCTGGCCCGGGCCGGGCTCACCGAGGCCTCGGCTGACCTCGCGGCACTGGCCGAGCTCCGGCCGGTGGCCGTGCTCGCCTCGGTCGTCAGCGAGTTAAACCCGACGGAGCTGGCCGCACCGCAGGAGCTGCGGAGTTTTGCCGCGACCCACGAACTGCAGGTGGTCGAGATCCGGCAGGTGAAGGCCCACCGGCTGCGTACCGAGCGTCAGGTTCAGCAGGAGGCCGAGGCCCGGCTGCCGCTTCCGGCCGGCAACTTCACCGCCGTGGGTTTCCGGTCGACGATCGACGGCGCCGAGCACTTGGCGCTGGTTGAGGCCCGCACCTGGACGGCGACCCGGCCGCCGTCGGTCTACCTGCACGCCGAGTGCGTCATCGGCGATGTCTTCGGGTCCTTCGGATGCCCGTGTGGCGAGCGCCTGCAGGCCGCCCTCGAGGAGCTCGGCCGGTGGGGCAACGGTGTGGTGCTGTACCTGCGGACCGGACAGCGCGGTTCGACGCGGCTGACTGACACGCTGGCCGGTCTGGCCGGTGGCTCCGCCTGCCCGGCCACCCTCACCGCGGAGCAGCAGTCGGTCGCGGCCGAGATGCTGCTCGACCTCGGAATCGAGCGCACCGTGAGCCTGGGCGAGGTCCCGCAACTTCTGGCCCGGTAAGCCGTCGCATCGCCCGCCGCGCGGGCTGGCCCGGTAGTCAGCCCGGTCTGGCAGAGTTGTCCCGGTGTGGGCGATCCTCGGCTTAGCCGGTCTGGTTGTGGTCGTCACCGGATGGCTGCCGCCCGACCGCGCCCGCGACGTGGCGATCACGCGGGCCGGCCCGATCCTGGTCTTCCTGCTCGCGATCACGGTCCTGGCCGAACTGGCTGACCGCGCCGGAGTCTTCGACGCCGCGGCCCGCGCCTGCGCCCGGGCCGCCCGGGGCTCGACCATCCGCCTCTTCCTCCTGATCAGCCTGCTCGGCACGCTGACCACCATCGGGATGAGCCTCGACACCACGGCGGTGCTGCTGACGCCCGTCGTGCTCAGCCTCACCGACCGGCTGGGTCTGCGGCCGCTGCCGTTCGCGCTCCTCGCGGTCTGGCTGGCCAACACCGCCAGCCTGCTGCTGCCCGTCTCGAACCTGACCAACCTGCTCGCCGTCCAGCACGCCAGCATCTCCGCGCTGCGCTTCGCCGGTCGGATGGCCCTGCCGGAGGTCGTCGCGGTCAGTTTCACCGTCATCTATCTCGGGTTTCTATACCGGCGGGATCTGCGCACCCGCTACACCTCACCCGAGCCGGTGGCCCCCGAGGACATCTGGACGTTTCGAGTCTGCGCGCTGGCCTGCATCGCCCTCGCCCCCGGCGTCCTCGCCGGCGCCGCGCCGTGGGCCGTCGCCGTCGGTTGTGCCGGCGCCGCCACCGTCGTCTTCCTAATCCGACAGCGGCGCGCGCTCTCCTGGTCGCTGCTGCCCTGGCGCATCCTGGTCCTCACCGAGGGCCTCTTCCTCACCGTCAGCGCACTGGCCGACCACGGCGGAACCCGCCTCATCGAGCGGCTCACCGGTGACAACACGCTGGCCACCACCGCCGTCTCGGCCGGCGCCAGCAACGCGGTGAACAACCTGCCCGCGTACCTGGCCGTCGAGACGACGATCCCCCCGGGTCATACGACACAGCTCTTCTCCGCCCTTCTCGGGACGAACGCCGGGCCGCTGGTGCTGCTCTGGGGATCGTTGGCCACCCTGCTGTGGCGGGAGCGCTGCAAGGCCCGCGGGGTGCACGTATCGGCCTGGACGTTCGCGGCGGTGGGCATCGGCGGGGTGCCGCTGATGCTGCTCGGCACCTGGGGTGCGCTACTGGTGACCGGCACCCGATGAGCGCCGACCGGATCGACCGCCGCACCCGCAACCGCACTCTGCTGCAGCGCCAGCTCCTGCTGGAGCGGAGCAACCTCTCGGTGGTCGAGGCGATCGGGCACCTGATCGGGCTGCAGTCTCAGGCCCCGACGCCGCCGTACTACGGACTCTGGTCGCGGCTGGCCGACTTCGCCCCGGACGACCTCTCCCAGCTGCTGGTGAACCGGCAGGTGAGTCGTCTGGTGATGATGCGCAGCACGGTGCATCTGATGACCTCGCCCGACGCGCTGACACTCCGCCCGCTGCTACAGCCAATGCTCGACCGCGCCTTCGCCTCGTCACCCTTCAACCGGGCGCTGGTGACGGCCGGCGTCGACCGGGAGGAACTCACCACGGCCGGCCGCCACGTCGTCGAGGAGTCTCGCTGCACCGCGGCCATCCTCGGAGCGGAGTTGGGGCGGCGCTGGCCGGACGTCGAGCCGTCCGCGCTGGCCCAGGCGATCCGGACCTGGGTCCCGCTGGTGCAACTCCCGCCGCGGGGGTTGTGGGGGCGTTCGGGGCAGACCACCTATGACACGGCCGAGCACTGGCTCGGCGTGGCGGCGGCGGAGCAGCCGGCCGAACCGCTCGTGACCCGCCTCGGACGTCTGGTGCAGCGGTACCTGTCGGCCTTCGGTCCGGCCAGTGTGGCCGACGTGCAGAAGTGGTCGGGGCTGACCAGGCTGCGCGAGGTCGCCGACGAGTTGCCGCTACGTCGCTACCTCGACGCCGACGGGCGCGAACTGCTGGACAGCGAGGACGGCGAGCTGATCGACGGGCAGACCTCGGCTCCGGTTCGCCTGCTCGCCGAGTTCGACAACATCCTGCTCTCCCATGCCGAGCGCAGTCACGTCTTCGATGACCGGCATCGGCTGCAGATCATGAGTCAGAACGGGCTCATCAGCTCGACGGTGCTGGTCGACGGCTTCGTCGCCGGCACCTGGCGAATCGAGAAGGGCAAGCCCGGCCAGACGCTGCGGCTGGCGATTCAGCTCTTCAGCCGGGTCACCGCCGCCCAGCGCCGGGAGACCATCGCCGAGGGCGCCCGTCTCGGTGCCTTCGTCGATCCGAGCGCCGGCGGGGTTGAAGTGACGTTCACGGCCCAGCCGTAGGGGCCAGCCGTAGGGCCCAGCCGTAGCGGCCGATCGCAGCGATCAGTGTCGGAACCAGCCGGTCAGAAACGAGAAACGGCTCCGGGTCTGTCCTGGTGGACAGGCCCGGAGCCGGTTAGCCGCTGAGGAGCGCCGCACCGCCGAAGCGATTGGCGCCGGTGACTCGGTCTCGGTGGAACCCCCGTGCCATTAGACCGATCTGCCTGGGCCGTCGGAACCCCCGAACCGACTGAGCCCATTGCGTTCGATCGGATCCCCAGAACCGATCGACCACCCCTTCGAATGAAGCCCCAGATCCATTCGAAGGATGTTGCCACCATCCCCGCGCGCTCTTACCTCTAGCTGTAACTCGCGGTACCGATAAGCGAAATTTAGCTTGTGTGGTACTCGAAGTCAAGCAAACTCAGGAAAGACCTCTGAAGTCCGCCCCCGTGTCTAACAAACCGTCTATTCATATCGGTCAAATGCCGTGTCTTTCGCCTGGGTTACCGTCGGCAAAGAATTTTTAGCGAGCTGTCGATTCCGGTCTCAACCGAACGACGCGTTGTTGAAGCAGGGTTCATTCTCGGCCGGACTGGCCGGGCCCTGCTCGAGGGATACGAGCGAAGGAGACATCGGGATGCGATTCATGGTGCTGGTCAAGGGAAACGCCGAGAGCGAAGCCGGCGTGATGCCGACCGAGGAACTCCTCACCGAGATGGGCAAGTACAACGAGGAGCTGGTCAACGCCGGAGTGATGCTGGCCGGCGAGGGGCTGCACCCGAGCTCCAAGGGGTTTCGGGTCGAGTTCCCAGCGGGGAAGCCGAGTATCACCGATGGGCCGTTCGCCGAGGCGAAGGAACTCGTCGCGGGCTACTGGATCTGGGAAGTGAAGTCCCGTGACGAGGTCATCGAGTGGATCAAGCGCGCTCCGTTCGGCGAGGGAGCTGAGCTCGAGGTTCGTCAGGTCTTCACCGCCGACGACTTCGGCCCGGCGCTGACCCCGGAACTGCGCGAACAGGAGGAGCAGCTGCGCCAGCGCTCGGCCGCCAACTCCAGCTGACACTCTTTGGTTCTGGCCGGTTTCCCGCCGGTGACCGGCCAGGCCCGGGGTGCGCGGCCGCCAAGCTGCAAGTGGAAGTGGCGGTGGAGGTGGAGGCGGAGGTGGAGGCGGCGGATCTAGGCTGGGGCGATGACCAGCGGCGCTACCCACGGTGCCATCGAAGCAGTCTGGCGCATCGAATCGCCGCGACTGATCGGTGGACTGGCCCGGATGACCGGCGATGTGGGTCTGGCTGAGGATCTGGCCCAGGACGCCCTGGTCGCGGCGCTGGAGCCGTGGCCGTCGGACGGCGTTCCGAATAATCCCGGGGCCTGGCTGATGACCACCGCCAAGCGGCGCGGGATCGACACCTTCCGGCGCAATGAGCGATTGGGGCGCAAGCAGGCTGAGCTGGCCCACCAGCTGGAGACCTCGATCCAGCCGGGTCTGGACGCGGGCTTCGACGATGAAGTCGCCGATCGACTGGACGACGAACTCGACGACGATCTGCTCCGCCTCATCTTCACCTGCTGCCACCCCGTGCTCGCCGCGACCGCCCGGGTCGCACTGACCCTGCGGGTCCTCGGCGGCCTCTCGACCGAGGAGATCGCCCGGGCCTTCCTGCTCAGCGAAGCCACCGTCGCCCAGCGGATCGTGCGGGCCAAGCGAACCCTGGCCAAGGCGGAGGTGCCGTTCGAGGTGCCCAGTCCGTCCGAACGACCGGAGCGCCTCGCCTCGGTGCTCGAGGTCATCTACCTGATCTTCAACGAGGGGTACTCGGCCACCGCCGGTGACGACTGGATGCGCCCGACGCTCTGCGCCGAGGCGCTGCGGCTCGGCCGGATCCTGGCCGGCCTGGCGCCCGCCGAGTCGGAGGTGCATGGTCTGGTCGCCCTGATGGAGATCCAGGCGTCGCGCACCGCCGCGCGGACGGCGGAGGATGGCACGCCCATCCTGCTCCTGGAGCAGAACCGGAGACTCTGGGACCAGCTGCTGATCAGACGGGGGTTCGCGGCGATCGCCCGGGCGCAGGCGCTGGGGCGGGGTGCCGGCCCGTACCTGCTGCAGGCCGAGCTCGCCGCCTGCCACGCCCGCGCCCACCGGGCCGAGGAGACGGACTGGCTGCGCATCGTCACGCTCTACGAGCAGCTCGGTGCGCTCACCCCGTCGCCGGTGGTCGAGCTGAACCGCGCGGTGGCGGTCGGGATGAGCGGCGACCCCGGCCACGCCCTGCAGATCGTCGACCAACTGGTGGCCACCGCGGGCTTGAACGGATACCACCTACTGCCGAGCGTGCGGGGCGACCTACTGGCCCGGCTGGGTCGCTTCGAGGAGGCCGGCCAGGCCTTCTCCCTCGCTGCCACTCAGACCCGCAACACCCGTGAGCAGGCGATGCTGCGTGAACGCGCAGCCAGCTGCGCCGCCCGGTCGGGGAGCGGGCAGTAGCGGCCGCCGGCAGTTCAGAAAGTCTGGGGGAACCTCTAACGCGATTCCTCTCAGCATCTCCCGGATCCTGCCGATGGAAGGGCATGACCGGAATGACGTTCCCGGTATCGGGGATTGAAGCGCTTGCCGCTGACGCGCCCGCCGCCCCAGTGAGTAAGCGCATGCTCGAACTGCTGCGCGTCGCCGCGGCGGAGTCGGCCTCCCCCCAGCTCGCCGTCGCCGTCACCAACAGCGCCTCGCCCTGCGTGGTGTGGGCCAACGCCGCAATGCTGAATCTGCTACACGTCGAGCCCGAGGATCTCATCGGCCGAGCGCTGACCCAACATGAGCCCGGCCAGCGCGAGTTCGGCTCGCGCGATCCCGGCTACCGGGACCTTCGCGCGGTGGACCTGCGGGTCGTCGATCCACAGACCCCGGAGATCGGGGCGGACTGGCGCTCGGTCATCCTCGATGCGATGGAGCCGGCGCTGGCCACCGACCAGCCGCAGTGGCACAGCGCCACCGCCCGGATGCCCGACCGCAGAATCATCCAGGTCCAGGTCAAGGTGACCGGCGCGGCCGACGGCGGCTGGATCGCCTCACTGCGCCAGGTGAGCGACGAGGTGCGCGTCGCCGAGGAGGCCCAACGCGAGTCCGAGCACCGCTTCCGGGCCCTGGCCGAGTACGCCCCGGTCGGCATTCTCGCCTCCGAGGCCGGCGTGCGAGTCGGCTACGTCAACGCCCGCTTCGCCGAGATCACCGGCCGCGAGCGCCCGGCACTGCTCGGCACCCGGTGGCTGAACACCATCCACCCCGAAGACCTCCCCGGCCTCCTCGAGTCGTTGGACGAGGTGATGGCCGGCAAACCGATCGAGGCCACCGTCCGCATCGTCTCGGCGTCGGACTCGCAGCGCTGGGCCCAGTTCCGGCTCTCCCCGGTGACGACGCCACGGCGGGCCGGCGGCTTCATCGGCACCGTCGAGGACATCACCGCCCGCCGGGCGTGGGAGACCCAGCTGGCCTACCAGGCCGGCCACGACGCCCTCACCGGGTTGGCCAACCGCCGCAATCTCATGGAGACGCTCTCAGAACTGCTGACCAGCCGGCGCACCCGCGACCACAAGCTGGCGATTCTCTTCTGCGACCTGGACGGCTTCAAGCGAATCAACGACACGCTCGGACACGACGCGGGCGACCGGGTACTGATCGAGGTGGCCCAGCGCCTCTCGGCGACGGCCCGCGACCATGACCTGGTGGCACGCATCGCCGGTGACGAGTTCGTCGTCGTCATCCGGGAGATCCACGACATCGCCGACGCCGAAGCGGCCGCCGGACGACAACTGGCGGCGCTGGTCCCGGCCTTCCACGTGGCCGGTCAGTCGGTGCGTATCTCGGCCAGCATCGGGCTCGCCCTGGCCGAGGACTACGACGATCCGACGTCGCTGCTGCGGGCAGCCGACCGTGGCATGTACATCGCCAAGGGGACCGGGCAGGGGACGTTCCAGTCGGCCACGGCACTCGGTCGCGAGGGCATCAGCGAGCCGACCTTCGAACCTGACTTACCGGACGGCCGATGATCACGGCGGTCGACGTACTGGCCCGCTTCGAGGACCTGCCCTCGCGCGCCGGTGCGGCGGCGAAAGTACTTGTGCTGGCCGATGACCCGGACACCACCGCCACCGACCTGGCCAACGCGATCGGCACCGATCCGGCATTCGCCGCGCTCGTCATCTCGCTGGCCAACTCCGCGTACTACGGCCTGGGCGGCCGGGTGGCGACGCTGCACTATGCCGTCTCGGTGATCGGATTCCAGACGATCCGTAGCCTCGCCGTCACCCTCGCCGCAGGCCTGGACAACCCGAAGGCGGTTCCGACCGGCTTCTGGGAGCAGGCCGCCACCGCCGCCACCGCCTCGAACCTGCTGGCGCCGCTGCTCGGTGCCAGCGCGGGAGATGCCTTCAGCCTCGGGCTGGTGCACACCCTCGGTTCGGCGCTACTTCATCAGCACGAGCCGCTGCCTGCCCTCTGCCTGCCGTTCCCGGATGACGCCTACGAACTGGACGTGAAGGAGCGGGAGCTCTACGGCATCGGGCACGCCGCGGCCGGTGCCCAGGTGCTGGCTGGTTGGCACTTCCCGGAGCGTCTCTGTGCCCTCATCGCCGGCCACCACGCGCTGCCGCTGCCGAATGCGGCTCCGCTGGAGCGGGTGCTGCACGCCTCCCGATCACTGAGCGACCTGGTGCTGAGTGCCGACCCCAACCGGGAGCGCATCGTGCACTCGCTGGTCTGGATGAGCGAGGGGCGAATCTCACCGTCGGACGTCGACGGCCTGGCTCGCGACCTGGAGCGAGACGCCGAGTCCCTCCTCGCACTGCTGCCGACCTGACCTGAGCCGCCAGATCCGGCGATTTCGGTTGCCCGCTGAGGCAGACTGGTGACCATGTACGTCCCCCATCACTTCGCCGTCTCCGACGAAGAGACCCAGGCGATGCTCGCGTCGATCACCGCGGCGGAGCTGGTGACCCCGACGGCCTCCGGCCTGGTCGCCACCTTCCTCCCGCTGCTGTACGACGACCAGACGAAGTCGCTGCTCGGTCACTTCGCCCGGGCCAACGACCACTGGTCGGTGGAGCCCACCGGCGACTCATTGGTGATCGCCCGCGGCGGCGACGCCTACATCTCACCGACCTGGTACGCCGCCAAGCGGGAACACGGACGGGTGGTGCCGACCTGGAACTACAGCACCCTGCACGTCCACGGAAGGCTGCAGATTCACGACGACGTCGCATGGCTGGAGGAACTGGTCACCCAGCTCACGCAGCGGCAGGAGAGCGTCTTCGCCCAGCCGTGGCAGGTCACCGACGCACCCCGCAAGTACATCGATGGGCAGCTGAAGGCGATCGTCGGGGTCCAGCTGCACATCAGCCGCGTCGAATCGAAAGCAAAACTAGGGCAGAACCGCTCGATCGACGACCAGCTCGGCGTGGTCGAGGGGCTGCAGCGCGCCGATCCGCACGACACTGTCGCGCTAGCGATGCAGCAGAATCTGCGGGTCGAGTAACTACCTCCCACACCCCGTGCGCGACGATGAGCCGATGCACCCGAACGAGGAACTCATCCATCGCTTCTACCGCGCGCTCAACGACAAGGACGCCGAGACGATGGGCGCCTGCTATGCCGACACCGCGACCTTCACCGATCCCGCGTTCGGGCGGCTGAACGCGACCGAGGTGCGCGGGATGTGGAGCATGCTGCTGGGACGCTCGAAGGACCTACGCGCCGAGCTCTCCGGCGTGCGGGCCGACGACGACACCGGCGCTGCGCACTGGGACGCCTACTACACCTTCGGTGCGCGAAAGGTCCACAACTCGATCGACGCCACCTTCGGCTTCCGTGACGGGCTCATCATCGAGCACACGGACGTCTTCGACTGGCCCCGTTGGGCCGGGCAGGCCCTGGGCATCGGCGGGCGGCTGCTCGGACGGACCTCCTATCTGCATGAGAAGGCCCGGGCGACAGCGCGCCAGCAACTGGACGCCTACCTCGCCGACCACTGACCGGGGCGGGTTTGACACCTTCCGACTCTGGAGTTCTCGGTGCCAGTGTGGGCATGATGCAGTCATGGGGGAGGAGTTCGAGGGACCGTACCTGCGCTTCGCGGCCGACGCCCAGACGCTGGCCGAGATCGGCCGCGCACTGTTGGAGCAACCCCGAGCCATCGCCGTGCGGCTGACCCCGACCCTCTCCGACGCCGCCATCGCGGCCTGGCATCGCGACGAGAGCGCGGCGCTGCCGTCGCAGGAGACCCCGGCCCAGAGCAAGTTGCGAAATCGGGCCGGGGTGCTGGCGATGATCGGCCTGTCGATCGAGTCGGTGGGCTACACCGTCGGCGAGGAGATGACCGTAGTGCTGCCGGAGGACCTGAAGGCCGAGGCGATCCTGGCCGCGGCTTCGCTGCTCAACTAGCGACGAGACACCGGCAACGAGCGGCCCGCTACGACACCCCGGCTACGCAGTACCGGCTACGACACCCCGAGCAGGTCGACCACGAAGACGAGCGGGGTGTTCGGCGGGATGTCGGCGCCCTGGCCGGAGGCGCCATAGGCCAGCGATGGCGGCAGGATCATGATGCGCCGCCCACCGACCTTCATGGCCGGGATGCTGTCGGTGCCGGCGATCCCCTGCGTGAAGCCGGGGACGACCCCGGTGAGCGGGAAGCTGGTCGGCTCGCCCCGCGACCAGGAGGAGTCGAAGTTGTAACCGTCCGAAAGCCGCGCCCCGACGTACTGGACCTTCACCGTGGAGGTCGGCGTGGCCGGCGCCCCGCCACCGACGATGAGGTCGTCCACTTCGAGCTCGGTGGGCATATCGGTCGACTTCGAGGTGACCTTCGGCTCCTTGGTGATGTCGTTCGCGTTCTCCACGGTGACCCCCTTGAAGGTCGCCGTCGCGCCGCTGACCACCGAAGCCGACCCGCTGGCCGCGCTGGTCGCCGGCTTGCTCTTGCTCGCGCATCCGGTCAACACGAGGGCCAGCGCGAGTAGCGCGCCAGCGGCGACCGTGATTCTTTTCGACACAGAAACTCCAGATAGGCGAGGGTAAAAGCCGGCGTAAAGGCGGACGGAAAAAGTCTAGGTGAGGATAGCGGTACGCGCTGTGTCGAACACCAGGCGTCGTCAGCTGGCCAACCTTCCGTCGGCCATCCGACCTCGGCCAACCGGTCATATGCCAAGCTGAACGGGTGACTCTTCTGCGGGTAGCGGTGGCCGGAGGAACGGGCGTCGTCGGTCGGCATGTCGTCGCAGCGCTGCGGGGCGCCGAGTACGAACCGGTCGTCATCTCCCGCTCCAACGGCGTCGACCTCACCACCGGCCTTCGTCTAGCCGAGGCCCTCTCCGGCTGCGCCGGCGTCATCGACGTCAGCAACGTGAACACCAGCAGCCGCAAGACCTCCGTCGACTTCTTCTCCCGGGTCACGGAGAACCTGATCGCCGCCTCCACCGCGGCTGGGGTACAGCACCTGATTGCACTGTCGATCGTCGGCATAGACGACGTCGACTTCGCCTACTACGAGGGGAAGCGGCGGCAGGAGCAGATGCTGCTGGCCTCCGGCGCGCCGGTGACGATCCAGCGCGCCACCCAGTTCCATGAATTCGCCGGACAGATCCTGGCCCGCACCCAGAAGGGGCCACTCGCGCTGGTTCCGAAGATGCTGACCCAGCCGGTCGCGGCGGCCGAGGTGGGGGACCTGTTGGCTGAGCTCGTCCCGACTCAACCGGCCGGCCGGGGCGTCGACTTCGGCGGCCCGGAGCGTCACGAGCTCCCAGAATTGGTGAGGAAATTCCTGGCCGCCAACCAGGAGAAGGTGCGGGTGGTACCCGTCCGCATCCCCGGTTCGGCGGGTCGGGCGATGGCCAATGGGGCACTGACGACCGGAGCCGGAGCGCGCATCTCGACCATCACGTTCGATCAATGGCTGGCGGCACGACGAAGCTAAGCCTGCTAGCTCAGCAGGGACTGCCCTTAGCCGTGGCTTGGGAACACGCCTCCGGCGTGAGGTTCGCACCGGCCCATTTGGCGAGCTCCTGCAGCGCCGGCAGCAACGCCTGACCGCTCGGGGAGAGTTCGTAGACAACCATGACCGGCGGACCCTCGGCGACGGTTCGCTTCACGAGACCGGCCCGCCCAAGTTCGCTGAGACGATCTGACAGCATCGAGTCGCTGATACCGCTAACGCCGCGGGAGAGGGTCGAGAAGCTGGCCGGCCCGTCGAAGAGATTAGCCAGGATGACGCCATTCCAACGCTTGCCGAGGAAGTGGAAGGCCCGGTCGAGGGCGCCATCACACTGCAGGCTCGCCGTGATCGGGGTCTCGGAGGCGGTCATCTAGGGAATCATACGCCGTGGTGCTAGTGTTCCGCATGTAACTAGCAAATAACTAGTAACTCGCCGGACTGGAGCCAGCAATGACTGAAACACTCGCGCAGCACCCTTCGCTAGACGATGCGGGTCGCGCACTTCTGTTCACCGAAGCCCGCACCGCCAACAGCTTCACCGATGAGCCGGTGAGCGATGAGGTGCTCGCCGACATCTGGGAGCTCGCCAAGTGGGCTCCGACCGCCGCCAACACCCAGCCGCTGCGCGTGGTCTTCGTCCGCAGTGACGAGGGCAAGGCGCGCCTGCTGCCGCACATCGGCGAGGGCAACCGGGCCAAGACCGCCACCGCCCCGGTGGTCGCCATCCTGGCCGCGGACAACGACTTCCACGAGCACATCCCCACCGTCTTCCCGATCCGCCCGGAGATGCGCGAGCACTTCGCCGGTGACCCGAACCGGGGCGCGATGGCCAGCTTCAACGCATCGCTGCAGATCGGCTACTTCATCCTTGCGGTGCGGGCCGCCGGCCTCGTCGCCGGCCCGATGGCCGGCTTCGACCGCGCGGGGGTCGACGCGGAGTTCTTCGCCGACGGCCGCTTCAAGTCGCTGCTCGTAGTGAACATCGGCCACCCGGGTGAGAACCCGTGGTTCGACCGGCTCCCGCGACTCGACCACGACGCCGTCGTCCAGTACGCCTGATCCGTGACCGGTCGGGGAGGCTCCGGCCCGACCGACCGGTCAGGAATCGCCTTCGCTGAGCACCGATTCGCGGATCTTGGCGATGGCGAACCCCCAGGCTTGGGCCTGCTTCACCTTTCCCGGTAGGGCAATCTCCTGCGGATTGGTTACCACGTCGAGCAGCGCCGGGCCGCGTTGCTTCAGCGTGTCCCGGACGGCCTGCTCCAACGCCAGCGGATCCTCCACGCGGTTCGCGTGCAGGCCGATGGCCCGCGCGACCTGAGCGAAGTCCGGGTTATCGAGCACTGTGCCGAACTCGGGCAGTCCACCCTGCTCCTGTTCGAGTTTCACCATGCCGAGGCGCCCGTTGTTGAAGACGAAGAGCTTCACCGGCAGGTTGTGACTCACCGCGGTGATCAGGTCGCCGAGCAGCATCGACAGCCCACCGTCGCCGCAGAAGGCGATGACCTGGCGCCGCCGGTCCAGGGCCTGTGCGCCGAGCGCCTGTGGCATCGCGTTGGCCATCGAGCCGAGGTTGAACGAGCCGAGCAGCTCACGGCGGCCGGACATGGTGACGAAGCGACTCAGCCACACGGTGGACATTCCGGTGTCAGTGGTGAAGATGGCGTCCTCGTCGGCCTGCCGTCCGACCAGATCGGCCAGCAGTTCCGGACGGATCAGGTCCTCGCTGTTGTCGAAGCGCTCCCGGATACGCCCGACCAGCCCCTTGTCCCGCTGCGGGTCGGTGAGGACCTGCTGTCGTTTGACCCATGATTCGTAGGCCTCTCGACTCTTCGAGAGGTGCAGCTCGTCGTCCTTGGGCGCAACGCTGGCCGCGAGGGCAGCCAGCGTCGGCGCCGCGTGTCCGACCAGCCCCAGGTCCACGGAGGTCCGTCGTCCGATCTGCTCGGCCCGCACATCGACCTGGACGACGGTCTTACCGACCGGATACCACTCCCGGTACGGAAAGTCGGTCCCCACCATCAGGAGCAAGTCGCAGTCGTCGAAGGCCTTCGAGGCGGCCGGGTTGCCTATCAGCCCGCTCTGGCCGACCTGGTACGGGTTGTCCTGCTCCAGCCCGGGTTTGGCCTTCAGACTGAGCACCATCGGCGCGTTCAGCTTCCGGGCCAGAGCCAGCAATTCATCGCGAGCTCCCCGGGCGCCGATGCCGACCAGCAGGGTGACCTTCTCGGCCGCGTCTATAAGTTTCGTCGCCTCGGCCAGCGCCGCGGCGCTCGGCTGGGTCGGCGGATGAGCCGCGACGATTCGCGGCGACGCCGTCCCCTTCGGTAGCTCCAGCTCGCCGACGTCGCCGGGGAGGGTCAGCACCGCGACGCCGGGGGACTGCAGCGCGGCCTGGATCGCGGCCTGCAGCATGGTCGGTGCCTGCTCGGCCGCCGTGACCGTCCGGCTGTAGACGGCGACATCGGTGAAGAGGAGGTCGTTGTTCACCTCTTGGAAGTAGTCGCTACCAAGTTCGGCCAACGGCACCTGACCGCAGATGGCCAGCACCGGCGCGTGTGACTTCTTGGCGTCGTAGAGACCGTTCAGCAGATGGATCGAGCCCGGCCCGACCGTCCCCATGCAGACACCGATCGTGCCGGTGAGCTGGGCCTGCGCGCCGGCGGCGAAGGCGCCCACCTCCTCGTGCCGGACCCCGAGCCACTCGATCCGCTCGTCACGGCGGATCGCATCGGTGATCGGGTTCAGCGCGTCCCCCACTACGCCCCAGACTGTGCGAACCCCCTGCTCCGCAAGGGCTTCCACAATCATCTCGGCGACCGTCGTCATCGCGTCTCCTCTCTTTGGTTCTCCTCTTGTCGAACTCGACTTCCGGTTGCATGAGCTCGACCGGAGCGGGCTTCATCCGTATTTGTTTACCCATCTGCCTGGGATAGCAATCAGCGGCAGAGCCATCGACGGCTCAGCTGGTATGAAACCGAAAGTGGATTCCGCGACGAATTACCAGGCTGCTGGGCGATTCCCGGGGCTGGGCGATGTTTGGGAATTATCGGCGATGGGCAGAACGTCTTTCGAAAGCAGTCACCACAAACATAGGGGTAACGACATGATTGCGCTCGGTATCGTTCTGCTCGTCATCGGCTTCCTGGCCCACGTCTCGATCATCTGGACGCTAGGAATCATCGCGGTCGTAGTCGGCGCAGTTCTGGCCATCGTCGGCGGTGCCGGCCACGAGGTTGGTGGCCGTCGGCACTGGTACTAAACACATCGCACAACCACTTCGCGTAGCCATACCGCTACGCAGTAGTTAGCAAGTGCTAATAGCGTGAGCCACCGTCCCGTCGGGCGGTGGCTCGCCCTATTTCAACCCCTGTTCCCCCAACTTGACTGGTGAGTAACAATGGCGCCATGGTCATCGCGTCGAGTTCGATCCACTCCATTGCCACCGCTGAATTGGCCGGGGTCTCCAAGTACAAGCGCGAGCTGTTCGCACTGCGTCTGGACCGCTGGTGGCGCGATCTCTACGAGGGTCTGGTCGCGGTCTACGGCGAGGGCGCCGATGCGCTGGCGGTTCGTCTGGTGCAACTGGCCGCCAACGCCTACCGGGACCGCGAGGCCGAACTTCACCGTCTGGACATGCAGCGGACACTCGATCCGGAGTGGCTGCAGGCTCCCCGCATGCTCGGGTACGCCACCTACACCGACCGGTTCGCCGACGACCTGGAGGGCGTCGGAAAACAGGTCGAGTACCTGAAGGAACTCGGCGTCACCTATCTGCATCTGCTGCCACTGCTGCGTCCGCGCGATGGGGACAACGACGGCGGGTACGCGGTGGCCGACTACCGCACCGTCCGCCCCGACCTCGGCACGATGGACGACCTGCGCGAATTGGCGACGAAACTGCGCTCCGAGGGGATCAGCCTGGTGCTGGACCTCGTCCTCAACCACGTGGCCCGCGAGCATCCGTGGGCCGAGGCGGCCCGGGCCGGCGACCCGAAGTACCGCGCTTTCTTCTACGCCTTCGACGATCGGCGTACCCCCGACGCCTACGAGCGCACCCTCCCCGAGGTCTTCCCGGACTTCGCTCCCGGCAACTTCACCTGGGACTCGGAGATGAACGCCTGGGTCTGGACCACGTTCAATTCCTGGCAGTGGGACGTCAACTGGACCAACCCGGACGTCTTCTACGCCTACGCCGACATCATTCTCTTCCTGGCCAACCAGGGCGTCGAGGTGCTCCGGCTGGACGCAATCGCCTTTCTTTACAAGCGCAGAGGCACCGACTCGCAGAATCAACCCGAGGTGCACTCGATCACGCAGGCGCTGCGAGCGGTGGCCCGGATCGCCGCCCCGGCGCTCGCCTTCAAGGCCGAGGCGATCGTCGACCCGACCGAGCTCGTCCAGTACCTCGGGCAGGGAACCCACTACGGCAAGGTCAGTGAGCTGGCCTACCACAACAGCCTGATGGTGCACATCTGGTCAATGCTCGCCTCCCGTGATGTGCGGATGGCCGCCGGTGCCTTACGAGCGCTGCCACCGATACCGGCCGGCACCGCCTGGATCACCTACGTTCGCTGCCACGACGACATCGGCTGGGCGATCAGCGACCGCGATGCCGACGCGGCCGGCGCCAGCGGACCGGGCCATCGGGCGTTTCTAGCCGACTATTACAGCGGAAAGTACCAGGGATCCCCGGGACGGGGCCTGGTCTTCCAATACAACCCGGCCACCGGGGATCGGCGCATCAGCGGCAGTCTGGCCAGCCTGGCCGGCATCGACGCCCTACCGCCGCACGACGCGGTGAACCATCAGCAGGCCGTCGACCTGCTGGTCGGACGCATCCTGGTCGCCCACGCGATCGCGTACGGCTGGGGCGGGGTCCCGGTGCTCTGGATGGGCGACGAGCTGGCCCTGCCGAACGACTCGCACTGGGCCGAGGACCCGGCCCACAAGAATGACAACCGTTGGGTGCACCGCCCGAAGATGCCGTGGGACGTCGCCTCGCTGCGCCACGATCCGGCCAGCATCCAAGGGCGGGTCTTCGCCGGGCTGGTCCGGCTGGGCGAGGTACGCGGACGGCTGCCCTATCTGAGCGCGTCGGTGCCGGCCGAGGTGCTGGAGGTGTCCGACCCGGGTGTGCTGCCGGTGCTGCACCGCCACCCGATCGGGCCGATGCTCGGGCTCTACAACGTCACCGAGACCTGGCGCGCCTTCCCGATGCAGGTGCTGACGAACCTGGGGCTGCACAACCCGAAGGACGAGCTGAGCGGGGCGCTGCTGGTCGCCGAGCCCGACGGCAACATCTGGCTCGGCCCCTACGTCACCCGGTGGATCACATCGGCCTGACCCCTCCGACGGCGAATCTCCTGCACTCTGCGTACCTGGGTGCGCATAGTGCAGGAGATTCCCGTGGCCCCGGGCGACCAGCGCGGGTTACTTCTTGAACTTGGGCATCGTGGTGGCGCGTCCGCGTAGGACCGTCATCAGCTGTGCCGCCGCCTTCTCCGTCTTCGCGGTCCGCTCGAAGGTCATCGCGGCCAGCAGCGGCTTCATGCGCTGCCGGGTGATCGCCTTGGCGTAGGTGAATTCGCGCAGCCCGTCGGCACCGTGGATGCGTCCGAAGCCGGAGTCGCCGACCCCGCCGAAGGGCAGCGACGGCACGCCGGCGAAGGCCATCACCGAGTTCACCGACGCCATCCCCGAACGCACCCGGCGGGCCAGCTCCATCCCCCGCTCCTTGGCGAAGATCGACGCGCCCAGCCCGTAGCGGGTCGCATTGGTGAGCTCCACCGCCTCGTCCATCGACGACACCTTCTTGACGGTCAGCGTCGGGCCGAAGGTCTCCTCGGTGATCGCGATCGAGTCCTCGGGAACGTCGGTGATGATCGTCGGCTGCACGTAGCGATCGCCGACCGAGTTCGGGCCCCCCAGCACGAACGTCCCACCACGAGCGGCGGCGTCGGCAATGTGGCTGGCGATCACCTTCAACTGCGACGGCATGGTGATCGGCCCGACGAGCCCCCCCGGCTCAGCACTTAGCTCGACCGCCTTGGCTTTCGCCTTCAGTTCGCGGATGAACTGGTCGTAGACGCGCTCATGCACGTAGGCCCGCTCCATTCCGATGCAGGTCTGCCCGGCGTTGGACATGGCACCCCAGAGCGCGGCGTCGGCCGCCGCCGGCACATCGGCATCGGAGTCGACGATGATCGAGTCCTTGCCGCCGGCCTCGATCACCACCGGGGTGAGCGTCTCGGCGCAGGCGGCCATCACCTTCTTGCCGGTGGCCGTCGATCCGGTGAAGGCGAGCTTGTTCACCCCTGCCTTGCAGAGCGCCGCTCCGGTGGCGCCGAGGCCGGTGATCACCTGGAGCACCGGGTGCTCGGGCGCGATCTCGGTCCAGGCGTCGGCGAGCCAGGTGCCGACGCCCGGCGAGAACTCACTCGGCTTGAAGACCACTGCGTTCCCGGCAGCCAGCGCATAGGCGATCGAGCCCATCGGCGTCAGCACCGGGTAGTTCCATGGCCCGATGACACCGACGACACCGAGCGGGCGGTACTCCACGGTGGCGGCCTGGTTGGCCATCAGCAGGCCGGAGGAGACCTTCTTCGGGCCGAGCACCTTCTCCGCATGCGAGCCGGCCCAGGCGATGTGATCGATCGCGATCATGATCTCCAGCTGGGCGTCACCATGCGGCTTACCGGTCTCTTCGTGCGAGACGTTGGCCAGCTGCATGACCCGGCGGGTGATAACCGCGTTCCACTTGTCCAGGTACTCGCGGCGTCCGGCGAAGGAGAGCGTCGACCACCAGACCGCGGCCTCGCGGGCCCGGGCCACGGCGGCCGCGACGTCTGCCTCGTCGTGAATCGGATAGGTGCCGACGACATCGCCGGTGGCCGGGTTGAGCGACTCGAACTTCTCGGTCATCGAATGTCCTTATTTCTTAGGAGTAACTGGAACAGAAGCAGGAGCTGGAACTACAGATGATCGGCGGCCGCGAGCACTGGGGCATCGGAGGCCTTCAGCAGATCGGCGGCCTTCTCGGCGATCATGATCGTCGGCGCGTTGGTGTTTCCGCGGACCACCACCGGCATCACCGAAGCGTCCACCACGCGTAGCCCGTCGATGCCGCGCACCCGCAGCTGCGCGTCGACGACGGACTGCTCGCTCGTTCCCATCGCGCAGGTGCCGACCGGGTGATAGAGCGTCTGGGCCTGAGCCCGGATGTGCTCGACGAGCTCGGCGTCGGTCGGGTTGGCCGCGCCGGGCAGGAACGGGCCGGCGATGAGCTTGCCCAGGGCGCCGGAGTTGGCGATCTCGGCGGCCCGGCGGCAGCCGGCCACCATCGCGTCCATATCGCTCTGGTCGTCGAAGTACGCCGCGTCGATCTCGGGGTGCCAGCTCGGGTCGGTCGAGCGCAGCCGCAGTCGACCGCGGCTGGCCACGCTGACCAGGGTCGGAGCGACCGTCACCGCCCGGACCGAAGCCTCGTGCATGCCGTTGTCGTAGAAGGCGGTCGGGGCCAGGTGGATCTGCATGTCCGGCGCCGCCAGGCCGTCGCGGGTCGGGAAGAAGGCACCCGACTCACCGATGTTGGAGGCCAGCGGGCCGCGGCCGGTCGCCTTCCACTGCAGGACGTAGCGCAGGGTCAGCTGCTCGACGATGTCGCGGGTGTTCCTGGTCCGCCAGATCATCGGTACCGCCGGGTGGTCGTGCAGGTTCTCCCCGACACCGGGAAGGTCGGCCACCACGTCGATCCCCTGCTCCCGCAGGTGCCCGGCCGGGCCGATGCCCGAGAGCATCAGCAGCTGTGGGCTGTTGACGGCACCGCCGGAGAGGATGACCTCCCGCTCGGCCATCGCTTCATAGACGTGCCCGCCCAGGCGGTAGCTGACTCCAACCGCCCGGGTGCCCTGCAGCAGCACGCGCTGGACGAGGGCTCCGGTCTGCACGGTGAGGTTCGACCGCTCGAGCGCCGGGCGCAGATAGGCGTCGGCCACCGACCAGCGGACGCCCTTCTTGCAGGTGACCTGATACTGACCGGCGCCCTCCTGCTCGGCGCCGTTGAAGTCGTCGTTCGGCTTGAGACCGGCGGCCACCGCCGACTCGACCCAGGCCGTCCCCAACTCGCTGGTGTAACGCCGGTCTTCGACGTGCAGTGGGCCGGCCTGGCCGTGGTAGCTGTCGTGCAGACGAGTGTTCGTCTCCGCCTTGATGAAGTACGGCAGCACGTCGTCATAGCCCCACCCGGTCGCGCCGTGGGCGTCGCGCCAGCCGTCGTAGTCAGCCCGGTTGCCCCGGATGTAGATCATCGCGTTCATCGACGAGCAGCCGCCGAGCGCCTTCATCCGCGGCCAATAGGCGCGGCGACCATTGAGCTGCTTCTGCTCGGCGGTGTAGTACTGCCAGTCCCACTTGGTCTTGAAGAGGGCCGAGAAGGCGGCCGGCATCTTGATCTCGTCGGCATCGTCCTCGCCGCCGGCTTCCAGCAGCAGCACCCGCACCTGCGGGTTCTGCGAGAGACGTGCCGCGAGCACTGCTCCGGCGCTGCCAGCTCCCACGATGATGTAGTCGAACTCTTCGCGGTCAGACACCTGCGCTCCTTCAGAATCGGTGACGCCGTTCACACTGGCAACGAACGTACCTTGGACATCGTGTCACGTACAACGGCACCGCGGAAAGCCCGGGCGGGGCGCCAGCTTCAGCGGATTCCGTCCCAGATCTGTCGCTGCGCAGCCCTCGGATCGGTGACGACCCGGCTGTCGGTATCGAAGACCCGCACCGTCCGGGCTTCGCCATAGACCGGCCATCCCGGCGCACCGCTCGTGACGAAGCAGACCCAGGCGGCGTGCATCGTGTCGGCGACCGACTGCGGTGGGTTCGGACCGGTGGCCGCGAGCAGGTTCACGTCGTCGAGGTTGTCGAAGGCGAAGCCGATCTCGAACGCGTGCGCAGCGCCCAGCCGCCCCCCGTACTGCGGCGAGCGCCAGGCGAACTCGTACATGTACGTGTCGGCGCCGTGAACAGCTCGGGCCTCGGCCTGGCGAATCGCCGGGACCCGGAAGAACCAGTCGGTGAGGGCCGCCGTGAAGAGCTGGCCGTCGGTGGCGTCGGGCAGCCCCTCGCGGTAGGCCGCCACCGCCTTCGTCGCGTCGGCGCCGAGGGAGCCCAGGATGTAGAGCAGCGCCTGGTCGTTGACGGCGTCCTCGATGCCGGTCGGGACGAGGAAGAGGGTGTGCTCGTCGGTATTGGTTCCGGTCAGCAGCGCCACGTCGGCTGAGGCACCGTCGGCCAGGGCCTGGATCGGCAACCGGGTGATCAACTCGCCGTCGATGCACGGCTCGAACGCCATCATGTTGCCCGCGACCTCGCCCCACTTCGTCGGGTCGGGCATCTTGGCGATGTCGCGAGACAGCGCGGCCTGGGCGTCCATGAGCTCCGGTATGGGGACGCCACCGAAGCCCGCTACGGTCGCCTCCACGCCCAGGCGCTGGGCCAGTGCGGCGGTGACCTTGGCCGCCGTCTCGGCCGAGTGGGCGTGATGGCCGGCGCCGCTCTCGGTGATCGCTGCCCGGAAGAGACCACGCGCCGCCGGTAGCGCGAGCAGGGTCGTCACGCTCATCGCGCCGGCCGACTCACCGCCGATCGTCACCCGGGTCGGGTCCCCGCCGAAGGCGGCGATGTTGCGCTGGACCCACTGCAGCGCCGCGATCTGGTCGAGCAGGCCACGGTTGGCCGGGGCCCCGTCGAGCAGCAGGAACCCGTCGGCCCCGAGGCGATAGTTGATCGTCACGCAGACGACGCCGTCACGGGCGAAGTTCGACCCGTCATAGGTGCTCACCGCGCCGGTTCCGTTGACGAAGGCGCCACCGTGGATCCAGACGAAGACCGGAAGGCCGCCGGTCGCGCCGGCCGGCGTCCAGACGTTGAGGTTGAGCACGTCATCGCCGTCGATGCTCGGCTCGGGGAGAATCTCATCGATCGGCTTGGGGTACGGCGGTTTCGGCACGGTCGGTCCGTATTGGCTGGCGTCGCGCTCGCCCACCCAGTGCGGGGGTGCCGCCGGTGCCTGGAAGCGCAGTTCACCGAACGGCGGGGCGGCGTAGGGAATGCCCTTGAAGGAGCTGACGGCGTCGATGACGATGCCCCGCAGGGTCCCCTGCTCGATCTCGACGGACACAGTTGCGTACTGGGCGGACTGGGTAGTCGCTTGGGAGGTGGTCACGGGGGTGACTATTGCACTCTCGAAGCGGGTAGGCCAGATCTGGGATGTGTCTCAGGCGAAGTTCATCCGGACGGCCGCAGCTAGTGGACGAGCACCTTCAGCAGCACCATGATCAGGCCCAGGCTTCCGGTGAAGAGGACGAAGATTACGGCCCGCAGCATCGGCATTCGCATGCGCCGGGCCACCAGCGCGCCCCAGCCGAAGAGTTCGGCCACGTCGACGATCAGCGCGACGGTGAGGGCGGTATCCAGCTTCACCCCGAAGAGGGTGAGGACGACCAGGGTCGCGATCGGCAAGAACGCACTCTCCACGATCGGCCACTGGGCCCGCAGGTGATGCAGGACGACCCGTCCGATCGGGACGCTGCTGGTGCCGACGAAGCTGACACCGTCGCCGACGGCGTCGGTGTAGGCGTGGGCCAGCCAGAAGACGATCAGCGTGGAGACGATCAGCACGATGACGTCCCACAGCGACTTCTCCAGCGAACTGGCCACCACCAGCAGCGACGCCGACATGATGCTCCCGTAGATGGCGCTCGCCGGGTTGCCGACGAGCCGGCGCTGGTGATTGTTGTAGTTCAGCCCCCGCGACGCGGCCTCCGGGATCGCGGGCTGGCGCTTGGCCGGATGCTCACCGGCCCGGGTCGTGCCGCGGGTCGTCCCGCCGCGTCTGGTGGCGCCGTGGGGAACGGCGCCGGCCACCTGCCGGGGTGGCATACGCGGGCGCCAATACGAGTTGACGCGTCGATCGGCGGTGGGGTTCGGCACCGGCACATCATCGCAGCCGGGCCCGGCCCAGCTGCAGATCGGGCGACTGCTTGAGAATGAGCGAATGAGCGACTACCGGCTCCGCCCGCCCGGCCTCGACGACGCGGGCGCAGTGGCCGCCTTCCAGACGGCGGCCTGGAACGACGCCTATGCGGGCATCGTCTCCGCCGATTACCTGGACCGCACGACGGTGCAGGTGCGCCGGCAACGCTGGGCGCAGCGGATCCTGGCCGGCGAGCGGCTGATCATGCTGGCCGAGACCGGTGGCGAACTCGTCGCGGTGGCGAGTTCCGGCAGCAAGGACGGCGGGCTGGAACTCATCACCCTGTATCTGGCTCGCGCGCACTGGGGTACGGGCCTGGCCGAAACCTTGCTGCAGGCGGTGATCGGTGAGCGGGCGGCCCACCTGTGGGTCTTCGAGGCGAACCCGCGGGCGATCGCCTTCTACCGAAAGCAGGGATTCGCACCGGACGGTACCGCCAAGATCGACGAGGACACCGGCCTGGCGGAGGTCCGGATGACGCGCGGGTAACCCGTCCGGGGCTGGAGGCGGTGGCCCGAGCGGACGTAATCTCTGTTCATGACAACGCGCATCCCGCATTGGATCGACGGCCGACTCAGCTCGACGCCGAGTTCCCGCACCTCCCCCGTCTACAACCCGGCCACCGGCGAGATCGCGGCCGAGGTCGAGCTGGCCGGCAAGGCCGAGGTCGACCACGCGATCAGCGGCGCGGCCGATGCGGCCCGGCAGTGGCGCCACAGTTCGCTCAGCCGCCGTTCACAGATTCTCTTCGCGTTCCGGGCGCTGCTGCACGACCGGGCCGACATGCTGGCCGCGATCATCACCGCCGAGCACGGCAAGGTGCTCTCGGATGCCGGCGGCGAGATCGCCCGCGGCATGGAGAACGTCGACTTCGCCTGCGGCATCCCGCAGCTACTCAAGGGCGGCTTCTCCGAACAGGCCGCGACCGGCATCGACGTCTACTCCATCCGGCAGCCGCTGGGCGTGGTCGCCGGGATAACGCCGTTCAACTTCCCGGCGATGGTGCCCCTCTGGATGTGCGCGAACGCGATCGCCTGTGGCAACGCGTTCGTCCTCAAGCCGAGTGAGAAGGACCCGTCCAGTGCGCTGTTCATCGCCGCGCTCTGGAAGGAGGCCGGCCTGCCCGACGGCGTCTTCACCGTGCTCAACGGCGACAAGGAGGCGGTGGACGCTATCCTCACGAACCCGCAGGTGAAGGCGGTGAGCTTCGTCGGCTCCACCCCGATCGCCAGCTACATCTACGCGACCGGCACCGCGAACGGCAAGCGCGTCCAGGCCCTGGGTGGCGCGAAGAACCACATGGTGGTGCTCCCGGACGCGGACGTGAACATGGCCGCCGACGCGGCTGTCTCGGCCGCCTACGGCTCGGCCGGTGAGCGCTGCATGGCGATCTCGGTCGCCGTGGCCGTCGGTGGCGTAGGTGACGCGCTCATCGACGCGATCTCCGAGCGGCTGCCCAAGTTGAAGATCGGCCCGGGCACGAACCCCGATTCGGAGATGGGTCCGCTGATCACCCGCGAGCATCGGGACAAGGTCTCCTCCTACATCGAGGCCGGGGCCGCCTCCGGCGCCACCGTGGTGGTGGACGGGCGGGACGCCGACCTCCCGACCGACGGGTTCTTCCTCGGGGTGACGCTGCTCGATCACGTCACGCCGGCGATGAGCGTCTACACCGACGAGATCTTCGGCCCCGTCCTCTGCGTCGTGCGGGCCGAGACCTACGCCGAGGCGCTGGAGCTGATCAACGACAACCCGTACGGCAACGGAACCGCCATCTACACCCGCGACGGCGGGGTGGCCCGGCAGTTCCAGTTCGAGGTGGAGGCCGGCATGGTCGGCATCAACGTACCGATCCCGGTGCCGGTGGGGTACTACTCCTTCGGCGGCTGGAAGGCCTCCCTCTTCGGCGACACCCACATGTACGGGCCGGAGGGGGTCAACTTCTTCACCCGGGGCAAGGTGGTCACGTCGCGGTGGCCGGATCCGGCCAGCTCCAGCGTCGACCTCGGCTTCCCCCGCAACCACTGACCCTCGACCTCCACGCTTTTGGCACAGCTGCAGGGATTATCCCGGTCGCTGTGCCAAAAGCGGAGTAACGAAAGGTGACCCGCATGACCACCACCACCGACTCGGCCGCTCTCGCCGCTCTCGCCGCTCTCGAGGCAACGATCCGCCGCGACGACCGGGCGCACGTCTTCCACTCCTGGTCAGCGCAGGCCAAGATCGACCCGCTGCCGATCGAACGGGCCCTCGGGGTGAACTTCTGGGACTACGAGGGGAAGAAGTATCTCGACTTCTCCTCGCAGCTGGTGAACGTCAACATCGGCTACCAGCACCCGAAACTGGTCGCCGCCATCCAGGAACAGGCCGGGAAACTCTGCACGATCGCCCCGTCGTTCGCCAACGAGTCCCGCAGCGAGGCGGCTCGGCTGATCAGCGAACTGGCCCCCGGCAGCCTGAACCAGGTCTTCTTCACCAACGGCGGTGCCGAGGCCAACGAGAACGCGATCCGGATGGCTCGCATCCACACCGGCCGCCCCAAGGTGATGTCGGCCTACCGTAGCTACCACGGCTCGACCGCGGCCGCGATCGCCCTCACCGGTGACCCACGGCGCTGGGCCAACGAGCTCGGTTACTCCGGAATCCCCGGGGTGGTGCGCTACTTCGGGCCGTACCTGTACCGCTCAGCCTTCTACGCCCAGACGCCCGAGGAGGAGACCGAGCGGGCGCTGGCCCACCTGCGCCAGGTGATCCAGCTCGAGGGACCGCAGACGATCGCCGCCATCATCTCCGAGACGGTGGTCGGGACCAATGGCATTCTCGTCCCGCCGCCGGGCTACCTCGCCGGTCTGCGGGCGATCTGCGACGAGTACGGGATCCTCATGATCAGCGACGAGGTGATGGCCGGCTTCGGCCGCTGCGGTGAGTGGTTCGCCGTCGATCACTGGTCGATCACCCCCGACCTCATCACCTTCGCCAAGGGCGTCAACTCCGGCTACCTGCCGCTCGGTGGCGTCATCATCTCCGACGCCATCGCGGACACCTTCGCCGAGCGCCCCTTCCCCGGCGGTCTCACCTACAGCGGGCACCCGCTGGCCTGCGCCTCGGCCGTAGCCTCGATCAACATCTTCAAAGAGGAACGCATCGTCGAAAATGCCCGAGAAATAGGCGAATCCGTCATCGGGCCGGCGCTGCGGGAGATGGCCGAACGGCACCCGAGCATTGGCGAGGTGCGCGGGCTGGGCGTGTTCTGGGCGCTCGAACTGGTGAAGGATCGCAGTACTCGCGAACCGCTCGTCCCCTTCAACGCCGCCGGCGCAGACGCAGCACCCATGAACGAGTTCATGACGGCCTGTAAAACTAAGGGACTCTGGCCGTTCGTGCACTTCAACCGGACTCACGTCGTGCCGCCGTGCACCATCACCGCCGACGAAGCCCGTGCGGGACTGGCGATGCTCGACGAGGCGCTGGAGACGGCCGATCAGTACTACGTCGGTAGCTGAGGTGAAACCGATACGGGGCTGAGCTTCGAATCTATTCCTGACAGTCATCACCGACGTTAGGAAAGATTCAATGTTTTCCAAGAAGATTGCCTCGACCATAGCCGTGTTAGCCGCCGCCGGCGCGATCAGCCTCACCGCCTGCTCCTCGGACAGCACCTCCGCCGCGTCGACCACCGCGGCACCGTCCTCGGCTCTCTCGACCGCGCCGGTGGCTACCATCCCAAGCCTCACCGGCGTCTCGACCGCGGTCGCGTTGGACAAGGGCTTCACCGACGCGCTGACGACGCTGAAGCTCACGCCGGGAACGGTCGGTACCGCAACGCTGGCCGACGGCTCCATCAGCTTCCCGATCACCGGCGGGAATGTAACGTATTACACGCCTGGTTCGGTGAAGCCCTACGTTCAGGGCAACATCGAGCACATGGGTTCGGGTCTGTCGCTCACCGCGGGCACCGGTGCCACCGCGACCGTCGTGAATCTGACCAACTTCGACATCGATCCGGGCAACAACTCCACGCTCTACGGGGACGTCGCAGTTGACGGCAAGACAGCCGCCACCCACACCAAGCTTTTCGACCTGGACGGTACGACGCTCAAGCCACTGGAGACCTCGGGTGACACCGCGATCCTCGAAGGCACCCGGGTGCTGATGTCGGAGAACGCCGCCACGCTGCTGGACAAGACGTTCAACACCGACGCGGTCAAGGGCGGCCTGCTGATCGGCGTCGCCAAGATCACCGTCAATACCAAGTAGAAACAACACGATCTGCCCTCAGCGAGCATCCCCGCGCCCCTGCGTGGAGTGCTCGCTGAGTGGCGATCGCCGCAGACGGTGCGCGGGGGCTGACGAGCAGGTGGTGACTGCGGACGCCCCCGCGCATCTTTACTCTCGCGTTGGCCGTGGGCCGGTATCGCTGGATCCGGCAAAGCCATTCTGTCGCCACGCCTCATACGTCACCAAGGCCGCGCAGTTGGCCAGGTTCAACGACCGCAGGCCGGGCAGCATCGGGATTCGTACCAGCTCGGTGATCCGCGGGTCGGCCAGCACCTCGTCGGCCAGGCCGGTGGGTTCGGCACCGAACATCAGCACGTCCCCGGACCGATAGCTGACGTCGCTATAGATGCGATCGGCTTTGCCGGTAAAGGCGAAAGTCCTGGCGGGCTGCTCCGGCGCCACTGGATTCACCGCCAGCACCGGCCAGGCCGCCTCCAGATTCTCGTGCACGGTGACCGAGGCCAGGTCGTGGTAGTCGAGGCCCGCCCGGCGCAGTTTCGCGTCCGAGAGATCGAAGCCGAGCGGCCCGATCAGGTGCAGCTCGCATCCGGTGGCCGCCACCAAGCGGATGGCATTCCCTGTATTTGGCGGGATCTTCGGCTCGACGAACGCTATCCGGAACATGCCAGGATCTCTCCCCGCTGCCGGCTCACAGCGCGTCGTGGGTGAAGCGGCCGCCGAGCACGGTCGCCGTCACGGGCAGGTGACGCAGCTGCTCGGCCGAGGCGCCCCAGGCATCCAGGTCGACGATCACCAGGTCAGCCGGCGCCCCCTCGACCACCGGACCCGCCGTCGACGCCTCCAGCGCCTCGTCGAAGGTGATCTCCTGCTCCGGGTGCCAGCTCGGACGGCCGCCCCGGCTGTGACTCACCGCCGCCGCGATACTTATCCACGGGTCGAGAGGGGCCACCGGAGCATCCGAGCCGAGCGCGATCATCGCTCCGGCATCGAGCAGGGAGCGCAGCATGAAGGCCCGATCGGTTCGGCCGGCCCAGTAGCGGTCGGCGACGTCACGGTCATCCATGGCGTGCTCGGGCTGCACGCTGGCGACCAGGCTCAGCTCCGCGAAGCGCGGCAGGTCACCTCGGGTCAGCAACTGGGCGTGCTCGATGCTCCCGCGAGCGCCGGAGTCGGCGAAGGCCTGCAGGGCCAGCGAATTGGCGTGATCACCAATGGCGTGAATCGCCGACTCGATGCCGGAGCGGGCGGCCCGGCTCATCAGCTCAGTCAGCTCAGCCGGATCGACGACCAACAATCCATAGGGGTTCTCGGACTCTTCCAGTCCCGGGTAGGGCCGGTGGCAGTAGGCGGTGCGCGTGTTCAGCGATCCGTCGGTGATGATCTTCAGCGGGCCCATGCTCACCAGACCGTCGGTGTCGGGGATGACGTCGCCGGTCTGCAGCCGCCGGGCGATCGCCTCCTCCAGCTTCGGCGTCCAGACGCCGCAGGCGACCCGGAGGGACCGGTTCCCCTGGTTGACGCGGCGCGTCCAGGCGTCGATCGACCAGGGCGCCTCCAGATCCAGCAGGCCGACCAGCCCGCGACTGGCTGCCGTCGCCGCGGCGTCGGCGGCCCACTGGTCGAGCACCTCCTCCGCGACCTCGCCGAGCCGGCCGTAGATCCCCATCGCCTCGGACTCCAGCAGCAGTCCGGTCGGATGCTCACCCAGACCGAACTGGGCCAGGGCGGCCGAGTTCCCCCACGCGCAGTGCAGGTCGCCGCTGACCAGTACCACCGGGGTCGTGCCACTGACCGCGTCGAGGTCGTCGCGGTGCGGGGTGTCCGGCCAGAGCGCGTCCCGGAACCCGTAGCCGACCAGCAACTCGCCCTGGACGAGCGGTCCATCGGTCGAGGTGGAGTTGAGCCGGTCGCCCACCAGCGCGGTGGCGTGCTCCGCCGACTCGGCCGCCGACACGTCCAGGCGGCGACTCACCTGGGCCCACTGGTCGAAGTGCACGTGGTGATCCCACAGGCCGGGGAGTACGAATCGCCCGTCCAGATCGATGGATTCCGCCGAGGAGTAGAGGTCAGCGCCGATGCGTTCGATGACCCCGTCTCGTATCAGGAGGTCCATCGGCTGGCCCGCTTCGCTCAATCGGCCCGAACGCAGCAGCAGTTCACTCACCCATTGATTCCATCACACGCTGGTAGTTTCGACGGTGTTCGACAGTCAGCCACGAGTCGGGGGATCCCGAGCGATTGGAGCGATCGTGACGCAGCGAGCGGAGAGCGAGTGCTGGCTCACCGACATGGACGGGGTTCTCGTCCATGAGGACCAGGCGTTGCCCGGAGCCAAGGAGTTTCTGCAGCGGCTGATCGAGCGCGAGCGGCGCTTCCTGGTGCTCACCAACAACTCGATCTACACGCCGCGCGACCTGGCGGCCCGATTGGCCCGCTCCGGGCTGACCGTCCCCGAGGAGTCGATCTGGACGTCCGCGCTGGCCACCGCCACCTTCCTCAGCGATCAACTCCCACAGGGTTCGGCCTATGTGATCGGCGAGGCCGGACTCACCACGGCACTGCACGAGGTCGGCTACACCCTCACCGATGCCGACCCGGATTACGTCGTCCTCGGCGAGACTCGCACCTACTCGTTCGAGGCGATCACGAGCGCGATCCGGCTCATTGAGCGCGGGGCCCGCTTCATCGCCACCAACCCGGACGCCACCGGACCCTCAGCCGAAGGCCCGATGCCGGCCACCGGGTCGGTCGCCGCCCTGATCACCCGGGCCACCGGCCGGGAGCCGTACTTCGTCGGCAAGCCGAACCCGATGATGTTCCGCAGCGCGATGAACCGGATCGAGGCCCATTCGGAGACGACGACCATGATCGGCGACCGGATGGACACCGACGTGGTGGCGGGAATCGAGGCCGGGCTGGAGACGATTCTGGTGCTCACCGGCTCGACGCAGCGCGCGGATATCGAGAAGTACCCGTTCCGTCCGAGTCGGGTGCTCAACTCCATCGCCGACGTCGTCGACCTGATCTAGAACTGCCCACCGCTTTTGGCACACCGGCCGGGATAGTCCCTGCAGGTGTGCCAAAAGCGCAGAGTCAGAACCAGCTCGGGGACATCGCCAGGGTGGTGTCGTCCAGGCTCTCCAGCAGGTCGAACTGCGGGGAGGTCTTGGGCAGTTCCCAGTTGAAGAAGTACCGGGTGGCCTGCCGCTTCCCGTCGTAGAACGCCCCCTCGGACGTTCCGGCGGCTAGTAACTGCTCCAGCCAGACCCAGGCCAGCACCACGTGCCCGACCGCCTCGAGGTACACCGAAGCGTTGGCCAGGCTGAGCGCCACATCGCCGCTGCCGTGCAGTTTGCCGGTGACCGTCTCGACCCGCGAGATCGCCGCCTCCAGCGTCGCGGCGTAGCCAGCCGCCCCCGGCACCGACGCGGCCCGGGCGGTGCTCGCCCGCATGGTCGCCAGCAGCAACTGCAGCCCGGCGCCACGGGCCATCGTCACCTTGCGCCCGAGTAGGTCGATGGCCTGGATGCCGTGCGTCCCCTCGTGGATCGGGTTGAGCCGGTTGTCCCGGTAGAACTGCTCCACGTTGTAGTCGCGGGTATAGCCGTAGCCGCCGTGGATCTGGATCGCCAGGTCATTGCCGGCCAGGCACCACTGCGACGGCCAGCTCTTGGCGATCGGGGTGAGCACGTCTAGCAGCAGCGCCGCGCGCTCGCACTCCTGCGCCGTCGGCGCGCTCGCCTGCTCGTCGACGAGCTTGGCGCAGTACATCCCCAGCGCCAGCCCACCCTCGGCGTAGGACTTCTGGGCCAGCAGCATCCGACGCACGTCGGCATGCTCGATGATCGGCACCGGGGGCTGTGCCGGGTCCTTGCTCTGCACCGGCCGACCCTGCACCCGGGTTCGCGCGTACTCCAGCGCGTGCAGGTAACCGGTATAGCCCAGCGCGGTGGCGCCGAGCCCGACACCGACCCGCGCCTCGTTCATCATGTGGAACATCTGGGCCAGCCCCTGGTGCGGCTCACCGACCAGATAGCCCACGGCTCCGCCGACCCCGCCCGGACGGTGCGTCCCCTCGCCGAAGTTCAGCAGCGTGTTCGTCCCGCCGCGGTAGCCCATCTTGTGGTTGAGGCCGGCCAGCACGACGTCGTTGCGCTCACCGGTCGACCCGTCCGCGTTGAGCAGGAACTTGGGGACGATGAAGAGCGAGATGCCCTTCACCCCGGGTGGCCCGTCGGGGATCTTGGCCAGCACCAGGTGCACGATGTTCTCCGACAGCTCGTGGTCACCGCCGGAGATCCACATCTTGTTGCCGACCAGCCGGTAGCTGCCGTCGTCCTGCGGGACGGCGCGGGTGGTGATATCGGCCAGCGACGAACCGGCCTGCGGCTCGGAGAGGCACATCGTGCCGAAGAAGCGTCCGTCCAGCATCGGACGGGCCCAGGTATCGATCTGCTCCTGACTGCCGTGCGCGACGAGCAGTGCCGCATTCCCCAGGGTCAGGAACGGGTAGACGCAGGTTCCGACGTTTGCGGCCTGGAACCACATCATCGCGGCCTTGGAGACCACGACCGGCAGCTGCATGCCACCGATCGAATGATCGAAGGTGCCGGCCAGCAGCCCCGACTCGGCGAAGGCGTCCAGCGCCTCGCGCACCTGCGGAATGAGCACCACCTTGCCGTCGACGAGGTGCGGCTCATTGGCGTCGGCCAGTTTGTTGTGCGGGGCGAACTTCTCGGTGGCGATCTTCTCGGCCAACTCGAGGACGGCGTCGAAGGTTTCGCGGGAGTGCTCGGTGTAGCGCTCGCGGGTGGTGAGGTCGGTGACCTGCAGCCACTCGTAGAGGACGAAGTCGAGATCGCGCCGGGAGAGGATCAGGGAACCCATCTGGCCACCGTAACCCAGGCCCGTGGAGAACGAAGCACAGCAGAATCTCGCAGGCGGACATACCTAACGTGCGGTAACTTGGCCCGATGCCCACCCGCACCGCGCGCCCTCTCGCCTCCCGCTCGCTCGTACTGACCGGCGCTCTGGCCGCCGCCGCCGCCCTCGCCGGCTGCTCTACCTCCGCCGCCGGGCACGCTGTGAAGTCGGCCGCCCCGTCCCTCAGCACGGCTGCCGCCGCATCGCCCACCGCGCCGGCCAGCACAGAAACCACAGCAACCGGGACGATCTCCGACGGACCCTCGCTGGCCACCGCGCTGCAGCACAGCGTCGACTCACTCACCTCCGTACACACCGTCACCGACGTGCGCCTGAGCGCGGGATCGACCGTCGAGTCGACCAGTGACGAGAAGCTGAACGGGGGCGCCCTGGCCGCGGCCATCATCGATGAGTCGGTCGGCGGGACACCGGTCAAGCTCGTGCTGGTCGGCTCCGACATGTACGCCAAGCTGCCGCAGAACATGGTCAAGACGACCGCCGACAAGCCGTGGGTCCACCTCACCGCCACCAGTGGAAACCAGATCGTCCGGGCGTTGAACTCCAGCCTGGCCAGCGCAATCGACCAGGGTGGGCTGAACAGCGCCCTCAGTTACGCCCAGGCGGCGACCAAGGTCCACGTCGTGGGCAAGGAGACGGTGAACGGAGCGAGCACCACGCACGTCGCGGCACTGATCGACGCCTCGCTGCTTCCGTCCGACACCGCGCGGCAGCTCACCCAACTCGGTGTGACGACCTTCCCGAGCGACTTCTGGATCGCTACCGACGGACATCTGGTGAAGGTGAATCAGTCGTTGACTCTCAAGGGCAAGGTGACCACGACGAGCACCTCCTTCTCGAAGTTCAACGCACCGATCAGCATCACCGCGCCGTCGGCCGACGAGATCACCCCGACCTAGTCAACCGGCTAGTCAACCGGCTAGTCACCGGAAACCACCCGCCCGCCGACTCAGACGCCGACTCAGACGCCGACGTGGGCCAGCCCCTGGCGCAGCAGCACGCCCTGGCCGCCACTCATCTCGGCCAGCACGGTCTCCTGCAGGACCTCCTCCGGGGAGAACCAGGTCAGTTCCAGCGCGTCGTTCTGCGGGGCGCAGTCGCCCTGCACCGGCACCACATAAGCCAGCGACACCGCGTGCTGCCGGGGATCGTGGAAGGCCGTGACCCCCGGCGTCGGGAAGTACTCGGCGATTGTGAAGGGCTGCGGCGACGGGGGAATGTGCGGCAACGCGAACGACCCCAGATCCTTCTCGATGTGCCGCAGCAGCGCTGAGCGCACCCGCTCGTGATAGAGCACCCGGCCCGAGACGAGTGCTCGGGTCATGTCGCCCTGCCCGGTGACCCGCAGCAGCAGACCCACAGAGGTCACCGCGCCGGCCGCGTCGACGCGGACCGGGATCGCGTCGACATACAGAATCGGCAATCGCTGACGGGCGGCTTCCAGCTCCGTCGGCTCCAGCCAATTGCTCTCGGATTGTGAGGTGGTCTGCGTCATGGGTCTATTTCTATCGCGTTTGGACGCACTGGGCACGGATGCTCAGCGGGATTCGTCACCCTCTGGCAGGCTCGAGGGATGCGAGGTCAAGCGATAGCGCTTAGCCGGACCGATTCGACGGTGCCACGTTGGGCCGTCGTCTCCTCCGCCGGCGCGCCGGTCGCCCTCATCGGGGGCTGGACTCTAGCCGCCGCACTGCAGTCGGATTTCAGTTCGGTGCACGACACGATCAGCGCGCTGGCCGCCCCGTCAGCCGAGCACCGCTGGGTCATGACGGCCGGGTTCGTGGTGGTCGGCTGCTGCCATGTGGCGACTGCGGCCGGACTCACCCCGGCCCGCGCGGCCGGTCGCGGCCTGCTCGCGCTCGGCGGCCTGGCCACCCTCGTCGTCGCCGCCTCGCCGATTCCAGCCTCCCCCGACGAACCCTTTCCGGCCGTCGGCTCCTCCGCCGTCCATACCGCAGCCGCGTCGCTGGCCTTCGGCTGCCTGGCCGTCTGGCCCGCGCTGGCCGCCCGTCGGGGCAGCCGGGTATGGGCGCTTCGTCCGCGCTGGTCGTTCCCGGTCGCGGCGGTGCTGGTCGCGGCCACCGGATGGTTCGGCGCCCGGCTCGACGGGGACCTGGTCGGGCTCAGCGAGCGCATTGCCGCCGGCGCGCAGGCGCTCTGGCCGCTGGCCGTCGTCCTCTCCGCCCGGGCGAGCGCCCATGCAGCTGAGCCGTTGGGCAGGCGACCGAAGACCTCAGCGCACGATTCCGATTAGACTTTTGCCTGATGCGCGGCAATATTCGCGTGGTCAGTTGGGTAATTCAGGGCCCCACCGGAGGGATCGGCTCACATGCAACACCGGAGTCGCGTCGCCTCACGACGCTGGGTCCCGCTGCTCGTCAGCACGGTGATGATCGCCCTTACCCTCGCGCTGGCCGGATGCTCGGACCTGGTCAGCGGCCAGGCCACCTCCGGGATCCCGCCGCTGGCCCCGGACGCCAACCTCAGCATCCAGGGCTCGACCACCACCGACTTCGACCGGCTGGCCAAGAACGCGCTCACCGACATCGAGGCGTTCTGGCGGCTCAACTACCCCAGCATCTCCGGCGGGAAGAGCCTCAGCTCGCTCAAGGGCGACATCTACTCGGTTGACGACACGGCACCGACGCCGTCGGCCGAGCGGAACGCCTGCATCGCCGAGGTCGGCATCAGAATCGTCGAGGATAACGCCTTCTACTGCTCACTTGACGACTCCATCGCCTACGACCGGGTCGGGCTGATCCCGAAATTGGCTAAGGAGTACGGCCCCTATTTCGTCGCGGCCATGTTCGCCCATGAGTTCGGGCACGCGATTCAGGCCCGTCTCGGCATCATGCACGCTCAGTCCTCCATCGCCAAGGAGACCCAGGCCGACTGCGCTGCGGGTGCATTCACGGCGTGGGTGATGAACTTCAAGTCATCGCACGTGCGGGTCACCCAGGCCGCGCTGGACGAGGTGCTGGTCGGCTACATCCAGCTCCGCGACCCGGAGCCGCACTCGGAGAGCGACAGCGGCACCCATGGCAACGGGTTCGACCGGGTCGGCGCCTTCGCAACTGGAATCAACGAAGGCGTGAAGGCCTGTTTCAGCGACAAGTGGGCCGACCGCTCCTTCACCGAGCGGGGCTACACCAGCGACGCCGACTACACCCAGGGCGGCAATCAGCCGATGGCTCAGGTCCTCAACCAGGCGCCGGTGAACCCGAGCGGCGGCGGTGGCGGTGGCCTGGAGCCGGACCTCAACCAGTTCTGGCGCAGCGCGGCCAAGACGATAGGCAAGCCGTGGTCGGATGTGAAGATCGCCCAGGCCGACCACCCGCCGTGCGCAACGCATCCGCAGACGCAGTTCGCCTACTGCCCGGACGACAACACGGTGTACTACAGCACGGCGCTCGCCCAGCGGGCCTACCAAGCCGGAGACTTCTCACTCGGCACACTGCTGGCCTACGGATGGGGGCTCGCGGTGCGCTCGCAGCTGTTCAGCCGTTCACTCGACGATTCGACCGCGCTGATCAGTGCCAGCTGCTACACCGGCGCCTACGCGGCCTCGGTCAACGTGCCGTCGAGCGAAGCCCAGGGCGGCTTCTACCTCTCTCCCTCGGACATGGATGAGGCCACCACCGCCGTGCTCTCGGTGGTGGGGACCAACCAGGCCCTCGGCGAACGCGGTACCACCGGGTTGACCCGGATCACCGCGTTCAACAAGGGTTACTTCGGCGGCCTCTCCGCCTGCTGAGGGTGCCGTCCCGGCCCGTCGGGCCGGCCAGCGAAGAATTGTCATGCCTCCCCGGTAGGTTGCTACGCATGGCTGAACTCGATCCCTCGTTCGTCGCGCTTCCGCTGACCGCACTGGCCGACGCGGCGCTGACCAGGGCGGCGGAGCTCGGTGCTGAGCATGCCGACTTCCGCCTCGAACGGATCCGCACGGCGATGTTGAGCATCCGGGATGCGGCGCTGGACTCCAGCAGCGACAGCGAGGATCTCGGGCTCGCGGTTCGCGTGATTCACAACGGGGCCTGGGGCTTCGCCAGTGGGATCGCCCGCACTCCGGAGGCGGCCGCCGGGCTCGCCGAGCAGGCCGTGGCCACCGCGAAAGTCAGCCGGGTATTGAGCAGCGAGCCGGTGCTACTGGCTCCCGAGCCCTCCTACCCGGGGGCGACCTGGATCTCGGCCTACGAGGTCAATCCCTTCGACATCCCGGAGAGCGAGCGGGTCGCCCGGATGGTCGAGTTGAGCGAGCGGCTGCTGGCCGGGGACGGGGTCGACCACGCCGACGCGATGCTGATGCAGGTGATCGAGAACAAGTTCTACGCCGACTCCAGCGGCACCTCGACCACCCAGCAGCGGGTGCGAATTCACCCCCAGTTCACCGGCGTGCACGTCGATCGGGCGGCCGGCGCGTTCTTCTCGATGCGTACTCTCGCCCCACCGGTCGGGCGCGGCTGGGAGTACCTCACCGGAACCGGCTGGGACTTCGAGGCCGAGTTGGGCGAGCTGCCCGGCCTGCTCTCCGAGCACGCGAAGGCTCCGACCGTGGCCGCGGGCAGTTACGACCTGGTCATCCACCCGTCCAACCTCTGGCTGACCATCCACGAGTCGATCGGGCACGCCACCGAGCTCGACCGCGCACTGGGGTACGAGGCGGCCTACGCCGGAACCTCCTTCGCCACGCTGGACCAACTCGGTTCGCTGGAGTACGGCAGCGCGGCTCTGAACGTCGTCGGCGACCGGACGGTGCCGCACGGCCTGGCCACCATCGGCTACGACGACGAGGGCGTGCAGACGCAGTCGTTCGACATCGTCTCCGGTGGCACCCTGGTCGGGTATCAGCTCAACCGGCAGATGGCTCAGGACAACAACCTGGCCGCCCAGCCCGGCTCGGGTCCCCGCTCGAACGGCTGCGCCTTCGCTGACTCCTCCGGGCATATTCCGCTGCAGCGGATGGCCAACGTCTCCCTGCAGCCGGAGCCCGACGGCCCCTCCACCGAGGAGCTGATCTCCCGGGTCGAGCGGGGCATCTACATCCTCGGCGACCGCTCCTGGTCGATCGACATGCAGCGCTACAACTTCCAGTTCACCGGGCAGCGGTTCTACGCGATCGAGGACGGCAAGCTGGCCGGGCAGCTGCGCGACGTGGCCTACCAGGCCACCACCACGGACTTCTGGGGCTCGATGGAGGCCGTCGGAGGGCCCGAGACCTACGTCTTGGGTGGCGCCTTCAACTGTGGCAAGGGGCAGCCCGGGCAGGTCGCCGCGGTCTCGCACGGCTGCCCGTCCGCGCTCTTCCGAGGCGTCAACGTGCTCAACACCCAGGCTGAGGGAGGCCGTTGATGGCTCAGATCCAGGAACTTGTCGAGCAGGCGCTACTCGTCTCAACGGCCGACGACTGCATCGTCGTGGCCACCGAGCACAGCGAGACGAATCTGCGTTGGGCCAACAACAACCTCACCACCAATGGGCAGATGACCTCGCGCTCGATGGCGGTCATCTCCCTGATCCGCAGCGACGCCGGCACCGGCGTCGGCGTTATCACCCGCTCGGTCACCACAGCTGAGGAGCTCGGCGCGCTGGTCTCCGAGAGCGAGGCGGCGGCCCGGGCCTCCGGACCGGCTGAGGACGTCATGCCACTGATCGAGGCCGGGGCACCTGACGCGGGATACGCCGACGATCCGGCGCAGACCAGCGTCACGGTGTTCGCCGACTTCGCGACGGCCCTCGGTCAGGCCTTCGACAAGGCGCGGGGCAGCGACCGGCTGCTCTTCGGTTTCGCCGAGCACCAACTCAGCTCCACCTTCGTCGCCAGCTCCACCGGGCTGCGCCGCCGCTACGACCAGCCCAACGGCCGGGTTGAGATCAACGCCAAGTCCGGTGACTTCGCCCGCTCGGCCTGGATCGGTGCGCACACCACCAGCTTCAGCGACATCGACGTCACGGCCCTCACCGACGAGCTGCATACCCGCCTGGATTGGGCGGCCAACTCCATCTCGCTGCCGGCCGGTAGGTACGAGACGATCCTGCCGCCGACCGCCGTCGCCGATCTGTTGATCGACGCCTACTGGTCCACCTCGTCGCGGGACGCTGAGGAGGGTCGCAGCGTCTTCGCCGGTCCCGACGGCGCGACCCGAATCGGCGAGCGGCTGGCCACCCTCCCGCTCACGCTGCGCTCGGACCCGGCCGCGGCTGGAATCGAATGCGCCCCGTTCGAGATCGTCACCTCATCCGAGGCCGGCACCCAGTCGGTCTTCGACAACGGTGCCGAGATCTCACCCATCGACTGGATCCGCGACGGCGTCCTCAGCAACCTGGCCCGCAGCCGTTCCTGGGCGCAGCGCAGTGCAGAGCCGCCGCGCCTGATGACCGGCAACCTCATTCTCGAAGGCGGTGGCACGGCTTCGCTGGAGGAGATGATCGCCTCCACCAAGCGCGGCCTGCTGCTGACCTGCCTCTGGTACATCCGGGAGGTCGACCCCCAGACGCTGCTGCTCACCGGGCTCACTCGTGACGGCGTCTACCTCATCGAGGACGGCAAGGTGGTCGGGGCGGTGAACAACTTCCGCTTCAATGAATCACCGATCGACCTGCTGGGCCGGATCACCGAAGTGGGGCAGAGCGTGCACACGCTGCCGCGGGAGTGGAGTGACTACTTCACCCGGGCCAGCATGCCTCCGGTGCGGGTTGCCGACTTCAACATGTCAACGGTGAGTAAGGCGTCTTGACGCCCGTCGATCAGCGTCTTGACGCCCGTTGACCCGCGGCTTGACGGCACAGCGAAGGCATCGTGACGAGGCCCACGCCTACTAGATCGATTTAGTGACACCCTGAGTGCCTTCTTGTGACAAGAGACGCAGACGAAGGCCCATTTGCAAGCGATTACAGCGGATAAAGTCTGATGATTCCGGTGCGATTCATTCGCAATTCACGATCAGTCAATGCCGACTGTCTAGGAGATCAGTATGACGAGTTCCGCAACTATTATCGGCTTGGAAGACGCGCCGACCAGCCATGCCCGGCTCCTCGCGTGGGTTCGTGAATCGGCTGAGCTACTCCAGCCCGACTCCATTACCTGGGTTGACGGTTCACCCGAGGAATGGGTCCGAGTCACCGATGCGCTGGTCGCCGCCGGCACCTTCGTCAAGCTCAACGAAGACATCAAGCCCAACTCGTTCTACTGCGCCTCCGACCCGACGGACGTCGCCCGGGTCGAAGACCGCACCTACATCTGCTCCCGCGACCCGCGCGACGCCGGTGCCACCAACAACTGGATGGACCCCGACGACATGAAGGTGCTCCTCACCGAGCACTTCCGCGGTGCCATGCGCGGGCGAACCATGTACGTCATTCCGTACTGCATGGGCCCGCTCGACGCCAAGGAGCCGATGCTCGGCGCCGAGATCACCGACTCGGCCTACGTCGTCGCCTCGATGCACATCATGACGCGCCTCGGGTCGAAGGCACTGGCCCTCTTCGGAGAAGACGCCGACTTCGTTCCAGGCCTGCACTCGGTCGGCGCTCCGCTGGAGCCCGGTCAGGCCGATGTCGCGTGGCCGTGCAACGACACCAAGTACATCGTGCAGTTCCCGGAGGAGCGCCTCATCTGGTCCTACGGATCGGGATACGGCGGCAACGCCCTGCTCGGCAAAAAGTGTTACTCGCTGCGCATCGCATCGGTGAAGGCCCGTGACGAGGGTTGGCTGGCCGAGCACATGCTCATCGCCAAGGTCACCTCTCCGGAGAACAAGGTCTCCTACATCGCCGCCGCCTTCCCGTCGGCCTGCGGCAAGACGAACCTGGCCATGCTCGAGCCGACGCTGCCGGGCTGGAAGCTTGAGACCATCGGCGACGACATCGCCTGGATCCGTATCGGAGAGGACGGCCGCTTCTACGCCGTCAACCCCGAGTTCGGCTTCTTCGGCGTTGCCCCAGGCACCGACTTCCACACCAACCCGAACGCGATGCGCACCATCGCCAAGGGCAACTCGCTCTTCACCAACGTCGCCCTGACCGACGACGGGGACATCTGGTGGGAGGGCATGGGCGAGCCGCCGGCGCACCTCACCGACTGGAAGGGCAACGATTGGACGCCCGAGTCGGAGGGCCTCTCCAGCCACCCGAACTCCCGCTACTGCACCCCTATCTCGCAGTGCGACACGAAGGCCGCCGAGTGGGACGACCCGAACGGCGTGCCGCTGGACGCGATCTTCTTCGGCGGGCGTCGCCGCGACACGGTCCCGTTGGTCACCGAGGCTCGCGACTGGCAGCACGGTGTCTTCATGGGGGCGACCCTCTCCTCGGAGACCACCGCCGCCGCCACCGGTGCGGTCGGAGTCGTGCGTCGTGACCCGATGGCGATGCTCCCGTTCATCGGCTACAACGCCGGTGACTACTTCGCGCACTGGATCGAGGTCGGCAAGAGCGCCGACGCGGTCAAGCTGCCGAAGATCTTCTACGTCAACTGGTTCCGCCGCGACGAGAACAACAAGTTCGTCTGGCCGGGCTTCGGTGAGAACATCCGGGTCATCAAGTGGGCGCTGGAGCGCATCGCCGGTACGGCGGCCGCCATCGACACCCCGATCGGCCGGGTCCCGACGCCGGGCTCACTCGACGTCGAGGGTCTGGACATGACGGAGGAGCAGCTCGCCATCGCCGTCAAGGTGGACGTTGACGAGTGGCGCAACGAGCTGCCGCAGATCGACGAGTGGTTCGAGAAGATTGGCAGCCAGCTTCCGACGTCGCTGCAGGACGAACTCGCTTCGCTGAAGCTGCGGCTGGCCGAGTAGTAACCGGGCGGCTTGAGCTCGAATCGCCACCTCGAATAGCACTCTTCGCGGCGGTCCCACTCCGGGTGGGGCCGCCGCGCTCTGCTTCCCCGGTTTTGCCGGGATGACCGGGGATTGCCGGTCGTGCTGCCAAGAACGCAGCTCGGTTCTCCGGACCCCCACAGGTGGGCTGCGGTGCAATGGGCGGGTGTCCGCACCCGCTTCGTCGTCCGCCTGGTTTGGTCGATGACCAGCACTCGAACCGATCGCGAGCTCGGGCACGGCCCCGTCCCCGACGTCGAGCTCCGGCACCGTCTGGGGCTCGCGGTCCTGCTCGTCGCGACCGCCGTGCTCTATCTCTGGCGGCTGTCGGCGTCGCGTTATGCCAACAGTTTCTACGCGGCGGCCGTCCAAGCCGGTACGCAGAGCTGGAAGGCCTTCTTCTTCGGGTCATTGGACCGCTCCAACTTCATCACCGTCGACAAGCCGCCGGCGTCGCTCTGGATCATGGAGCTCTCGGGTCGGATCTTCGGCTTCTCGTCATGGAGCATGCTGGCTCCGCAGGCGCTGGAAGGTGTCGCGGCGGTGGCACTGCTCTACGCGGCGGTGAGTCGCTGGTACGGCCGCGGAGCGGGACTGCTGGCCGGAGCCGCCTTGGCGGTCACGCCGGTCGCGGTGGCGATGTTCCGCTTCAACAACCCCGACGCCGCCATGGCGCTGCTGCTGGTCCTCGCCGGGTACTGCACGGTACGGGCGATCGAGTCGGCGTCGACCGGTTGGCTACTGCTGGCCGGCTCCGCGCTCGGATTCGCGTTCCTGGCCAAGGGCCTCCAACCCCTGACCCTCATCCCCGGCATCGCGCTCGCCTACCTGCTGACGGCTCAGGCCAGCCTGACGCGACGCCTGCTCCAGCTCACGGCCGCACTGCTGGCCTTCCTGGCCAGCGCCGGCTGGTGGGTGCTCATCGTGACGCTCTGGCCGGCGTCAGGCCGCCCCTACATCGGCGGCTCCAAGGACAACACGCCGTTGGGTCTGGCGCTAGGGGCCAACGGGGTCGGTCGACTCGACGGAGCCAGCGTCGCGGGATCCCGGTTCAGTGGCGCCCCCGGACCCGGGCGGCTGTTCAGCGAGCAACTCGGTGGCCAGATCGCCTGGCTGCTGCCGCCGGCTTTCGTCGCGCTGCTGGTGCTGGCCTGGGCGTGGCGTCACCGCCGAGCACTGCCGGATCGCCGACCCTTCGACCCGGCGGCGGCGAGTCTGCTGCTCTGGGGTGGCTGGCTCGTCGTCACCGGCGTCGTACTGAGCTTCATGAGCGGCCCCAGCCACGCCTACTACACGGTGCAACTGGCCCCCGCCAGCTGCGCACTGGTGGCCGCCGGCGCCGGCGAGCTCTGGCCGCGCCGAGGGGAGCCGCTGATTCAGCTCGTAGCTGCGCTCACCCTGATCGGCACCGGCTGGACGGCCTGGCTGCTGCTTGGCCGTCTCCCAAACTGGCAGCCGGAGCTCCGCTACATCGCGCTGGGCGCCTCTGTCGCCGGGGCGACACTGATGTTGGCGAGTCTGATGATGGCGAGTCTGGGGAGTTGGCGGACGGGCGCTCCGGTGCGCAGCATCGTCCTTCGACCGCAGGTCGTCGCCGCAGTGGCGGTGGTCGCGCTGCTGGTGGCGCCGCTCGGTCTCTCGCTGCAGACCGCCTCCCTGGTCCAGACCGGTACCAACCCGATGGCCGGGGTGCGCGCGGCCAGCAAGCCACCGGGGCCACCCGGCCGCAGCGTGGTCGACCTGATCGCACTGCTCCGCCAGAATCGCGACCGCTGGGTGCTGGCCGCGATCACCTCGCAGAAGGTGGCGAATCTTGAGCTCGACTCGGGTGGACTGCCGATCATGGCGATCGGCGGCTTCGAGGACGCTGACGCGACACCGACGCTCAAGCAGTTCCAGAGTGACGTCAAACGGGGCGAGATCGGCTATTTTCTCGACGTTTTCGGACCGAACGGCACCGCGCCCCAACTCAACGCCACGTCGACCGCGATCCGTCGGTGGGTCCACAAGTACTTTCGCCGGATGCAGGTCGGGACCTCGATCGTCTACGACCTGAGCCAGCGGACCCCCTGAACCCAGATCACGGCGATGCGCCACTGCTATTCGCGATCACCGGGCCGATCGGATCGATTGGGAGGGAGTGGGCGCGCGGGTTATCGTGAGCGCGGCGTCACCGAAGCCGCTGCCCGGACACCGCACGGATCGCCCACCGCGAACGGAGCCCAGCATGGACATCGTCGGCGACACCCATCAGAAGGCGCTGCGCATCAATCTCGACCCGCGCTGGTACGGCACGGTTGCCGAGATCGGAGCCGGGCAGGAGGTCGCGCGCTGGTTCTTCCGGGCCGGTGGGGCGGCCGGCACCATCGCCAAGACCATCTCCGCCTACGACATGGCGGTCAGCGACGCCGTCTACGGCAAGTCCGGCCGCTACGTCTCGATGTCCCGGCTGCAGGCGATGCTCGACCACGAGTACAAGCTCAACGTCGACCGGCTGGCCGAGGCGCGTGGCGAGAGCACCGCCTTCTTCGCCTTCGCCGACACCGTAGTCGCCCGCAGCTACCGGGGTGGCAATGAGTGCCACGGCTGGATGGGCGTGAAGTTCCAGGCCAGCCCGAACGACGAGGCCAGCCAGATCATCCTGCACGTGCGGATGCTCGACAACGAGGCTTCGCTGCAGCAGGAGGCACTGGGCATCGTCGGGGTGAACCTCCTGCACGGCGCGTTCTTCGAGCATCACGAGCCCGATCAGGTGATCGAGAATCTGCTGGACCGCCTCACCACTGATCGCATCGAGATCGACATGATCCAGTTCCGTGGCATCGAATTCCGCTCGGTGGATAACCGTCTGATGGCACTGAAGCTCGTGCAACTCGGACTCTCCGGCGCGGCTATGTTCGGACCCGACCGTGAGGTGCTGCAGCCCAGCGAGGTGCTGCGCAAGAAGGCCATCCTGGTCGAACGCGGTAGTTTTCGGCCGCCGACCGTGGTCAACATCGACATGCTCGACTCGGCTGAGGAGAAGTTCAAGGCGCTGCCCACCGTCGCCGGACGGGAACTTCTGCGCCTCACCGAACTGACGATGGCCAACCTGCTGGCCGGCGGAGCCGACGTGGACCGCCGCGACTTCCTGGCCCGGGCCGACCTGCTGGCCGCCTGCGGCATGACGGTGCTCATCTCCGACTACGTCGCCTACCACCGCCTCGCCGCTTACCTGGCCTGGCGTACCGACGGGCCGATCGGCATCGTCATGGGCGTCCCCAGCCTGATCGATCTCTTCGACGAGGCGAACTACCAGGAGTTGCCGGGCGGGATCCTGGAGAGCTTCGGGCGTCTGTTCAAGAACGATCTGAAGCTCTACGTCTATCCGATGCGTAAGGCCGGCGCAGACGGCTCAGACTCGACCGGCGAGGAGACGGTCACCGTGGAGACGCTGCGGGTCTCCAGTGAGCTGCAGCCGCTCTATGACTACCTGGCTGGGCGCGGCAGCTTCGTCGAGCTGGACAACTACCACCCCGAGTACCTGCCGATCCTGAGCCGGGACGTGCTGCGGCGCATCGCCGCCGGCGACCCGAGCTGGGAGGCGATGGTGCCGGTCGAGGTGGCCGAACTGATCCGCAAACGGGCGTTCTTCGGCTACCAGGAGGCGCGGGACTGGGAACGCTGACCCATCCAACCCCAACGCTTTTGGCACATCTGCAGGGACTATCCCTGCAGGTGTGCCAAAAGCGGTTAGATCTTGCGGAAGTCCCAGCTGCGCAGCGCCTCCGGGGTGACTCGCAGCCACGCGTGCCGCCCGTCGTGCCAGAGTTCGGCGATGTCGAAGTACTTCCGCGCGAAGATTCCCTCGACGGTCAGCAGCTCCTGCTCATCGGGCGCCAGCTCGGCTCCGGTGCGCGGCACCTCACCGATCACGACCGCGTCGCCCCGGATCTCCACGCCGTGCAGGCTGGCGTACTCGACGCCGGCATCGATCAGCACCGCGACTCGCGGCGCGCGGATGATGTCGGCCCAACGCTGACTGCGGTTGAGCGAGTAGAGCCAGAGTGCCTGGTTGTGCCAGACGAACCACAGCGGCGTCAGGTGCGGGCCGTCATGGCTGCTGGTGGCCACCCGGCAGGTGCGCTGAACCCCGAGGAAGGCGTCCACCTCGTCCGACGACATGGCGATTCGCCGACCCCGCTTCTGAGTCGAGGCGGCCGCGTCCGAACCGGCGTGAAGGCTCAACTCAGCCGGCTACAGCGCCGGAACTTCAGGCAGGCCGAACATGCCGGGAGCCTGGCGAATCGGCTCGCGGATGTCGATCGCGCGCTCCTCGTCGGTGCCGCTCCAGGCGTGCAGCGGCACGGCCATCTCCGGGTTGACGAAGAACATGATCGACTGGCGGTCATCCAGGTTCAGGTTGCGGACCTGGTGGTACAGCGGCTTGATGACACCGCCGGTGATGAGCGTCATCGCCGATCCCGGCATGATCAGCACCTCGTTCGGGGCCGTGCTCACCGGGGTGGCGGCGTCGTCGTCGAGGTAGATCTCCAGGCCGGGGGCGGTGCCGTAGAGCACGGTGACCAGGTGGCCGTCCTCGTGCCGATCCTGCAGCAGGTCACGATCGGCCGGGGCCAGGAAGTAGTTGTTGATCTGTAGGTAGGAGGCGGCGCCGAACTCTGGTGCCGTGGCACCGTCGAAGCGGCTGGCGATCTCGGCGAAGATACCGGCGACCAGCGGGTAGAGCACTCCGCGCCAGCCCAGGAGCGCGTCGGTGAGCTCACCGAGCTGCTCGCGGTTCGGGATGAGATCGGTGCGGTCGGACCAGAGGGTGAATACCTCGTTGATGTCCAGGCGGTCCGGCGAGACCGAGTATTCGTGGCCCATCGGGCGGTAGCCGTAGTTGAAGTCATCGCTGGCGTACGCGGTCTTGACGTCCAGCGGTTCGGCGAAGAACTTGTTGCAACGGTCCAGTGCATTCGCCAGTACGGCGGCCTGATCATCGTCGAGAACTACCCGGGCGTATCCGGATGAAAAGATGCTGTCGGTCGCCTCGTGAGCAGTCGTCGGCATAGAAAAAGCCCCTCAGTTGGATAAACCTGCCAGATTTGCAGGCCTCGGCGAGCTTACTTCGCCAAGTCGACAATTCCCAACGGTGAACCGGTTAGCTCTCAGATTCGTGTCGCGAATTACCGGAGAGCTCCACCAGCAGGTCCGCGCGCCCAGCGACCGCGTCGACCAGCGCCGAATTCTGCTCATCCACCCCGGCCGCCTTCTCCTCAGCCCGCGCCCGACTCCAGCCAAAGCCGAGGTAGCGCTCGACCAGACGATCGCGTCTGAGCTGCGGCGATTCGTCGACGAGCTGCCAGGCCTCATCGAGTAGCTCCCGCACGCCGACCCAGGGGGCAGAGTCCAGCAGCAGGTAGTTTCCCTCGGTGATCACCAGCTGCACGCGCTGGGGCACCGCAACCGCGCCGGCCACCGGCTCGTCCAGCTCCCGGCTGAAGCGCGGGGCATAGATCACCGGTTCGGCGTTCTCCCGAAGCCGGCGCAGCAGGGCCAGGTAGCCGTCCGCGTCGAAAGTATCCGAGGCTCCCTTCCGGGGACGCTGGTCGGCCTCGAGCTGGCAGTTGGCCAGGTGAAAGCCGTCCATCCCGACGACGCTGCTCCGCTCGCCCAGCGCCGCCGCCAGCTGATCGGCCAGCGTGGACTTGCCGCTGCCCGGCGCCCCGCTGATGCCCAGAATGCGCCGCTGCCCGGGCACCGCGAGGAGGGCGGCCCGGGCCGCCAGCAGGGCGACGGTCGGCGAGGGGATGCCGCTCAACGGTCTCCGCTGCAGATCAGGTGCGCGACCAGCGCCGTCCAGCCGGTCTGGTGGGTGGCCCCGAGTCCCTCGCCGGTGTCGCCGTCGAAGTACTCGCTGAAGGTGAGGTGGTCGCGCCACAGCGGATCGGAGCTGGCCTCGATGCGGGATCCGTCGCAGGGACGGGTGCCCCCGTCGCCGACCCGGAAGAGGCCGATGATGCGTCGGTCGATCTCGTCGGCCGCGCCCGTCCCGGTGTAGCCGGCCACCAGTTCCTCGTCACCGTGGAAGGCCCCGAAGGCCCGCATCGCATCGGCCAGCAGGATGTTCACCGGCAACCACACCGGACCCCGCCAGTTCGAGTTGCCGCCGAATAGCCCGGTCCGCGACTCGCCGGGCTCGTAGTCGATGCTCACCTGCTGCCCCTCGACCACTGTGTTGAACGGGGTCCGGTAGGAGGCCGAGAGCGAGCGCAGCCCGTGTGGGGAGAGGAACTCCTGCTCGTCGAACATCCTGGTCAGCAGACGCCGCAGCTGTTCGGCGTCGACCAGCGCGAGCATCAGGGGCCGGTCACCGAGAACTACGCCGCCGTCGAAGGGGTCAACCCCCTGCTGGGCCACCAAGCCCCGCATCAGATCGGGTCGCCGGCGTTGCAGCCAGGCCAGCCGGGCCGAGAAGTCGGGCAGCCGCTGCGCCACCCCACCCTGCGCGGTCGCCACCGCCAGCAGCGGCAGCAACCCGACCATCGAGCGCACCTGCAGCTGCTGATAGCCGCCGTCGGGGTGCACCAACACGTCGTAGAAGAAGCCGTCCGCCTCATCCCAGAGCTGCACCTGCTGGGAGCCGAACTGCTGCATGGCGTCGGCGATCGAGAGGAAGTGCTCGAGGAACTTCGTGGCCAGGTCGTCCCAGGCCCCGCCGCCTGTACCTGAGGAGAGGGCAAGCTCGATGGCGATGGTGAGCATCTGCAGGCAGTAGAAGCCCATCCAGCTCGTCGCATCCGACTCCTCCAGGCGGTAGCCCGGCGGCAGCGGCATCGAGCGGTTGAAGAGGCCGATGTTGTCCATCCCCAGGAAGCCGCCCTCGAACAGCCCCGACCCGTCCGGGTCCTTGCGATTCACCCACCAGCCGAAGTTCAGCAGCGACTTGGTGAAGATCCGCTCCAGGAAGTCCCGATCACGGGAGCCGTCGATGAGATAGATGCGCCAGGCGGCCCAGATATGCACCGGTGGGTTGGCGTCCCCGAAGGACCATTCGTAGGCCGGCAGCTGCCCGTCCGGGTGCATCGACCACTCCCGGCAGAGCAGCACCAGCTGCTCCTTGGCGAAGGCCGGATCGACGTGGGCCAGCGCCACGCAGTGGAAGGCCAGGTCCCAGGAGGCGAACCAGGGGTACTCCCAGTCGTCGGGCATCGACATGACGTCGGCGATGGCGATGTTCTGCCACTCGACGTTGCGGCCACCGGGCAGCCGTCGATCCGGCGGCGGGGCAGGCTGCCCCGGATCGCCGTCGAGCCACTCCTTCACCCGATACCGGTAGAGCTGCTTGCCCCAGAGCAGCCCGGCGAAGGCCTGCCGGGCGATCGCGCGCGCCTCATCGTCGGTCGGCGGCGGGATGACCAGGTCGTAGAACTCGTCGGCCTCACTGCGCCGGTCGGCGACGACGGCGGCGAAGCCGGGACCGAACGTCTGCTCCGTCGGTAGTTCCGGAGCCAGCCGCAGCCGCACCTGCACCGTCTCGCCGGCCGGGACCGCATCGAAGTGATACCAGAACGCCGCCTTGGTTCCGGTCGGGGCGGTGCCGTCGGCCGACAGCTCCGGGGCGACCGCGTCGAGGTCGCCGTTCACGACCCGACGGTTGATGCCGTCCTTGCAGAACGGCGCCGGGTTCGCCGGCGACCCGAAGAGGGCCACGTCATTCGACTCGTTCTCGCAGACGAGTACCTGCGGCGTCCCCTCGGCGGCCAGCAGGTAGCTGCCCAGCTGCTCGTGCCGGCAGTGCACCGCCCGCAGGTCCCCGATCGCCTGCTGGGCCGGGGTCACCGACTGCAGCGACGGCCGCCGGTCGTCTCGTCCCCAGGCCCAGGTGTTGCGGAACCAGACCTGCGGCAGGATGTCCAGCGGCGCCGCCTCCGGGCCGTGGTTGGTCGCGCTGATGACGATGCAGATGTCGTCGGTGGAGGCCTTGGCGTAGTCGACGGTCACGTCGAAGAAGCGGTTCTGATCCAGCACTCCGGTGTCGGCCAGCTCGTACTCACGCTGGTCCCGGTTGCGGGCGGCGTTCTCCCGCCGCAACTGCTCGTAGGGGAACTCGGCCTGCGGGTAGCGGTAGAGCCAGCTCATCCAGGAGTGGGTCGGGGTGCCGTCGACGGCCCACCAGTACTCCTTGATGTCCTCGCCATGGTTGCCCTGACCGTTGGTCAACCCGTAGAGGCGCTCCTTCAGGATCGGGTCCCGGCCGTTCCAGAGCGCGACCGAGAAGTTCAGGAAGCCGAGCCGGTCGCAGATCGCGCCGAGACCGTCCTCGCCCCAGCGGTAGGCCCTGGCGTGCGACTGCTCGAACGGGAAGTACGACCAGGCGTCGCCGTCGGCTGAGTAGTCCTCGCGGACCGTGCCCCACTGCCGGCCGGAGACGTAGGGCCCCCAGAGACGCCACGGACTGCTGGCCATCGGCGACTCGGCGAGGCGGGCATGTTCGGCGCTGCTGTGCTGGATGTGCCGACGGGCGGCCGCGGAGGCGGCCAGCGTCCCGGCTGCCTCTGATAGCGCTCGCTCTTGGGCGTCACTGCCGGATCGGGTCTCGGGCTTGCCCGGTTTACCGTCCCCCTTTGCCGGTTTGCCGTCTGCCTTGCGGTCCTTTGCCGAGTGTTTCGCCACGCGGGCCTGCCTTCGTCCGAGGTAAGCGGTAGTTTTGTCGGTTGGTGTGAAAGTTACTCCGAACCGAAAGGCAGATCGTGACCGCTGACTCGGTTCTCGACTCCGAGCGTGCCCACCTCGACTTGGCCCGCACCTGTCTGGTGACTATGCGGGACGCCGCGGAGCGGATCGCCGACTACGGTGTGGACGCGCTGGCCAGTGAGGCGCTCGGACGAATTCGGGCCGAACGCCTGGCCGCGCTGGAGATAGACCCACACGCCCCGCCCTTCTTCGGCCGCACCGACAACGACATCACCGAGGGCACAGCGGCGAACCGATCCGGCGTCGAGACCTTCCACATCGGCCGCCGGCACATCCGCGACCCGGCCGGCGACCCGGTGGTCATCGACTGGCGGGCGCCGATCGCCCGCGCCTTCTACCGGGCCACCAGCAAGTCCCGGATGGGTGTCACCCTGCGGCGCCGCTTCGGTTTCCACGCCGGCGCGCTGAGCTCGTTCGAGGATGAACACCTCGATCGGGGCGAGGAGTCCGGCCTCGACTCCAACCTGCTGCGCGGCGAGATCGAACGCCCGCGCAGCGGCCCGATGCGCGACATCGTGGCCACCATCCAGCCCGACCAGGACGACCTGGTTCGAGCCCAGCTCGACGAATCGCTCTGCATCCAGGGAGCGCCGGGCACCGGAAAGACGGCCGTCGGCCTGCACCGCGCGGCCTACCTCCTCTATACCTATCCGGAGCGGCTACGTCGCTCCGGGGTGCTGGTGGTCGGGCCGAACGCCGCCTTCCTCAGCTACATCGCCCAGGTGCTACCCGCCCTCGGTGAGGGCGGCATCGCGCAGACGACGGTGGATGAACTCGTCGGCCACGTGCCGGTGCGCGCGGTCGAGCCCGACGAGGTGGCCACCCTGAAGGGCGACCCGCGGCTGGCCACGGTGCTGGCCAAGCTCGTCCGCAGTCACATCCGCAAGCCGGTCGACGACGTGCTCGCGACGGTCGGGGACAAGCGTTACCGCATCCCGGAGTACCGGGTGCGCCGTTATGTCGACGACGCCCGCCGCGATCTCGGGGACACGCTGCGCTGGGGGGTGGCCCGCGATCGGCTGCGCCAGCAGCTGGCCGAGGACGTCCGACGCCAGCGCGAGGATCGCGGGGGGGCACCGAGCGACTCGGAGACGGCGAAGGTGGCCCGCTCCAAGCCCGTCCGGGCCGCAGTGGACGAGCTCTGGCCGGCCCTTGATCCGGCGAACCTGCTGATCCGCCTCTTCAGCGAGCCCGAGCTGCTGCGCCGCCACGGCGGCGACCTGCTCAGCGAGGAGGAGCAGCAGACGCTGCTGTGGGCCAAGGTGCCCCGTACGGCGCGCGCAGCCAAGTTCAGCGCGGCCGACGCGGTGCTCATCGACGAGCTTCACGGCCTGCTCAACAGCGCCGACACCTACGTGCACGTGGTGGTCGACGAAGCGCAGGACCTCTCCCCGATGCAGTGCCGGGCCATCGCCCGGCGCTGCCCCCTCGGCTCGGTGACGGTGCTCGGGGACCTGGCCCAGGCCACCACGGCCTGGGCACCGGGTGCCTGGCCGGTGACGCTGGAGCACCTGGGCCACCCGAAGACCGAGATCCGTCCGCTGACGGCCGGCTACCGGGTGCCGGGCGAGGTGCTGGAGCTGGCCAACCGGCTACTGCCGCACGTCGCGGTCGACGTCCCGCCCGCGACCTCGATCCGGGCCGGGGTCGACGCCCTGACTTTCGTCGCGTCGGCCGCCCTGGTCAGCGCCGTACAGGACTGCCTGAGCCGCGAAGGGTCGGTGGCGGTGATCGTGGCCGACGACCGAGCCGAGGCGATCCTGCAGCGGCTGCGAGACGCTGGCGTGGAGGCGGCGACGCTGGACAGCTCGGAGGTCACCGACGACACGGCGGCCAGCTCCTTCGCCGAGGACGACACACCCTCCGGGGATCGACCGGCCACCGCGTCCGACCCCAATGAAACGCCGGAGATTCGGGTCACCGTGGTCCCAGCCACCGCGGCCAAGGGACTGGAGTTCGACTCGGTCGTGCTGCTGGAGCCGGCGGCCATCGTGGCCGCTGAGAGCCAGCGCGTCGCCGGCCTACGCCGCCTCTATGTGGTGCTCACCCGGGCCGTCTCGCGGCTGGTGGTGGTTCACGACGAGCCGCTGCCCAGCGAGCTGATCGCCGCCTGAGCGACTAACCGGCGAGTAGCTTTCGGCGAGTCGGGACGGCAATTGGTCAGTGGCTCGCATCACAGCTACCGTGGAGGGGTTCACCCGGTTCGTGCCGCACCACCCTCGTGGCCCGCACCGGTGCCGGCATGACCCATTGGCGTAACCACGCCGGTGGACCACGTTGGCGTTGACGGTGGCGATCCCACCCGTCGATGCCGTCGAGCAGGGAGTGTGTCGAGTATGACCACCGCTTTCTCAAAGCGCAGTATCGCCAACCGGGACCACCGGATCGCCGGACGCAGCGAGCGCAGTACGACCGCTCCTCCCGTCGAGGCCGTGGCGCCGCAGCCTCACGCCGGCGCGGGGGCAGCCGACCCCGACCCTGACATGATTCAGCTCCTCACGCCGGAAGGCGACCGAGTCGAGCACCCCGACTTCCCGCTCAGCGTCACCGACGCCGAGATCGCCGACATGTACCGCGACCTGTTCCTGGTCCGCCGGGTGGATACCGAAGCGATCGCCCTGCAGCGCCAGGGCGAACTCGGGCTCTGGGCCTCGCTGCTCGGCCAGGAGGGAGCTCAGATCGGGGCCGGGCGCGCCCTCCGCACCCAGGACATGGCCTTCCCCACCTACCGCGAGCATGGCGTCGGGTGGTGTCGCGGCATCGACCCGCTGACCCAACTCGGTCTCTTCCGCGGCACCACCGCCGGCGGGTGGGACCCCTTCGAGCACAATTTCGCGCTCTACACGATCGTCATCGGCGCCCAGACGCTGCACGCGGCCGGCTACGCCATGGGTGTGCAGCGCGACCGCGCGGTGGCCACCGGCAACCCCGACACCGACACCGCAGTGCTCGCCTTCTTCGGCGACGGGGCCAGCTCCCAGGGCTCGGTGAACGAGTCCTTCATCTGGTCCGCCGCGCAGAACCTGCCGGTCGTCTACTTCTGCCAGAACAACCAGTGGGCCATCTCCGCCCCGGTGTCGACCCAGACCTCCTACCCGCTCTACCGACGAGCCAGCGGCTTCGGCTTCTCCGGTGTGCGCATCGACGGTAACGACGTGCTGGCCAGCCTCGCCGTCACCCGCCACGCCCTGGACCGGGCCCGCAGCGGCGGTGGGCCGATGCTCATCGAGGCCTTCACCTACCGGATGAACCCGCACACCACCTCCGACGACCCGGGGCGCTACCGCGAGAGCGCGGACGTCGAAGAGTGGCGCCAGCGCGACCCGATCGCCCGGGTACGGGCCTACCTGACCCGCCACGCCGGCTACGGGGACGACTTCTTCGCCGACATCGACGCCGAGGCTCAGCAGCTGGCCGAGCGGTTGCGCTCTGGCTGCCGGGAGCTTGCGGAGCCGGCACCGCTGTCGATGTTCGACCACGTCTACTCCGAGCTCACCGATGAACTGCGCGAGCAGCGGGCCCAGCTCGGTGACTTCCTCGATTCCCTCGGTGACTCGACTGACGCCTCCCACGGTGCCTCTCAGGCTGGCGCCGAATGACCGCCACCCTCAGCACCGCCCCCGCCGGGCTCGACGGCGCCGGGGAGTCGGTGCCGACCGGCACGCTCACGTTGGCCAAGGCGCTGAACGCCGGACTGCACCGGGCGATGGCGGCCGACCCGAAGGTCCTGATGATGGGGGAGGACGTCGGCAAGTTGGGTGGCGTCTTCCGGATCACCGACGGGCTGCAGGCCCAGTTCGGCAGTGAGCGCGTCTTCGACACCCCGCTGGCCGAGGGCGGCATCATCGGCACGGCGGTCGGTCTGGCGATGCGCGGCTACCGGCCCGTCTGCGAGATCCAGTTCGACGGCTTCGTCTACCCGGCCTTCGACCAGATCGTCAGCCAGGTGGCCAAGATGCACTCCCGCTCAGCCGGGCTGGTGAACGTGCCGCTGACGATCCGCATCCCGTTCGGCGGTGGAATCGGTGCGGTGGAGCATCACTCCGAATCGCCGGAGGCGTACTTCGCGCACACCGCCGGGTTGAAGGTGGTCGCCTGCTCCAACCCTTCGGACGGCTACTGGATGCTGCAGCAGGCGATCGCCAGCGACGATCCGGTCGTCTTCCTGGAGCCGAAGCGCCGTTACTGGACCAAGGGATCGGTGGCCTCGACGGCTCCGGAGCTGCACCAGGCGCGAATTCTGCGGCCGGGCCGCGACCTCACGCTGGTCGCCTACGGGCCGATGGTCGACACCGCGCTGCAGTGCGCCGAGGTCGCCGCCGGCGAGGGGCGCGACCTGGAAGTGATCGATCTGCGCAGCATCTCACCGCTGGATACGGCAACGCTGGTCGAGTCGGTGCAGCGCACCGGGCGGATGGTGGTGGTGCACGAGGCGAGTTCGAGCTTCGGTGTCGGGGCCGAGGTCGCGGCCCGCGTCCAGGAGCGCGCCTTCTACTCCCTCGCCGCGCCGGTCATGCGGGTGACCGGCTTCGACACTCCGTATCCGACGAGCCGTCTCGAGGAGGAGTGGCTGCCCAATGTGGACCGCCTCCTCGACGCCGTCGACCGATCGATGGAGTACTGAGCCATGTTGGAGACGCAGCAGGTCAAGCAGTTCCTGATGCCCGACGTCGGGGAGGGGCTGACCGAGGCCGACATCATCACCTGGTCGGTCCAGCCCGGTGACACGGTCGAGGTGAATCAGGTGATCGTCGAGGTGGAGACGGCCAAGGCGGCGGTCGAGTTGCCGTCCCCGTTCACCGGGGTGGTGGTCGAACTGCACGCCGCCGCCGGGGAGACGGTCGACGTCGGGCGCCCGATCATCTCGATCGCCGTCGGAGCGGCGGCCGAGCAGCCGGCCCAGACCGAGCAGCCCGAGCGGGTCGAACGGCAGCCCGTCCTGGTCGGGTACGGACCCCCCACGGAGACCGCTCCCGGCCGCCGTCGGCGCGGACCGACAACGAGTCATCCGGGGACGCCGGCGCCCGCTCCGTCGAGCCCGGTGGCCGCTCCAGCCCCACCCGCCCCGGCTACCGCGGCTGTGCTCTCCACGCCACCGGTCCGGAAGCTGGCCAAGTCGCTCGGCGTCGACATCCGCGAGGTGGCGCCGACCGGTCCGCACGGGACGGTCTGCCGGGCCGACGTCGAGCAGGCGGCCGGGCGGCAAGGCGGTCAGCCGGTCGCCGAAACACCGCCGCCGTTGAACGGACAGCCAGCAGGGGTGCGCGAGACCCGTATCCCGATCCGTGGCGTGCGCAAACACACCGCCGCGGCTATGGTCGCCTCGGCCTTCACCGCACCGCACGTCACCGAGTTCATCTCGGTGGACGTGAGCGCGATGATGAGCCTGCGCGACGAGGTGGCCGCCCGCCGCGAGTTCGCCGGGGTCAAGCTGAGCCCGCTCGTCTTCGTGGCTCGTGCGGTGACCCTGGCCGCGGCTCGCACGCCCGAGATCAACTCCAGCTGGGATGAGGCGGCGCAGGAGATCGTGCTGCATCACGACGTCAATCTGGGTATTGCGGCGGCCACCGAGCGCGGGCTGATCGTGCCGAATATCAAGCAGGCACAGTCCCTCAGCCTGCGCGATTTGGCGCTGGCCATCGACGAGCTGACCGGGGTCGCCCGGGCCGGACGGACGACACCGGCGCAGATGAGTGGGGGCACGCTGACCATCACCAACATCGGCCCGCTCGGAGTCGACACCGGTACGCCGATCATCAACCCCGGGGAGGCTGCGATCGTGGCTCTCGGGTCGATCGCCCGCCGGCCGTGGGTGGTTGGTCGAGATGCGTCCGAGCGCATCGAGCCGCGGTGGGTGGCTCAGCTCGCGGTCTCGTTCGACCATCGGTTGGTGGACGGTGAGCAGGGGGCGCACTTCCTGGTCGACGTCGCGGATGTGCTGCGCACTCCCGGTTTGGCGCAACTCTGAGCCGCAGCTGCCGATCAGTTGGATGGCAGCGTCGACGGCACGGGATCGAAACCGAACCTGAACCGAATCAGTCAGCTCACAAGGCTGGCTCGACGCTGCCATTTGCATTCTCTGGAGCATCGCACCATCACTTTGTTAAGGAAATGCCGAGTGAAAGCAATGTGAAGTAGGCCAACACAAGCTAGACACCCTAATGGATCTGTGCCATGATTTGTTCTGCACCAAAACAAATTAATTGCAGTTGCAACTAAGGAACGACTGAAGACCAGCACGAATTGCCCGGTGGTCATCAACGCGATCCGAGTGCGCCTCAGTCAGCGAGAAACCGTGCCGGTTGATTTCCGGTATTGATCCCGGACTGTGCGGACATGCACTGTCTGGATCCACCTCCACCGTTGGAATCAAAGTCCTTCGGCGGTCACATACTCGTGATCGCAAGCTTCGCTTGCCTTCACGCCATAGCCAATGCGACTTACTTCCGAAGTCGCATGGGAGATCTGGCGTTGTATCCCCCCAGCACAACGTCAGGTCAATGACTCGCGTTAGTTCTCCCCTGTACTTGCGCGAGTCAATGCCGCAGGCCGTCCCCCCGAACGGCCGATGGCAGCTGCTCAACCCTGACGCAACCATGAGTCGCCCCCCGACGGCACATGGCTGTGTTGGGCCTTCCGGCCCCCGTCACCCTGTGACGGGGGCCGGTTCAATTTCCGGGTCTCAATGCGCCGCTGGGCGGCCGGTCGTTCACGCAACCTCCGTCCGGGGCACTGCTTTGTCTGTCGAAGTACCGCTCTCCGCGCCGGAACCGGTTCTTGGAAGGACAAGGCGGGGACACGGGACAGGGCGAGAAGCGGGGGGTCGGCTAGCGGGCTGGCTAGCATGGGGAGGTCATGCAGCGATTCCGAGTCCGTGCCCCCGAGCTGCGCACCGACGGCGAGTGGATCAACACCGAAGAGCCGTTGACGCTGGCCGGGCTGCGCGGCCGCGTGGTTCTGCTGGACTTCTGGACATCAGGCTGCGTCAACTGCCTGCACGTCCTGGACGAGCTGCGACCCCTCGAGGCCAAGCACCCGGACGAGCTCGTCGTCATCGGTGTGCACTCGCCGAAGTTCGCCCACGAGTCGACCCGGGCCAGCGTCGCCGCGGCGACCGCTCGTTACGGCATCCACCACCCGGTGCGCAGCGACCCGGCACTGACCCTCTGGAAGCAGTACGCGGTGCGGGCCTGGCCGACCCTGGTCCTCATCGATCAGCAGGGCTACGTCGTGGCCCAAGCGGCCGGCGAGGGGCAGGTGAGCTCGCTGGAGATGGTGATCGACGAACTGCTGAGCACCCCGACCGACTCCTCACCGCTCAGCCTCCGATCGCGCTCCGATCGGCCGGCCGGCACGCTCTACTTCCCGGCCAAGGTGATCGAGCTCCCGGCTGGCCGAAACGGCCGCGACGAGGCGTCGCTGCTGGTCGCCAATGCCGGCGGCCATTCACTCGTCGAGCTCGCCTTGGATGCCAAGACGGTGCTTCGCCGCATCGGTTCGGGGGAGCGGGGCCACCGCGATGGCCCCGCCGCCGACGCCCAGTTCGCCGAGCCGAACGGGCTCTGCCTCCTCCCCGCTGAACTCGCTCTCGGCTACGACGTGGTGGTGGCCGACACGGTGAATCACGTGCTGCGCGGCGTCCGGCTCAGCGACGGCGCGGTCATCCACACGATCGACCTGCCGGCCGAGCTGGCCGGCGCAACCACAGTCACCGGGCCGGTCCCCGCGGTGCTCTCGCCCTGGGACGTCGTCTGGTGGCCGCACCTCGGGCGCCTGGTCGTCGCCGCGGCCGGGGTACATCTGCTGCTCGCCGTAGATCCGGCGGCCGGGCAGACCGAGGTGCTGGCCGGCACCACCGTCGAGGGTCTCGGCGACGGGGACGCGCTGGATGGGTGGCTGGCCCAGCCGTCCGGATTCGCCGTGCAGGGCGAGCGGCTCTGGTTCGTCGACGCCGAGACCTCGGCGCTGCGCTACCTCGAGCTGGCCGAGGACGGGGCGGCGCAGCTGCACACCGTCGTCGGCGAGGGTCTCTTCGACTTCGGACACGTCGACGGGCCGGCGACCCAGGCCCGCCTGCAGCACCCGCTCGGGGTCACCCTGCTCACCGACGGCTCGCTGGCCGTCCTCGACACCTACAACTCCAGCGTGCGCCGCTACGATCCGCGCCGCGCCACCGTCTCGACGATCGCCCAGGGGCTAGCCGAGCCCAGCGGCGCCATCCTGCTCGGCGACGACCTGCTGGTGGTGGAGTCGGCGGCCAACCGGCTGACCCGCGTCCCGTTCGGCGAAGCGGTGCCCGGGACCGGCGATGAGCTGGTCAGCGGGGCGCGCCTGCAGACGAAGCGCCCCCCGAGCCAGATCAGCGACGAGGTGGTCGAGCTGCACGTCATGTTCGACGCGCCCCCGGGGCGCAAGCTCGATGACCGCGACGGGCCGGCCACCCGGCTGTCGGTGAGTGCCTCGCCACCGGAGCTGCTGCTCGACGGCGCCGGCGAGGGCAGCGCGCTGCAGCGTCGGCTGCGGCTGGCGCCGGGATTCACCGAGGGGGTGCTGCACATCAGTGCCCAGGCCGCCTCCTGCGACGACGATCCGTCGATCGAGTACCCGGCCTGCCATCTGGCCCGGCAGGACTGGGGAGTCCCGGTGACCCTGAGCCCGGACGGCTCGAGCGAGCTGGAACTGATCCTCTTCGGCTGAGGACGGCCGGCCTGGGGTGCGGGTCGAGGTCGGGTTGAGCCAGCTCTACTCCAGCAGGGCCGCCTCCAGCGCGGACTGGTCGATCTCGCTCCACCCGTGCCCGGCCAGCCACCCGGAGGCTCCGCCGACCTCCTCGTCCAGGCGCCGCAGCAGCGACCGCATCGTCTCCGCCCGCGGGCGGTGCTTGTCGATCTCGCCGTCGGCGACGTCACGGGCGTAGGTCGGTGAGGCACCCAGCCGGGCGAAGATCAGTTCGATCCGGTCGGCGGTGAGGGCGAAGTCGGCCACGATCTGCTCCGGCTCGACACCGAGGGCGGCCAGTGCCATCGCCACCACCACACCGGTCCGGTCCTTGCCGGCCGCGCAGTGCACGATGACCGCGCCGTCGGTTCGCCCGATCAGGCGTAGCGACGCGACGATGGAGTCCGGCCGATCGAGCAGGTAGCGCCAGTAGACGTCCACCGCGCCCCGGTTGGCGTAGTCGTGGTGGCTGTCGCGGATCTGCCAGGGCAGCAGCACCGGGTCGGCGGCGGTGAGCGCCGCCTCCACGGGATCGATCTCGTCGGCGGAATCCTCGGCGGCTGCGGCGTCGGTGTTCTGACCGGCCTCACTGAAGAGCGAGTTGTGCTCGATGAGGACACCCGGCTGGCGCGTCATCGGCCCCGGCCCCTCAGCACCAACCTCGTCGGAGGTGCGCAGATCTGAGACGGCCCGCACTCCCAGGTCCTCGATCAGCAGCCGTAGGTCCTTCGGCGAGAGGTCCTGCAGGTTGTCCGACCGGATCAGCCGACGGGAACGCACCCGGCGCCCGCCCGTGGTCGTCATCCCGCCGACGTCTCGGACATTGACCGCACCGTCGAGGTCAATCCACTGAGGCACTGAGCTTCCCTTCCCGTTCACGCTCGGTCAGCTACGAATCTAGGCGAACAGCAAAACGGGCGCCCACCCAGGATCAAGGTCCCGAGCGGCGCCCGTCTGCGGTTCGCCTGGATGCTGCTGCTTAGAAGGCGTCCTCGGAGAGTTCCATCAGCGAGTTGTCGGTCGACTCGGTGATGAGGCGGCGGGCCGTCAGCTCGGGCAGCACGGTGGCGCTGAAGAACTGCGAGACCGCGTACTTACCCTCGTAGAAGGCGCGGTCGGCGGCCGATACACCGTTCGCGTCGAGCTTGGTGAGCGCGACGGCGGCCTGGCGCAGCAGCAGGTAACCGACCATCAGGTCACCGGCCGACATCAGCAGGCGGGTGGTGTTCTGGCCGACCTTGTAGATGTTGCGGATGTCGTCCTGGGCGCTCATCAGCTGCTGGGTCATGAAACCGACCGAGGCACCGAAGTCCTCCAGCGCCTTCTGCAGGGCGGCACTCTGCTCCTTCAGACGTCCCTCGTCGGCGATCGAGGCGAGGAACGTGGTGATCTCCCCCGACAGGGCACCGAGTGCGGCCCCCTTGTTGCGGATGATCTTGCGGAAGAAGAAGTCCTGGCCCTGGATGGCCGTGGTGCCCTCGTAGAGGGTGTCGATCTTGGCATCCCGGATGTACTGCTCGAGCGGGTAGTCCTGCAGGTATCCGGAGCCACCGAAGGTCTGCAGCGCCTGGGCCAGCTGGTCGTAGGAACGCTCCGAGCCGACGCCCTTGACGATCGGCAGCAGCAGGTCGTTGATCGCCTCGTCGAGCGCGGTGTCGGAGCCGTTCTGCTCGCCGACCTGGATGCGATCCTGCGAGGAGGCGGTGTAGAGCACCAGCGAACGCAGCCCCTCGGCGTAGGCCTTGTTCAGCATCAGGCTGCGGCGCACGTCCGGGTGGTTGATGATCGTCACGCGCGGCGCGGCCTTGTCGGCGGCCTTGGTGAGGTCGGCCGACTGGACGCGGGTCTTGGCGTAGGCCAGCGCGTTCAGGTAGCCGGTGGAGAGGGTGGCGATGGCCTTCGTGCCGACCATCATGCGGGCGTTCTCGATGACCTGGAACATCTGCGCGATGCCGTCGTGGATGTCGCCGACGAGGTAGCCGACGGCCGGCTCCTTCTCACCGAAGCGCAGCTCACAGGTGGTGGAGGCCTTGAGGCCCATCTTGTGCTCGACGTTGGTGACGTAGGCACCGTTGCGCTCGCCGAGTTCGCCGGTCTCGACGTCGAAGTGGTACTTCGAGACCACGAAGAGCGACAGGCCCTTGGTGCCCGGCCCAGCGCCCTCGGGACGGGCCAGCACCAGGTGGATGATGTTCTCGGTCATGTCGTGCTCGGCCGAGGTGATGAAGCGCTTGACGCCCTCGATGTGCCAGCTGCCGTCGGCCTGCTCGATGGCCTTGGTGCGGCCGGCGCCGACGTCCGAGCCCGCGTCCGGCTCGGTGAGGACCATGGTGCAGCCCCACTGCCTGTCGACCATCAGCTGGGCGATCTTCTTCTGGGTGTCGTTGCCGTTGCGGTACAGAATGCCGGCGAACGGGGCACCGGCGGCGTACATGTGCAGCGCCGGGTTGGAGCCGAGGACCTGCTCGGCGACGGCCCAGGCGACCGAGTTCGGGACGCGGGTGCCGCCGAGCTCGGGGATACAGCTGAGCCGCCACCACTCGCCGTCCTGAAGGGCCTTGTAGGACTTCTTCAGCGACTCGGGGATCTTGACGGTGTTGGTGGCCGGGTCGAAGACCGGCGGGTGTAGGTCAGCGTCCGCGAAGGACTCGGCGAGTGGCCCCTCGGCGAGGCGGGCGATCTCGGGAAGGAGGCCGCGCACGGCGTCCTCGTCGATTCCCTCGAACACCTTCGGATCCCAGTTCGCGCTGGTACCTAGTACCTCGAAGAGGTTGAACTCGATGTCACGGACGTTGCTCTTGTAGTGGCCCATAGCGGGTGGCTCTCCCTGAATGATTGTGCAGATTCCGTCCAGGAGAGTTACCTGTGACGGTCCTTTTAGTTACTGACGGGTAACATAATCATAATTCCACTGAGGCGCGTGCGCAACTAGGCGACCGGTATACCGTGTCAGCCCTTATAGACCGTCTAAGAAGTCGGGCGCGCCGTCTAGGAGAGCGCGTTGAGTCGCACCGTCTCCGGCAGGGCCGTGAGTTCAGCGAGAATCTCCGGGGTGTAAGCGGCGGCGGTATCGGTTACCACGTACCCGAGTTCGCCACGGGTGCCGAGGAGCTGGGCCTCGACGTTGACCTTGTGCTCGGCGAACACCCCGTTAATTGTTGCCAATGCGCCCGGCACGTTGCGGTGAATCAGCATCAACCGGTGGCCGCCGGGCCGCTGCGGCAGCGCCACGCCGGGGAGGTTGATACTCAGCGCAGTGGAGCCGTCCAGCGCGAAGTCGCGGAACTTGCCGGCCACGAAGCGGCCGATGTCCTGCTGCGCCTCCTCGGTGGAACCACCGATGTGTGGGGTCAGGATGACGTTGGGCAGGCCCCGCAGTTCGGAGACGAACTCATCGCCGCGCCCCTTCGGTTCGACCGGGAAGACGTCGACCGCGGCACCGGCGATGTGGCCGGACTCCAGGTGCTCGCGTAGCGCGGCGTAGTCGACCACGAAGCCGCGGGAGAGGTTCAGGAAGAGCGAGCCCGCCTTCATCAGCGCGAACTCCTCCTCGCCGAAGAGGTCGTTGTTCGAGGCCCGTCCGTCGACGTGCAGGGTGACCACGTCGGACTGGGAGAGCAGCTCGGCCATCGTGGTGCAGCGCGAGGCGTTGCCCAACGCGAGCCGGTCTGCGGTGTCGAAGAAGAGGACTCGCATGCCGAGGTTCTCGGCCAGCACCGACAGCTGAGTGCCGATGTTGCCGTAGCCGATGATGCCGAGCGTGCGTCCGCGCACCTCGTGGGCGCCGTCGGCCGACTTGTCCCAGACCCCTTCGTGCATGAGGCGGTCTTTGATGGTGAGGCGGCGGGTCATCGAGATGATCTCAGCGATCGCCAGCTCGACGACACTGCGGGTGTTGGAGAAGGGCGCATTGAAGACGGTGACCCCCCGGGCCGAAGCCTCCTCCAGGTCGATCTGGTTGGTGCCGAT